>JBIJDJ010000174.1:0-6293 GCA_044344175.1 Sulfuritalea sp.
CTGCCGTTCTTCGGCCCCCGGCGATTCGACGGCGACGTCGGGACTTGTCGCAAGCATTTCCGTCGCTTCGGGTTCCGGTGGCGCCGCGTCGGGATTGCGCAGATGCTCGATCAGCATGGCCGCGCGGTCGTAGGAGGTCTCCAATCCGTCGATGGTGGCGGACTGCACCGACTTCATGCGCACCGCCTGGTCGATCCGGTCTTCCATCGAATGCAGCAGCTCGCCGCAGCCCATGGCACCTGCCATCCTGGCGCTGCCCTTGAGCGTGTGCAGGGCGCGCTGGAGCGTGCGGGCGATCTCGGCATTGGTCGGCGCTTCCCGCCATTCGCGCAGCGTGGCACCGATCTCGCGCATCAGATCGACGCTTTCTTCGAGGAACAGCGGCAGGATCTGCGGATCGATCTCGTTTTCGATCCGGGCAGCGCGGCGTTCCGCTGCGGTGATGGTGACTTCGGGCACCGCCGGTTCGACGGCGGGTTCGGCGTGAGGTTCGAGGATCGGTTCGACGATCGGTTCGGCGACCGGTTCGACGGTCGGTTCGACGGTCGGTTCGACGTGAGGTTCGATGACCGGCTCGACAGGCGGTTCGACGACCAACTGGATAGGTGCCTCCACTGGCATCATGGCATTGAGCTCAGCGGTGAGAGATGCCTCCTCGCCCGGCATGCGGCGTTCCGCAACGGCGCCCAGCATGCCTTCGAGGGCACCGGCGCAGCGCGCAAAAACGAAGCGTTGTGCGTCGCTCGGAATGGCGTACACCAGGGACAAGCGCACCAGTGCGTTTTCAAGCGCGCGGGCGAGGCTTGAAATTGGCATGAAGCCGGTTGCAGCCGAAATGCTGGCGGTGGTGTGCGAGGCACGGAGAACGTCGTTGCCGGGCACTTCTTCAAGACCGAGATTGGCTTGCAGCGTCGCGACGTATTCGCGGGTTTCGTCGAGATAGAGATTGTAGAGCGTGGGGGATACCTCGACGTCGCCGACCCGGATCGGCGGTGGCGACGGGAAGGCGACCACCTCTGCCGTAGTCTGGATCTCCTCGATTTCCTCGGGTGGAACTTCCTCGGGCGGAACTTCTTCCGGGGTTACCTGCTCAATAGTCGGCGCTGGCGGGACGGCGGCTGCGGGCTCGGCATCTTCGGCTCCGCCCAGGCTGTCGCACTGCCGGATCAATTCGGTAGCGTCGAAGTGGCGGCTGCCACCGCCCTCGAGCTGCGCGATCCAGTTCTTGAAAATCCCTGCTGCGAGGTCGAGCATGGCAAGCAGGGCGGGCGTGGCGGGGCGCGTCTCGTGCAGCCAGGCGTTGAGCACCTGTTCCACGGCCCAGCCGGCTTCGCCCAGATCGGCGAGGCCGACCATGCGGCCGCTGCCCTTCAGCGTATGGAAGCTGCGACGCACCGTGACCAGCGACTCATGGTCGCCTGGCATGGCATGCAGCTGTGGCAGTTGCTGATCGATGGTGGCCAGCACTTCCTTGGCTTCCTCGAGGAAAATGCCCAGCAGCTCGGCATCGAGGTCTTCCTCGCTGGCCTCCATCATGCGTGTGGTTTCCGCCGACGGAGCGGGGGCTTCGACGGCCACGACCGGCGTTTCGGGCTGGAGCTCCGGGGGTGCCTCAAAACCTTCCACTTCAAAGTCCGGCAGCGCTTCTTCCGCCGCCTCTTCAGCCGCCGCTTCCACTGCGGCCGGTTCCTGTTGCGGCTCTGGTTCAGGTGCAGCGGCAACCGCTTCGGCGGCAGGCGCAACCGCTTCCGGCGCCGCAGGCGCGGGGACTGTCACCTGCATCGGCACAACGGGTTCGGCTTCCTCGCGGACAACTTGAGCCACGGGGGGTGGTTCAAGGATGGCGTCGATATCGGCAGCGCCACCCTGCAACTGGGTGACAAAAAAGCCCAGTGCCGAAAGCTTTTTCGCCACTTCTTCGAAGTCATTGGCCTGCGGCGTGAAGCCCGGCTCGGCGAAACGCCCGATCTCGTGTGCGCAGTCTCCGAGCACGGCATTCGCACGGTCCTGTCCCAGCACCATCAGCGCGCCCTGGATCTGGCGAATCGGCTGCGCGACCGCCGCCAGCGTCGCCTGGCGAGAGGTGTCGCGGAAGTAGGCGTCCAGCGTGGTTTCGATGGCGCCGAGATTGGAGCGGATTTCGCGTGCCACCGATTCAAGCAGTAGCCGTTCCTGGGCCCGGCGCGACATCGCATCGAGATGGGGCAATTCCATCAGGCCGAGTTCTTCGCCGCGTCCGAGCGCGGCGAGACGGTTCACGACGATATCGGTCGAGTGGGCGAACTCGGCATCCAGTGACTGGAAATTTTCGAGCGCGGATTCGGCGAGCACCAGCGCGGTGGCGATCTCCAGCGCCATGGCCTCGTTGTGCCGTGCCGGATCGCGGCGCAACTGGTCGGTCTGCTGCAGAATGGCCGCCGTCAGCCGCACATAGTCGGCCTGACCGGTAGCGGCGCCTTCTTCGGCAATTTTCTGCGCGCGTTCATGAAACGGCGGCAGTGCGGCGGCGGTGCCGGCACAAAGCCGGTTCCAGTCGTCCTTGGCGGCCGCCAGCAAATCGCGCAAACGGCGCACGATGGGCAGCAGCCGTTCGGTCTCCGAGGGCGTTGCGGTGGGGACCATGCCGTCCAGGCGGTAGGCGGCGCGCACGACGGCCAGGGCCTCGCCGCCGGCGTTAGCGCAGGCCGCCTGGTAAAGCGCTTCGCGCAACAGCTGCTCGTTCGTTTCGACGTTGCCTTCGATGAACTTCTTGATCTGCGCGCCAAGGCGCATGGCAAACATTTTTGCCTGTGTCGCGTCGGTCAGGCCATCGGCGGCGAGGGCATCAAGTACGCCCAGCGCGACCCACCAGTAGGCACGGGCAGCCGGCGTGGCGCGCGTCATTTCGATCATCGTCACCGAGACCTTCATCTCGGCGATGCCCTTGGGATCGTTCTTGAGCCACTTCAGGAGCCCGCGTTCAAAGCCCAGGCGCGCTGCCTTGAGTCGCGCCGCGAGAGCGTCGGGCGCGAGCACCGGAAAATCCTTCTCGCGTTTCGGCGGACGCTGGGTGAGATCGGGAAAAAACAGGGCAATCGGTCCGGGCGCCAGCTGACCGCGCGCCACCGCCATTGCCCGGTAGGGCCCAAAAAGTTTCAGCGGCTGATCGGGGTGGCCGGCCATCAGGTCGTCGAGATAACCGCGCAACGCGGCAAACCCGCCTTGGGCAGCCACCGTGGCGGCGTCGGCGTCCGGCGCGGTGCCATCGGCCAGCGCGGCCAGCAACTGCTCTATCGCATCGGCGAATTCGGTAATGCCGTCCAGCCCGACAATGGCCAGCGCACCATGCGCCTGGTGCATGCCGGCGCACGCCTTTTTCAGCTCGTCGCCCGACGGGTTGGCGGCGTGGGCAGCAAGACTCAGGCCGGCGCGCTCCAGTGCAAGGTCGATTTCTCCCTTGACCCAGGAAAGCGGACCGATGTCGAGATCCATGCTCATGAAAAGCGATTCGTCACACTGTAGTTGATCAGTTTGTTATTCACACTTTGAAACCCGAGACCGAACCCTTCAGTTCGACAGCGAGTTCGGTCAGTTCGCCAATTGACACGGCGGTCTGTTGCGTACTGGTGGTGGTCTGGCCGGTGATGCGCAGAATGTCCTGCATCGAGTCCGCCACCTTGGTGGCAATGTCGGCCTGAGCCTGGGTGTCGGTCGAGATCGCTTGAATCAGGTGGGCAAGATCCTGCGACACGCTGGAGATTTCGTTGAGCGCCCGACCGGCGGCATCCGACAGTTTGGCGCCTTCAACCACGCCCTGGGTCGAGTGTTCCATGGCGGCCACGGCATCGTGAGTGTCGGTCTGAATCGTCTTGACGATGGCGGCAATCTGCTTGGTCGCCTCACCGGAGCGCTCGGCCAGTCGTTGTACTTCTTCGGCCACCACCGAGAAGCCGCGTCCCGCTTCGCCGGCCGAGGCCGCCTGAATGGCTGCGTTCAGGGCCAGCACGTTGGTTTGCTCGGTAATGTCGGAAATCAGTTCAACGATTTCGCCGATCTCCTGCGAGGATTCACCGAGTCTTTTGATGCGCTTGGAAGTTTCCTGGATCTGGGTGCGGATTTCGTTCATGCCAGAAATCGAGTTTGATACAGCCGCCGAGCCCTTCTGTGCCGCTTCGAGCGACGCGTTTGCGACGCGGGCTGATTCCAGGGCAGAGGAGGATACGGTCTTCATCGAGTTGGCCATTTCCAGAACCGCGGCGTTGGCGCTCATGATTTCAGCCGATTGCACTTTGGTGGCGGCGAGCAGGTCGTTGGAGGTGCCCTGCGCGGCGTTCGAGGCGCTGGTGACGCGCAGGGCGGCATCGTTGATGCGGCGCACCAGTACGGCGAGTTCTTCGACGGTGTAGTTCACCGAGTCGGCAATGGCTCCGGTGATGTCCTCGGACACGGTGGCGCGGACAGTCAGGTCGCCGTCGGCGAGGTCGCCCATTTCGTTCATCAGCCGCAGAATGGCGCCCTGCGTTGCGTCCTTGTCCGCCTCGGCAACGCGGCGCTGGTGATCGGCCTCATTGCTGCGGCGCTGGCCTTCGTCGTTGAAGGCCTTGACCATGAGTACCAGCATCAGCAAAGCCAGCGAGCCGAATACGGCGGCCGAGACGGAAGAAATATCCTGGCCGGCGATCTCGCTTTCATAGATTTTGACCAGATTTTCGGTATTCACCGTCATTCCGCGCCAACCGGCAATAAGCGTGCTGCTGGCATTGCGCGCCCGCAGCAGCGGTTTGAGGTCGCCGGACAGCGTAGCCATGGACAACTGCATTGCTTTCAGGCTCTTGGCCAGTTGGGTGTTGGCGGGGGCCAATTCCAGTGCGATGGCGATATCTTTTGCCAGTTGTCCTGCCAGGGCTTCATCGAAACCGGGCGCCCATGCCAACTGGATAGCAGCACGCAGGATGTACTCTGTCAGGGAAGGCAGCTTGCCGCCGGCGGCGTCTGCCTCTTTGTCCATTGTCTGACCCTGCTGCACCGATTCGGTGGCGAGACGGCCGATCGCCGTGAAGCGATTCTCCTGCGCCAGCAACAGGGAGATGGTTTCGCTCTGCTTGGACCAGCCTGCGCGCAAGGCCTCGAGTGCGGGCCGCGCTTCGACACTGGTGGCCGCCACCTTGATGCCCTTGACTTCGCCCCCTTCCTCCAGGCTTTCGAGCAGTTTGGCAAAACTGTCGCGGGCATCGCGCAGTTCCGTGAAGCCTTCCTTCTGTCCCTGCATGGCATTCAGGGCGGCTTTGGGGATCTGCTGGGTCAGCGAGGAGATGTGACTGGCGACCGACAGAAAGGTGGTACCTCGGGCTGTGGCCTGAACTTGCATGAAGATTGAAGCGACGGAGATCAGCAGACTGATCAGGAATACCGTACCCAGAATTCGAAACTGGGTCTGGATCTCCAAATGGCCGATCAAGGGCAGCCTGTTGCCCCTGCTGCCGCGGCGGTCCACCGCCGGCGCTCCGGCTGCCACCGGTGTCGGAGGCGATGAGCGGCTGCGGCGGTCGAGTGTCGGCAAGTTGAAGGGAAGCTTGAAGGCCATGGTTAGTCCTTTGCGGAACGCTCACAGAGCGATATCGAGATAGCTGGGGTCGGACAACAGCGCCGGGATGCGCAACTGGGTCCAGATCTGGTCTTGAGCATCCTTGAAGCGGCCGCCGAGCCAGGGCGCTGTTTCATCAGCGCCGTGCGCCCCTGCGGGAGCTTTCGTCTCACCTGCTGCATGCATCTGCAACTGCGGACGCAGACCCAGCGCGCGACGCACCAGCAAGGCGCTGTTGACGCCATGTCGGGCGCCGACCAGCAGCAGGCGCGATTGCGCGTTGCACGGCGTAGGTGCGCCGCCGCGCCAGGCAGAAAAATCCACCACGCCATACAGTACGCCACGGATGTTCGCGATGCCGGCAAACCAGGGGCGGGTCAGGGGAGCGGGAGTGAGTGGTGGCAGAGGCGTGACTTCACCCGAGTCGGCAAGATCGATCAGCCAATGACTTCCGCCGGGAAGGTCGTCAGAGCCGGACTCGATGCCGAGCAAGACCTGGGCACCCTCGCCGCGCCGCGCGGACACGAGCCGCTCGGAGAGGCCTTGCTGGAACTCGCGCAGGCTGATGCGTTTGGCCATGGTCAGGCGTCCCGCCGGGCCGCCCGCGCGAGCGCGGGGTATTGACCACACCCCCTCCCAACCGTCCACGGCGGGTTTTGCACAACCCGCCGGCTACGGTGGCGCGCGGCAGTGCCGCGCGAAACCCCCCCTACGCCCCCCGCCCGGGGGC
>JBIJDJ010000175.1:0-6284 GCA_044344175.1 Sulfuritalea sp.
TGCTGCTTGACGAGAAGGGCAACATCATCGCCCGCATCAACGGCTATTACCCGCCGCATCGATTCTCCGCGGCTCTGGATTATTCGGTGAAACGGCTCGAAGGCAAACTGCCGTTTGCCGAGCACATGAAGGCCGTGCCGCAGACCGGCGCCAGCAGCACGCTCCACGACCAGGTTTTCTTCATGAAGCCGCCCCTGAACCTCGCCCGCAAGCCCGGCGACAAGCCGCTGGCCGTGCTGTTCGAGACGCGCCACTGCGCGCCCTGCGATGAACTGCACGCGGAAGGTTTCAAGCGCGACCAGACCCTGGCGGCAATTTCAAAGCTCGATGTCGCGCGCTTTTCGCTATCCGGTCGCGAGGCGCTGACCACGCCGGACGGACGCGGCACGACGGCGCAAGCCTGGGGCAGGGAACTCAAGATCAGCTACACGCCGAGCGTGGTGTTCTTCGATGACCGCGGCCGCGAAGTCTTCCGCGTCGAAGCCTACGTGCGGCCCTTCCACTTCACCTCGTCGTTCGAGTACGTTGCCAGCGGCGCCTACCGCAAGGAACCGGAGTTCCAGCGCTTCCTGCAGAACAAGGCCGAGCACATGAAGCAGGCTGGCGAGAAGCTGGAACTCTGGAAGTAGAGCGAGCCCGCTCCTACTTGGCGGCGGCGAGGCTCTTCCTGCGCAAGACCTCCCGGGTCATTTCCATGAAGTGCTCGCGCGCGCTCGATTCGATCGTCGAGCGGGCCAGACCCAGCGGCAGCGAGGTGTCGGGAACCGATTCCGCCACGTAATGAACGCGCGTCACGCCGGCGTCCGCTTCGAACCCGGTCGTGCTGGACAAGCGTTTCATGTTTCCTTCGACCAGGTGCGAGTCGAATTTTTCGAAGGGGCTGAGCGTCACGTCGCGGACCGTCTTGAATTCGAAGGTGAAAGGCCCGAATCCGCCCTTGCCGGTTTGTGCCACCCGCAGTACGTTGCCGTTGCGGGAAAGCACCTTGCTCGAGGTGACGCTGGCGATGTATCGCGGCAGGTTGTCGAAGTCGGTGAACACATCCCAAACTTCCCGGGCGCTGGCCGGGATGGCGACGTCGGCCTTGGTGTACACCACCCCGTCCTTGATCTCGACGCTGACCACCGGCTCGCTGCCGGCATCCGGCGTTGCGGCCCCGGCCGCTCCGGCGCAAAGTGCAAGCAGCAGCAAAGCAGCAATTTTTTTCATCTCGTCGCTCCTCTCCAGCGTTTTTCCAGTTCGATGATGGCCATGGCCACCAGCGCGATTGCCGCGATCTCGCCCCAGGCGCGGGCATCGATGGGGGCGGTGGCGAAGGCCGCATTGAGCGGTGCCCAGTAGGTGATCGCCAACTGTAACAGGAGTTGCAATCCGGCGCCTGCCCAGACCCAGGGATTCGAAAAAGCGGCGACGGCAGTGACCGGCAGGCGCAGCGAGCGGCAGCTGAAGAGGTAGGCGATCTCGATGGCGACGAACACGTTCATCGCGATGGTGCGCGCCTCGGCCATGGCCTGTCCGCGCTCCAGCGCCAGCAGGAACATGCCGAAGGAGCCGGCCAGCATCAGGATGCCGACCAGCACCACGCGCCCGATCAGGACGGCGTCGAGCACCGCTGCGCCGGGCGGGCGCGGCGGGCGGCGCATGATGCCGCGCTCGGCCGGCTCGAAGGCCAGCGGCAGGCCGAGCAATACGGCGGTGGTCATGTTGATCCAGAGGATCTGCAGCGGCGTGATCGGCAGGGTCGCGCCGGCGACGATGGCGGCCAGGATCACCAGTCCTTCGCCGAAGTTGGTCGGCAGGGTCCAGGTGATGAACTTGACGAGGTTGTCGTAGATGCCGCGGCCTTCCTCGACCGCCGCCTCGATGGTGGCGAAGTTGTCGTCGGTCAGCACCATCGCCGCGGCTTCCTTGGCGACGTCGGTGCCGCCCAGACCCATGGCGATGCCGATGTCGGCCTGCTTCAGCGCCGGCGCGTCGTTCACCCCGTCGCCGGTCATCGCCACCACCTCGCCCTGCGCCTGCAGGGCGCGCACCAGGCGCAGCTTCTGTTCCGGTTCGACGCGGGCGAACACATTGACGCGGCTGGCAGCAGCCTGCAGCGCTGCGTCATCGAGTTGCGCCAGATCGCGGCCGGTCAGCACTTCGGCGCTGGCGGCGTCCTTGACGATGCCGATCTGTGCGGCGATCGCCCGTGCCGTTTCGGCATGGTCGCCGGTAATCATTTTCACCTTGATGCCGGCCGTGTGACAGGTGCGCACCGAGGCGATCGCCTGCTTGCGCGGCGGATCCATCATGGCAGCGAAGCCGAGGAAGACCAGGCCGGCGCCGAGCGCTTCTTCCTTGAGTTCGCCGCCGGCCACGGCCTGACGTCGGGCCATGGCCAGCACGCGCAGGCCGCGGGCGGCCATGCCGGCGGCGGCCGTCGCGATCAGTTCGCGCCTTGCGGCATCGAGCGCAACTTCGTGGCCGTCGGCAGTCAGAAGCCGGTCGCAGGCCGGCAGGACTTTCTCGATGGCGCCCTTGGCGTAAAGGGTCGGCCGTCCTTCGACCTCGTGCAGCGTGGCCATGGTCTGCCGCGCGGAATCGAAGGGCAGTTCGTCCTTGCGCGGGAACAGAAGGCGCAGCGCAGTCTCGTCCAGTCCGCCCTTGCGCGCGGCCACCAGCAGGGCGACTTCGGTCGGGTCGCCGGCGTGTTGCCAGCGCCGACTTTCGAAAACCAGCGTGGCATCGTTGCAAAGCGCTCCGGCGATCAGCGTTTCGCGCAGCGCGGGGCCGGGTTCGCCGCCGCTCAACGCGCCTTCCGGCGCATAGCCGTGGCCTTCGACCGCGACACTGGTGCCACCGGCCCACAGCTCGGTGACGGTCATCGCATTTTCGGTCAGCGTGCCGGTCTTGTCGGAACAGATTACCGTGGTGCTGCCCAGGGCTTCCACGGCAGGCAGACGGCGGATGATGGCGCGGCGCCTGGCCATGCGGTTGACGCCGATGGCCAGGGTGATGGTCATCGCCGCCGGCAGGCCCTCGGGGATGGCACCCACGGCCAGCGCCACGGCGGCCATCAGCATGGCGTTCCAGGGTTCGCCGCGCCAGACACCGATGGCGAAGGTCAGCGCCGCCAGGCCGAGGATGACCCAGAGCAGCAAGCCGGCGAACTCGCCCATTTTCTTGGTCAGTGGCGTGGCCATCTCCGGTGCGGCGGCGATCAGCCCGGCAATGCGCCCGGTTTCGGTGGCGTCCGCCGTGGCGACGATGAGGCCGTTGCCCTGGCCGGCGACCACCGTGGTACCGGCATAGGCCATGTTGCGCCGGTCGGCGAGCAAGGTGTCGGCGGGCAGCGGCTCGTGACGCTTGTCGATCGGCGCCGCCTCGCCGGTCAGCGCCGCCTCTATGGTGCGCAAAGCTTTGCCGGAAAGGATGCGCAGGTCGGCCGGCACCTTGTCGCCGGCGACCAGCCAGACCACGTCGCCGGGAACCAGGTGCGCCGCATCCATGCGTCGGCGGCGGCCGGAGCGGACCACTGTGGCTTCGGTGGCAACCGCGCGGGCCAGCGCCGCCAGTGCCTGCTCGGCCTTGCCCTCCTGGATGAAGCCGATGAAGGCGTTGACGATCACCACGCCGAAAATCACGGAGGTATCGACCCACTCGCCGAGGGCGCCGGTGACAACTCCCGCGGCGATCAGGACCAGTACCAGCGGCTGGGTGAACTGGGCGCCGAAACGCGCTAGCGCACTGCGCCCCGGCGTGCTGCGTGGCCGGTTGGGACCGTGCTGCGCCAAGCGGGCGGCGGCCTCGTCCTCGCTCAGCCCCTGCGCCGGATCAACGGCATGATGGTTGGTAGCGTCGGCAGCGGAGAGGGCGTGCCAAGGGACGGCAGGGACTGTTTCCGGTGTTTCGGATGTTTCGGATGTCATTGCAGCGTCGAGCTTTCATCAGGCTGACGCGGTAACACGTCAGGCGGCGGAAGTTTATCCGCGCGGCAAGGCAATGATAACTGCGATACCGGATCCGCTGTCCGGCGTGGCGATCGTCAGCCGGCCCTGGTGCAGTTCGACGATGCGCTTGACGATGGAAAGTCCGAGTCCGCTGCCCTGGCACGAAGAAAAGTCGGCGTTGGCGCCACGGTAAAAGCGTTGCTGTACGCGCTCGAGGTCGGCGGCGGCGATGCCGCGTCCGTTGTCGCGCACGGTCAGCACGGCGTGTTTGCCCTCCTGCGCGATGGAAATCTCTATTTGCGTGGCGCCGCCGTGGCGCAGGGCGTTGTCGACCAGGTTGCGCAGCAGGACCTGCAGCAGCAGGGGATCGCCTCGCACCGGAGCGTCTTCGTCGTTCAGTACCAGGTCGCAGTGACGCTCGATGGCATCGCCGGCGCTCATGGCCAGGACTTCTTCGGCGACCTGGCGCAGGGCCACGTCCTGCATCGGGTGCGGTGTGCCGCCATCGAGCCGCGCCAGGGTCAGCAACTGCACCACCAGATGCGTGGCGCGGTCGCAGCCGACGAGAATTTGCGTCAGCGCGCGCCGCCTCTCCGCGTCATCGACCGAAGCCAGCGCCACCTGCGCCTGCGCCTTGAGCGCGGCCAGCGGCGTGCGCAGTTCGTGGGCCGCGTCGGCGGTAAAGCGACGCTCGTTTTCCAGCGAGCGCACGATGTCGGCGAACAGACTGTTGAGCCGTGTTACCAGTGGTGCGACTTCAGTGGGTAGCGACTCAAGTGGTAGCGGGTCGAGCCGGTCGGGGCCGCGTTCGGCGACATCGCGCGCGAGCTGGCGCAAGGGGGCCAGCGCAAAGCCGATCACGATTACCAGCAGCAAGGCCAGTGCCGGCAGACCGTACAACATCGGTTTGAGCAATTGCTCGGCAATCTTGCCGGCGATCTCATTGCGTTCCTTGGTCAAGTGGGCGGCGCTGGTGCTCGGCGGGTGGGCCAGCAGCTCTTCCAGTTCATGGCGGGTTTCGCGCCAGGTGACGAAAGCGGTCAGCAGCCAGACCAGGGCGACGGCTAGCAGCGTGAGTCCGACCAACCGGCTGCGCAGGGACAGCGGTCGCTTCATGGCGGAGTGCCTGGCCTGGCGACGACGTAACCGATGCCGCGCAGGGTGCGGATCACCTCCGCCCCGAGCTTGCGCCGCAGGTGGTGGATGTAGACCTCGACCGTGTTGCTGCCGATTTCATCGCCCCAGGCGTAGAGATGCTGTTCCAGCTGGGCGCGGGAAAGGGCGCGTCCGGGTTGCTGCATCAGGGCATGCAGCAGTGCGTATTCCTTGGCCGAGAGTTCGACTTCCAGCCCCCTGGATGTGACCTGCCGGGTCGCGGGATCGAGCGTCACATCCGCGGTCGCCAGCAGGGGCGACGACTGCCCGCCGGCGCGGCGCAGCAGGGCACGCAGGCGTGCCGCGAGTTCGCCCAGGTCGACGGGCTTGACCAGGTAATCGTCGGCGCCGGCGTCAAGGCCCTTGATGCGGTCGTCCACCGTGTCACGGGCGGTGAGTATCAGCACCGGCAGGATCTTCTTCTTGGCCCGCAGGCGGCGCAGCACCTCGAGTCCGTCCAGTCGCGGCAGGCCGAGATCGAGGACCACGGCAGCGTAGTCCTCCGCCATCAGCGCAGTCTCGGCGCTGATGCCGTCCCGCACCCAGTCGACCGCGTAGTCGGCCTGGCGCAAGCCGACCTGGAGCGCGTCGCCGAGCAGGGCATCATCTTCAACCAGCAGGATTCTCATGGGAAGGATTGTAAGGCGGGTCACAATCGAAGCTGTTTGACAAGGGGTGGAGCAACAAGGGAAAGCCTGCGCTCCACGAACGGAAATAAGCATACAGTGAACAAGGTTAAGGTTTCCTTAAGCTTGGGGGTGCAGTCTTCTCCCTCATGTTCAGGAAGAAAACGTGCACCTCACCCGCCTGCAGGTCTTGCATCGGAGAGCGTGGGTTCCGGTGCAGTATGTTTGACGGCCGTAGGGGAACATGAACTCACTTTCGTTGCTGCTGTGGATCGCCTTGGGAATTGGCATGCAGGTCGCGCTGTATCTCGGCATCGGCTTCTGGCGGCACTGGCAGGAATATAGGGCGCTTCAGGGACGCGACCATGAACTGAACCTGCCGCCGCCTCGGCCAGCGCTCCTGGTTGAAGAACCGGAACCGGTGGCGCCCGCCTGGCAAGGCTTCCGATCCTTCCGGGTGGAGCGCAAGGTTTTCGAGGATGCCCTGCAGTCGGTCTGCTCCTTCTATCTGGTGCCCGAAGACGGGCAGCCCTTGCCGGCCTTCCTGCCAGGGCAATTCCTGACGTTTCGT
>JBIJDJ010000176.1:0-6278 GCA_044344175.1 Sulfuritalea sp.
ATCGAACGACGGCATGCTGCACGCGGTTTATGCCGGCACCTCGATTCTCGATACCGACGGCGGCAAGGAAGCCTGGGCCTTCATGCCGTCCATGGTGCTGCCCGACCTCTACCGGCTTGCGAGCGAGACCTACGCGACCGAGCATCTCTTTTCGGTCGATGGCACGCCGGCGGTGGGGGATGTCCTCGATCCCGCTCCGATCGATCCGGTGACCCTGGTGCCGCTGACGCCGACGTGGAAGACCATACTGGTCGCCGGACTCAACAAGGGGGGCAAAGGCTATTACGCACTGGATGTCACCGATCCGGCAACGCCCAAGGCGCTTTGGGAATTCAAGCATGACGCCACCAATTGCGTGACCGTCAATGCCACCACGAAGGCGCCGGCAAGCGCGCAGTATTCGGATTGCCATCTCGGCTACAGCTTCAACAACCCGCTCATCACCAAGCTGACCGACGGGCGCTGGGTCGTGATCGTGACCTCCGGCTACAACAACGTCAATTCTCCGACCGTCGCCGGCGATGGTTTCGGCTACCTTTATGTGCTGGAAGCGATGACCGGCAAGATCCTGTACAAGATCAGCACCGGTGCCGGTACGTCGACCGATCCGAGCGGCCTCAACCGCACTGCCGGCTGGACGCTGAATTCGCTGCGCAACAACACGACCGAGCGGGTCTACGGCGTCGATCTGCTGGGCAATGTCTGGCGCTTCGATATCAACGACATCCTCAATGCTGCCGGCCGCGAAGCGACGCGGGTCGCCACCGTGGTCGATGCCTTGGGTGTGGGCCAGCCGATCACCACCCGACCGGAACTGGCGGAAGTGGGCGGCGATGCCGTCATCTACGTCGGCACCGGCAGGTATATCGGCACGACCGACTTGAGCAACTCCCAGGGCCAGACGATCTGGGGGCTGCGGGATACCCTGGGCACTACCGCGCTGACCGGATTGCGCACCAATCTGCGCGAAATGACCATCACCAACCAGGGCTCGGGAACCAGTGCCTTCCGCACCAATGGCTGTACGGCCAATTGCGGCTCGTCAGACGGCTGGTTTGCCGACCTGCCCGACAGCGGCGAACGGGTCAACATCGACATGAAGCTGCAACTGGGTACGCTGGTGGTTGCCAGCAACGTTCCGGAGAGCAATGCCTGCAACATCGGTGGCTACGCCTGGCTGAACTACTTCAACAACGAAGACGGTGCGGCGGTCGAGTCGGATGGTGTCGTGGGGCGGCGCCTGGTCGGGGCGGGGGGGCAGGAATCCCTGGCCGTCGGTCTTAACATCGTGCGCCTGCCGAGCGGGAAAACCGTGGTCATTGCAACCACATCCGGCGCCCAGCAACTGACGGTGGAAGCCCCGTTCAACGTGGCGCCGCCGACGGGCAAACGGGTCAGCTGGCGCGAAATCGTGCAGTAAATGTCACGCGAGGATGGCCGGCTTGATGCTTGAGGGCCGGCTGTCCGCGCATTCGTGGCGCAGACCGGCGCTCAGCCTGGGTCTGTCACTGTTGCTGCATGGCATCGTCCTGAATTCCTTCGGACCGGCGGACTTTTCCGTGCAAGGTCCCGCCTCGGAAATCGAATCGCCGGGGCTGACCGTAAGCTTCGCGCCGATCATCTCGCCGCCGCAGGTCCTTGAAGTCCTTCCCTCCTTGTTGGTTCGCGCTGCCGCGGAACCCAGCCCGCCGCCGCCAAAGCAAGCGCCGGCGACGACGGTGCCGGGCGCGGTATCACCGCCCGGCCCGCAACCCGCCGTTCCCAGCACACCGTACCGCGCCGCCATGGCGGGGATCGTTTCCGGACCCTGGTATTACTCCGCCCGCTATCTTCACCGCCGCCCGACGCCGCTTAAACCGATACGGCCGGCCTATCCGCCCTTGGTCGGCGACCTGGCCGGGAATGTTGTCCTGCTGCTGCTCATCAACGAACGCGGCACGGTCGATTCGCACCAGATCGTTAAAGCCGCTCCCGGGGGCATTTTTGAAGAATCGGTGGTCACGGCTTTCATCAACGAACGCTTCGCACCGGGACTGATCACCGGCTACCCGGTGAAAAGCCAACTGCTGGTGGAAGTCATCTTTGAGCCAGGTGCCGAGCCCCGCACCGGCATCCTGCTTGATCTGCCGCGCTAAGGCCGTGTTGAATTCCTGACCGGATCCCGGGCCATGAACCGCTTGTTGCCTGCGGTACTGCACCAGCCCAATTTCCCTGGTCTTCGGCACATTCAGTTGTGTCGCACGGAGGAAAACATCTGCTGGCGCGGCAATGGAGACCGTCAAACTGCATTGCGGGTGATTGACCCTTGCATCGCGGGTCTTTAGACTTGCCTGATCTGCTATTGTCTTGTCGTGCGACCGCCGTTTGAATCGCATTCGACACAGCCAGATCAAAAATAAGGAACCACCATGGGGTTATTCACGTCGCTCTTCGGCAAGTCGGAAGAAGATCCGTTTTCCGGCCTTTCCGCCGATGCAATCCGGCAAAAGATTGCTGACCACAATCATGAAGTAGAGCAATTGAAGCACAAGCTGCCATCTGCCGGGACCAAAGACGGCATGGCGAAATCTGCCGCATGGACGGCGGAAATCCAGGCAAAAATCAAGGCGGCGAATGCCAAGGGTCATGTGGATGAGGCGATGCGGCTTGAAGGCGAGATCAAGGAAGGCGCAAAGAAGACCGGCAGGATCGACAAGCATGTCGAGGAGATCAAGGAGCAGATTCTGCACTGCGAAGACGAGATTGAATTGCTGGAGCGGGCTTTGGCGAAGCTGAAGTGAGCACTTGGCGCCGCCGCGGATTTTTCGCGGTCCCAATCGATTCGCCATCGATCCCGTGTTCCTGACCTGCGGTTAGGGGGCCGGCGACCCGGTTTGACCGGCCACGCGGCCGGTCAGTCACGCAGCGCTGCAACGGACCCGATTTCGTTACCGGGTTTCCCGAGGCTCAAGCCACCCTGTCCCGCCTGGGGGTACCGTCACCAACCTCCGGTTGGGGATATACCCCGCAAGGGGATACCGTCCCCTCCAATTGTCGGGGACATACCCCGAAAAGGGATACCGTCTCCGCCCTGCGGTTGGAGACATAAAAATTTTGGAATTGCGGCGGCTCGGGCATTGCTATGCTTGCGGCTATGTCCCAGTGGCTGACTATTTCCCGTGCCGCGCATCTGCTCGGCATTTCCCGCGTGGCGCTGCAAAAGCGCATCCGCGAGGGAGATCTGCCGTCCTTCGACGGCATGGTGACCGTCGATGACGTGCAGCGCAGTTGGCCGCAACTCGATCTGGAGGAGTCGGGCAGCTTCGAAAAGACCCGCGCCATTCGCGAGGATGCCTTCGCCAGGCGGCTGCGCGAACGCGTGCTGCCGACCCAGGAGGCGCTGGCCCAGCGCCTGTTCGCCCAGGGCCAGGAACTGGCCGAACTGCAGCGCACCCTGACGCGCTACCACACGCTGTTCGAAACCCTGCGCGGGCATCTCGATGCTGAACCGGCACCCGCGGCGGCGGACCTGGCGCGGCTGCTCGACGATGGCCTGGCACGGGCGCTGTCGGCGCCGGCGCCGGGCGAGGACGTCGTGGCGCTCGATGCTATGCTGCGCGTCATGTCGGCCCACGTTACGGTCAAGCCATCCGGTCGCGAGTTCTTCGTCGAGGGTTCCGAAACCCTGTTGAAAGCGGCATTGCGCGCCGGGTTGGCGCCCAACTACGGTTGCGGCAACGGTGTCTGCGGCCTGTGCAAGGCGCGCGTGGTGGCCGGCGAGGCGCGCACCGTGTCGCCTTCCGACTACCGTTTTTCCGAAGCCGAGAAGGCGCAGAACCACGTGCTGATGTGTGCCTGCACGGCGCTGAGCTCGGACCTGGTGCTGGAAGTGCTGGAAGCCGGCGCGCCGGAAGACATCCCTGAACAGCGCATCGTCGCCAAGCTGCGCCGCATCGATGCGCTGAGCGCCGACGTGATGCGCCTGCACCTGCAGACGCCGCGCAGCAACCGCCTGCGCTTTCTCGCCGGGCAGCGGGTCACCCTGGGCGTTCGCGCCGGCGTTGGCGATGGCAGCGATGTGCATGGCGAATACCCGGTGGCTAGCTGTCCCTGCGACGACCGCAACCTGATTTTTCATGTGGCCCGGACCGACCGCCGTGCCGCCAGCGCCGACTTTTCAGCCTGCGTGTTCGACGACCGCATCAAGGTCGCCGACGACGTTTCGGTGTGGGGGCCGTGGGGCAGCTTCGTGCTGGAAAACGGTTCGCCACGGCCGCTGGTTTTCATCGCCCTCGAGGAAGGCTTCGCACCGATCAACAGCCTGATTGAACATGCGATTGCGGTGGATGCCGCCGAGTCGATCACGCTCTACTGGGCCAGCGCGCAGCCCGGCGGCCAGTACCTGCCCAACCAGTGCCGCGCCTGGGCCGCAGCGCTGGACGAGTTCAGCTATCGGGCGCTGGGCGTCGATGAACTGCCGGCCGTTCTTGCGGCGAACACCGCATTGGCGCAAAGCGACGTCTATCTGGCCGGCGCCGCTGCAGCGGTCGAACCCTTGGCTACCGCGCTGCTGGCCGCCGGCGTACCGCCGGGCCAACTGCATGTCGAGCCGTTGTGAAGCCATGATCGAGTTACCATGACCCGGCCGCGTCGCATCATTCCCATCCAGGCGCAGGGCGTCGACGCCGAACTCGACGCCTGTTCTTCGGCCGAGCCCTTCGCCCTGATGGTGCTGGGCGACAGCATGGAGCCGGAGTTCCTCGAAGGCGAAGTGATCCTGATCGAACCGGAAGGGCTGGCCACCGATGGTTCCTTCGTGCTGGCGCAGCTGGCCGGCGAGTGGATCTTCCGCCAGTTGGTCCGCCAGGGTTCCGGCTGGCGATTGCAGGCGTTGAATCCCGCTTATCCTGCGGCCGATATTGCCGGCCTCGACGTGGTCAAAGGCGTCATCATCCAGAAATCCCGGCCCGGCACCCGCCGCGCCAGCAAACGTTACGTGGAATAAACCGATGCCTTACTACATCTATCGTGTCACCCCCGTGGGCCCGGTCCGCCAGCTCACCAAGATCAGCCAGTACGAGGTGTTCAAGGAGGCCTCGAACGAGGCCAAGCGCCTGCGCCGCGAAACCGCGCTTGCCGCCGGCGAACTGATCAAGACCATCTTTGCCGACAACGAGTTGCAGGCCGAGGAACTCCTCAACGAGCCGCGCGGTGAAGAGCCGATGACGGGAGAGGATTACTAGTGCAGCGCCTGCGAAAAGCCAGTTCCATTGTGGGGCGGACTGTACAAGGGCCGACTGTAGGGCCGACTTCAGTCGGCCATCCTCCAGGCCGGCTGAAGCCGGCCCCACTGAAATTCAGTCTTCGCAAGACAGGCCATTAGGTTCGTGGACGAGATCGCTTTCCGCAACGTCCGCGGCGAGATCAACCGCCTGCCCTGTATTTTTGAACGTGCGCTGCTGGCGCGGCACGCGGTGTGCGACCTGGCGCTGAGCCACCAGATCGCCGAGCGGGAAAGCATCGCCTGCACGGAGGTCGCGGCGCATGCGGCCTGTGCGCAAATGTCGGAACTGCTGCGCGAGAAGTCTGGTTTCGCGCTCGGCCTCACTGCAACCCGGTGCATTCTGCCGCACGCCATGGTCATGAAAATCCAGTGCGGTGGCCTCGACGGGCTCAGGGCTCTGCTCGATCCCGCCGCGTCGACGCCGGATGTGCGGCGCCTGGTGCGCCTCGCCGCGGAGCGTTACGGCGATCCCGGCGAGCTGCCGTTTTCCGAGATCGTGCAGGGTGTCGCGGCCTGGAAGGCGCGCCGTCGCCATCCCGGGGCAGTGCAATGATTGCCGGCATGGCTGCACTGGTGACGGCGGTGCAGACCAACTGCGACATCGCCGACGCGCGGCATGCGCGCGACGTCAGCCTGTGCACCTATCTGCTCGGCATGCGCGAGTTCTATCGCTGGGAACATCAACTGCCCTACGGCGCGTCGCCGCCGCGCGACGAGGTAGGGGCCTGGATTGCCCAACGCGAGGCGCGCTGGGAGGAAATCGTGGATGCGGATTTCGTTGCGGTGCCGGTCGCCGGCCGCGACTTCGATGCCTTCGACGCCGGGCAGGTGAATGCGGCGCTGGCCGGCAGCGGGTTGGTGTATGGCGCCGGCGTGGGGCGCTTTCACAAGCCGCATTTTTTCCTCGGCCAGCTCGATCGCGAGGAACAGCGAGGTGATGCGCACCTGCTGGTCTGCGGCTGCGAATATGCGCGCGACGTCTCGGCGATTCCGGCGGCGTCCCAGGGCAGCACGC
>JBIJDJ010000177.1:0-6158 GCA_044344175.1 Sulfuritalea sp.
CCGGCGACGAATTCGAGGAGGCCATCGGTGCCTACGAGCCTGTCTATGTGGGCGACGAGGGCGCCGTGGTGCTGCGCATCGCCGACGCAGCCATGGAGCGCCTGGCCGCGCTGGACGAGGACGCGCTGGAACTGGTCGCCGAAGAGCTGGCGGCCACCGAAGAGTACGAAATCGAGCAGTGGGAAACGGCGGACGTGCAGGCGATGGTGTTCGAGCTGGCCGATCTGGCACAACTGGCCGAGTCGCAAGGGCAGGTGATGTTTGTCTGGATGCATCCGCTGCTCACGTGACCCGGTTGCGTGCTTGAACAAATGTCAGCGTCAAAAATCTGGTACGTCTATCTCATCGAGTGCAGCGACGGCAGGGGATCACCGTCGATCTGGCGGCGCGCTTCGCCGCCCACCGCGACGGCCGCGGCGCGCGCGCCATGCGCTTGCATGCACCCGTCCGCATGCTGGCGGCCGAAGCGCATCCCGACCGCTCGGCGGCTTCCAAGGCCGAGTACCGCATCAAGCAGCTCTCGCCCGCTGCAAAGCGCGCACTGGCGGCGACAATGATGCCCGACCCGCTGGCCTCACCCTCCCGATTCACGGCCAAGCCATGATCGTCTTCTCCCACGGCAACAGCTACAGCGCTTCGACTTACGGGCAGTTGTTCGACGGCTGGCGCGCCGCCGGCCACGAGGTGGCAGCGATCGAGCATTTCGGCCACGACGCGCAGTTTCCGGTCGATCGCCGCTGGAGCGGCATGACCCAGCAGCTCACGGCATTGATCGACAGCCAGCCGCAGCCCCGCGTCTGGCTGGTCGGGCACTCGATGGGCGGCTACCTCAGCCTGCTCGCCGCCGGCCTGCGCCCGCAGCGTGTGCGCGGCATCGTGCTGCTCGATTCGCCCATCGTCTACGGCTGGAAATCCGGGCTGGTCAGCGTGGTCAAGGCGATTGGCCAGATGGACCGGCTATCGCCGGCAGGCGTCGCCATGAAACGCCGCGACCGCTGGCCTAGCCTGGGCGAAGTACATAGCCATTTCGCCAGAAAGCCGATGTTCGCGCGCTGGCATCCGGCGGTGCTGGACGACTATGTCCGCCACGGCACCGAGCAGGACCCGGCCGACTGCGGCAGCACGGCCCGGCGCCTGAAATTCCGACCGGAAATCGAGGCCGAAATCTACTCGACCGTGCCGCACCGCCTGGTGCCCTACATGCGCCTGCATCCGCCGGGCGGGCCGGTGGCCTTCGTCGCCGGCACGCGCTCGCGCGAGGTACGCCAGGCGGGCCTCGCCGCGACGCAGCGCATCACGCAGGGACGCATCAGCTGGATCGAAGGCACGCATCTGTTCCCCTTCGAACAGCCGGGGAAGACCGTGGACGCTGTGCTCGACTGGATGGCCCGCCTCGATGGCGCCGCCGCGCCGGTCTGAATCGATGCGCAGGACATAGAGCCGGATCCCTCATGCAACTGTCCTTGCGCCTGCTGGTTCTGCTGGTTCTGCCGCCGCTGCTGTGGGCCTGCAATTCCGTGGTCGCCCGCCTGGCGATAGACAGCATCGGCCCGCTGTGGCTGAATGCCCTGCGCTGGGGACTGGCGCTGCTGCTGCTGCTGCCGCTTGGCTGGAGAATCCTGGCCACACCCGAGGCGCGTGCCGAGATTCGCCAGCGCTGGGCCTACCTGGGAATGCTCGGGCTGATCGGCGTCGGCGCCTACAACGCCTTGCAGTATGTTGCGCTGCGCACCAGCACCCCGGTGAACGTGACCCTCATTGCATCAAGCCTGCCGCTGTGGGCCATGATCGTCGGCGTGCTGTTCTACCGCGTACATCCGACGCGGCCGCAACTGCTTGGCGCGGTGCTGTCGCTGGCCGGCGTGCTGACCGTGCTCGCGCGCGGTGATCCGCTCGCGCTGCTGCGTATCCAACTGGTGGAAGGCGACCTGCTGATGGTGCTGGCGATCATCGGCTGGGCCAGCTACAGTTGGATGCTGGTGCGGCCGCCGGCACACATGCGGGGTGCCGCGCGCCCCGCCTGGGACTGGGCCGAGTTCCTGTTCGCGCAATGCCTGTTCGGGGCCTGTGTCGGCTTTGCCGCCGCCGGAATCGGCGAGGCGGTGGCAGCCTCGATCACGCCGCGCTGGTCCTGGCAACTCGTCGCCATCATCATCTTCATCGCCGTCGGCCCCTCGATCATCGCTTACCGTGCCTGGGGGTTGGCGGTGGCGGAAGCCGGCCCGGCCATCGCCGCGGTGTTTTACAACCTCACGCCGCTGATCACCGCCGTCCTCTCGGTCATGGTCATCGGCGAATGGCCGCAGGCCTATCACGGCGTGGCCTTCCTGCTGATCGTCGCCGGCATCCTGGTCGCGTCGCGCAGCGCGGCCGCAAGGCCGGTTTGAGCCGCCCGGAAAAGTCGGCGCTGGCGCTACGGCGATTTGCGGGCTGGAAATGCGGCGCGGGATGAGCGTTCGGGCAAACGCAGAGCAGGCGACAGCGGACGGGCTGCGCCCCATTCGAGACGGTCAGGTTCGCTGCGCCAGCGGCGACAGCGCAGCAGTGGGTGGGCCAAAGGTTATTCATTTGCTCTCCTGTGATGGAGACGAAGTACGCAGGTGAGGCCGGTGTTTCTGCAAAAGCGCGCGGTGTCAGCCTTCCACGCGGTTGCGGCCGCCTTGTTTCGCCCGATAGAGTCCGGCGTCGGCTTCGGCGATCAGGGCTTCGATGTCGGCGGCGTCTCCCGCCTTGCCGTGCGTGACGGACAGGCCAATACTCACCGTATAGCGGGGCAGCGCCTCGTTGCGATGGGTCTCGATCTCACGCCGGATACGCTCGGCGACCTTTCTCGCCTCGGTGATTCCGGTGTCTGGCAGGAGGATGGTGAATTCCTCGCCGCCAAAGCGCGCCAGGATGTCCGGCACGCGCAGCATCTGCTGCGCCCGGGTAGCAAAGTCCTTGATAACGAGGTCGCCGACATGATGACCGTGGGTATCGTTGACCTTCTTGAAGAAGTCGATATCCGAGGCCAGCACGGATAGGGGCCGGTGGGAGCGGGTGCAGCGCGCCCATTCCACGGCCGCCTGTGAGAAAAAGGCGCGCCGGTTCAGTGCGCCGGTCATGGGATCCCGGGTTGCCATGAATTCGAGTTCGGTGCGCAGGCGTTCGTTGGTGATGAGAAGAAAGCCGATGGACAGTCCCAGTACCCCCAGGGAAAACATCGCGAGGAAGGCCTGCTGGATCAGGTTGCGGTCGAAGATGTCCTCGTTCTCGGTGATCCCGCCGGTCAGCGTGGTGATGCGCCACACGGCCACCCCGGCGCCAAGGACGAAGAACAGGAACAGGAAGCGGCTTCCGAGTCCGCTGGGTTTGGCCTGCCACGCAAGCACCGCACCGCCGGAAAACAGGACGATGTGGGCCAGCGCCATGAGGAAGATCCGGCCCTGGTAGTGGTGGGTAACGTAGGTGAGGAAGGTGATCAGGACCACCACCACGGCGATCCCGTCCAGTGCGGGACGCCACTTCGGTTGCCGTCCGGAATAGCGCTGCAGGCCCACGATCAGGAGGAACTGCCCGAGGAGGAGCGCGGCACTGGGGATCACGATAGTAAGGAAATCGGAGAGCAGGCCGCGCATCGAGGACAGGCCCGAGGCCACGCCGATCAGAACCACGGCGGCGGCCCAGTCACCCAGTCCCTTGATGTCGTCAGGGAAGCTGCGCTGCTGCACCCACAGCACCAGTGCGCAGAAGAACCCCAGCAGGTTTGCAACGAGCAGGAAGGTGCGCGGATTGATGAGCTCCGTCATCATCGATACGGAGTTCATGGGGCAGAGAGCGGCAGGGGGCGGGCGGGCATGGCTGCCATTTTAGTGATCGGCCGCGGCCGTGCCGGGGAGTTCTCCTGAAAATTACGGCAGTGCCGCGAGCGCGATGCGCTTATCCAAGCTCAGGTGCGGCCGCAACCTGCCGGTCAAGCCTTCAATAGGCGCGGCGGCCTCCGTCCTCGCTGAATGTCCGGATTACGGCGAGCAAATTGACACCGGCACGGCCCCGACTCAGCCAACAAGGGGCAGTCGAGTCGCTCCTTTATTGCTGACGGTCGCTTGCCGCGTCATCTACCCTTCGCAGGTTGGAGGGCAGGAAATTCGGCCGCTGCCTATGTGATTAGCATGGGCTAGCAGTGAACACGTTCCGGTGGGTATAACCAAGGTGACTTGATTGCGGCGCTTTTGTTTCTTCACTTTGTGGCGCTCCCGTGTGCTACTCGCTTGTATTGGAATGGAGCTACAATGAAAACGGCCCGGAGTTCCCGAGCCGTATTTCATGTCCCAATTTTGTCCCAATGAGTGGGCCAAAACGCTCTTAAAACTACCTCACCCGCAACTCCCCACCGCACCGCAGGCGCTGCAGAAGTCGCAGCCGTCCTTGCGGATCACCGTGTAGTTGCCGCATTCGCCGCACAGCGAGCCCTGCATCACCTTGACGCCGCCGCTCTTCTGCTCGGGGACTTCGAGGATGCCCATTTCGCGGGTCGGGTAGCCGTTTTCGTCGAGGATGCGCAGCATGGCGTAGCGATGCATGATCAGGCGCGCGATGTAGGCGACCGTCGAAGGCCAGTTCTGCTGCTTGTTGGAGCCCGGCACGCGAGCCATGAAATCGCCCAGCGGCTCGGCGTAGTTCAAGAGCTTCCTCAGCTTCATGCCGATCCAGGCCGGGTCGAGCACGCGCATGTCGAGCGAGAGCAGGCGTGTCAGGCCGTCCAGGGCACGCGGGTAGTGGCCGGAGAGCCATACCGAATAGGGTCGCGTGACGCCATCGGGCAGGGTGATTTCCTTGAGGCCCAGCACGAACTCTTCGCCGGCGGCCGGATTGACCACATCGACCGTCCATGACAGCGTGCCGTCGGTGCCGGTCTTGGGTTCGTCGCGGCTGAACATGCAGTCGATCACCGGTGTGGCCTCGGTGCCTTCCAGCGCGCCGAGCTTTTCGCAACGGTAGCGCACCACCTGGGCCAGCGCGGAGACCACCCCGGGCACCAGCTTGCGCTCGCCGTTGGGCGGCAGCGGCAACTCAAACGAGTCGTCGTCCGGCGTCCGGGCCAGGGCGTCGAGTTTGAGCTTGAGCCAGGCCTTGTCGTTGGCGCGCATGTCCATCGACAGGGTCTTGGCCACGGCGCCGATGCCGCGCGGTTGCTCGGCGCCATTGACCCAGACTTCGAAGGGTACGTCGCGGCCCGCTTCGTTTTCGATCTGGCCGACGAACAGGGCGAACTCGCCGTGCGGCGCTTCGATCATGTAGGTCCATGCCGCATTGCCGTCAGTCATGCGCGGACGGCCGGGCCAGCGCAGGGAAGCCAGCACCGGGGCGGGCAGGGCGCCGATCGACAGGCGCCGGTTGGCGTGGTCGATGGTGACGTCCTGCGGCTGCTTCTGGGCGTTTTCCGCAGCGCTGGGGGTGACGGACAGCACGCTGCCGAGCACCGAGTTGGGCCGGTAGGTGGCGAGTCCCTTGAGCCCGGATTTCCAGGCCACCATGTAGAGGTCTTCGAACTCCGAATAGGGGTAGTCGGCGGGGACATTCACCGTCTTCGAGATCGAGGTATCTACATAGGGTGCCACGGCGGCGACCATCTGTTCGTGGGCCTGTGCCGAGATTTCCAGAGCGGTGACGAAGTACTCGGGCAGCTTGGAAACATCGCCGCCCTGGTGCTTGTACAGGCGCCAGGCATAGTCCTCGACCGCGTATTCCTTGAAGGTGCCGTCAGCCATGCGCTTTTTGCGCGTATAGACCCAGGAGAAGGGCGGCTCGATGCCGTTGCTGGCATTGTCGGCGAAAGCAAGGCTGATGGTGCCGGTGGGCGCGATCGATAGCAGGTGCGAATTGCGCAGGCCATGCTTGCGGATGCTGTCCTTGATTTCCTGCGGCAGGCGCGAGGCGAAATTGCCGCCGGACAGGTACATGTCGGCATTGAACAGAGGGAAGGCGCCGCGCTCTTTCGCCAGTTCCACGGAGTAGAGGTAGGAACGGTCGCGCATGAACTCGGAGATCCTGGTCGCCATGGCGCGCGCGGCATTGCTGTCATAGCGCAGCTTGAGCATGATCAGCGCATCGCCGAGGCCGGTGAAGCCGAGGCCGACGCGGCGCTTGTTCTGCGCTTCCTTGAGTTGTTGTTCGAG
>JBIJDJ010000031.1:0-20036 GCA_044344175.1 Sulfuritalea sp.
CTGGCGCGCATCCAGCGCATCGACCGCCGGCACGCCGGCATAGTCGAGCACGAACTTGAGCGGCGTGCCGAGGATCACGCGATAGTCGCCCGGCCGCGCCACGCCGGAACCTGTCACCGTCACCACACGTTCGGTGAGACCCTGCCCTGCCGGCAACAGCTTGCCCAGCGCGGCCAGGGTGCCGACATTGCTGACCACCATGCCCAGCGCGATCGGCAGGCCGCCGGCAGGCATCTCGGCGCCGAACAGGGCCATGATCAACATTTTCTCGGAGCCCTGCGGATACTTGGTCGGCACCGCCTCGACGTGGATCTCACCTTCTGGGAATGTACCGCCGGCCGCGGCCCGGGCGATCGTCTGGCGCAGGGTCGTCACGGCGTCCGGCTTGTTGTCTTCGACGCCGATGATGGCGCGCACCGCACCGGAGGCGCGCATGGCATAGCGTGTGCCGGCAATCAGATCGCCGGCATGTTCGATCATGACGCGGTGGTCGCAGGTCAGATAGGGCTCGCACTCGCAGCCGTTCACCACCAACGTGTGAACTTTCGCCTGCTTCGGCACCGACAGCTTGGCGTGGGTCGGAAAGGCGGCGCCGCCCAGACCGACCATGCCGGTGTCCCAGATCGCCTGCAGGATGTCCTGGCCGCTGGCCTGCGACAGGTCGCGTGGCTGGCCCCACAGATCCTCCTGCGTGGCACCGGGATGGGCGCGAATCACGATCGATTCGATCCAGGTGCCGCGCATGCCCGGGCGCAAGCCGATGAACTCGACCACGCCTGATAGCGGCGCATGATGCGGCACCGACAGCCATTCATCGCTCTTGGCGATCGGCTGGCCGCGCACTACTTCCTGGCCGACGCGGACGATGGGCCGCGGCAGCTTGCCGATGTGCTGCGACAGCGGCACCGTCACCCGGTCCGGGAAGGGCAGGCGACGGATCTTGCGATCCGCCGTCAGCTTGCACGACGGCGGATGTACCCCGCGCTGGAAGGCTTCGCCGCGAAAATAGGAAAGCAGTTTCATTGCCAGCTCAGTTGAACTTCGCCGCCCGCACCATGAGTTTTTCGATGCCCGGTTCATTCATGTTCCACGGCGTGCCGGGGTGAATGCAGCCGGCCGTGCACTTCTCGGCGGACTTGACGATGTCGGCAAATTTCGCGCCCTTCGGATTGATGACGACGGCGAGCTTCTGCTCGT
Organism: Sulfuritalea sp.; assembly: GCA_044344175.1. Classification (GTDB taxonomy): domain Bacteria; phylum Pseudomonadota; class Gammaproteobacteria; order Burkholderiales; family Rhodocyclaceae; genus Sulfuritalea. Next base: position 1,198 of record JBIJDJ010000031.1, read on the forward strand.
TGTAGGCGAAAATCTTCGGTGCCAGGGTGGTGCACTCGTCGCAGGCAGTGCATTCGGGCGTCTCGATCCAGACCGGTTCATAATCGCCGCGGCTGGCGGTGGAATTCGCCGTGTCACCAGCACCGACTTTCGCCTCGCCGGTCGTGGCAGGCGCCATCGCGCCACCTAGGCCCAACGTAGCGCTGATCTTGGCCAGCAAGTCCTCACGCACCCGCGACTCGATCTGCCCGACATCGGCCGCTTCCGTGCCGGCGCCCGCCAGGCCCCGCAACTGGCGCCAGAAGTTCAGCCGTTCTTCGGTGGAGCGCACCATGTCCTTGGTGGCCAGCAGGCGCATCAGGCGATTTTTCTTGTCCACCGCCCAGATGTAGGGGAATTTCTCTTCGCGCTCGTCCTTGTCAAGATTCAGGAAGTCGGCCAGCATCACCATGTTCTCGTTCCAGGTCTCGGGCGGCGCCTTCTTGAACTGCTTGAGGAAACGCGCCTCGGTGGCGGCAAAATCAGCGAAGGTCAGCGGCAGCGTCATGCTCTGTTGAGCACCGGCCTCGTCGAGGTACGTGAGGCTGTAGCTCGGCCAGTCGTCTTCGAGCGAAGGGTTGCCTTCGAGGCTGACGCATTCGCTGAAGGTGGTGCCTGCATCGGGATCGAAACGGAACAGCGGGTAGGCGCGGCCCTCCACCGCCAGCTTGCTCTGGTCCACACTGCGGTCGTCGCCTACGCCATGCTCGGGCGGACACACGGCGTAGATGTTGAACAGCGCCGGACGGCGGCTGTTGAGGCCGTCGACATAGCTTTCGAGCAGGTGATTGACGTGCGCGATGGTGCCCTGCATCACGTACGAGGTGCGGTGCGCCATGCCGATCAACGAGATCTCCTTGCGCGTCTCCTGCTTGCCGCGCGACGCGGTGCCGAAGGGCGCCATGTCGGAGACCTGTCCGATGAAGCCCGAAGTGCAAGCCTGGCCGCCGGTGTTGGAATACACCTGCGTATCGACCACCAGGATCTTGATCGGCATGCCTGACATCAGCGCCCGCGACAGGTTCTGGAAGCCGATGTCATACATCGCGCCGTCGCCGCCGAGGGACACTACCGGCGGACATAGCAGCCATTCGTCGGCGGAGAATTTGTTCCAGGTGAAGCGGCGGAAGAAGTCCGCGTCGCGGTCGGGCAGGTAGTCGCCGACGAGTTCCATCTCGGCCATGCGCACGGCCTTGAAGCCATCGGCCATTTTCGCCATGTGGCCTTCGAAGATGCCCATCGCCACCGAGGGCGAATCCTGGAACAGGTGCGAGGTCCAGGGGAAGGGATAGGGACTGAAGGGATAGGTGGAGCCCCACACCGAAGTGCAGCCGGTGGAATTGACGATACCCATCTCGGCGCGGCCGCGCTTGCTCGGCCCCTCGACATAGCGCCACTTGAGGTCCTTGAGCTTCTCCAGCAGTTGCGCGGTGTTCTTGACCCAGGCCGGGTCGAGCAATTGCGAGGGCTTGTCGGCGTTGAGCTTGGTGGCCAGGGTGGACAGGGTCAGGTCGTGCAGGCCGGTGGACTCGACGGCGCGCAACACGGCACCGGTATCGGTCAGATCGACCGCCGAGGCCAGCTTGACGCGCATGTGCTGTTCGAGCTTGACGATCAGGTCGTCGAGCCTGGCAATGAAGGCCGCCACGCGCGGCTGCATCAGCGCAGTGACGGTGGAGGTGAACAGATGGATCGCGGTCTTCTCGCCGCAACCCAGGCAGGCACCGTCGCCGCAGTTCATCGAGTTGTAGTTGTGCTTGTCGAGCAGCAGGGTTTCCAGCGCGCCGATCTTCTCGTCGAGGCTGTCGATGCGGCTGAATTCCGCGGGCGTGGTCGGCAGGTCGAGCCAGGTGTTCCAGTCGCGGCGCAGACGATCGACCGATTCGTCGGTCTGCGTCACCATCTTCAGGGCATCGTCTTCGCACACGGTTACACAGAGCTTGCAGCCCTTGCAGGTGTATGGATTGACGGTGATGGAGAAGAGTCCGCCGCTGCCCTTGGCCTTCTTCTCGCGCTGGGTCCAGTAGGGCTTGGTGCTGCTGAACTGGAAGCCGCCGAGTTGGATCTGCAACTGGGTGAACTCGGCGGCGAGGCCGCCGCGTTCCGCATCCGGTGCCTCGGCGATCACCTGGTCGATGGCGATGTCGATCAGCGGGCGCACGGCGCCGCCATCACGGTCGATCAACGCCCGCAGTTTCTTCTCGACAGTGCGCACGGCACGGCGCAGGAAGCGTGTCGGCGTGCCGGATGTCTCGATGCGATTCAACGCGGCACCGAGCACATCCGCCACCGAGCTGACGAGGCCGGGAATCGCCGAATCGGGGCATTCCACATAGCAGTTGCCGCAGGCCGTGCAGTTCTCGGCGATCCATTGCGGATGATCGAAGCGGATGCCCGTCATGTCGCGGAAGACGCCTGTGGCGGCCGGCAGCAGCGAAGCGCCGATGAAAGGATCGACCAGATTGTCGCTGCCCTTGCCGGTCAGGTAGAAATGGCCGGTCTGTTCCCAGAAGCGATGGATGTCAGCGGCCTTGTTCAAACGGATTTCGTCGCCCACCGGCAATTGCTTCAACATAACGGGCAGGCCGCTGTCCTTCTTCGCGTAGGCCTTGCGCGTGAGGCCGACCTCCTTATCGGTGATCTCGGTCAGTTCGGTGAAGCCGCGCCGCACCACGCGCAGGTTGTCGGCCACCACGCGCGCGCCCTTGCCGCCGAACTTCGACTGCAGTTGCGCCTCGATCGCCGTGAAAAGCGCGTCCTCGGTGAGGCCGGCATTGGCCATGGTCGGGCTCGCGGCAAAAAAAGCACCCTGGAAGGCGATGCCCTGCATGCGCAACTGCAGTTCCGCCGCGCCGGCTTCGTCGCGGGCGATCTGGAAGGCATCGAGGTGGAAGACGCGGATCTCGTTGTCGACGATGAACTTCTGCGCCCAGAGCGGGAAGCTGGCCCAGGTCTCCTTGCCCAGATTGGACTGGATGATGAAGAAGCCGCCCTTCTTCAATCCGGACAACGGATTGCTGTGGCCGAACACCGCCGGATCGGGCGAGAGCACGACATCGACGAAGACATACTCGCAGTTGATGCGGATCGGCTCCGGCGCCGCCGAGAGATAGTAAGTCGTCGGCTGGCCCTTCTTCTCCGAGCCGTATTTCGGATTGGCCTTGATGTCCCAGCCGAGCAGTTCGAACAGGGTCATCGCCAGGTTCTTGCCGGTGGTAATGGCGCCCCAGCCGCCGACCGAGTGCATGCGCACGGTGATCGCGCCCTTCGGCAGCAGGTTGGGATTCTCGGAGCCGCGCACGCCCATCTCACGGATGCGCGGGTACTTGTCGGCGATGTCCTGCTGATGCACCTCGTCCTTCGGGTTGAGCGGATCGCGGACGAAATCGACCGAGAGGTAGAAGAACTTGCGCTGCGTGCCTTCGGGCAGCATGTTCTCCACCGTGCCGATCAGCGCCTCCGGTTGCAGGTCGCGCGAACCCAGACCGTAACACCCAGAATACAGGCGCGGCATGTCGCCCGCAGCGTAACTGGCGTAGTCGGGGTAGGGCTTGACCCCATCCGTCCCGGCCATGCCGTTCTCGATGCACTTGGTCAGCACGGCGCGCACTTCCCGGATCAGCGGCAAGTCTTCGGCCAGCGGCTGGTCGGTTCGTTCCAGCACCGCCACGCCCTTCTTGCCGCGCAGCACGTGGCCGAGCAGGTCGCCGGGGAAGGGACGAAACATCGTCAGGTTGACCACGCCGACCTTGAGCTTGCGCGTTTCGCGCAGGTAGTCCGCCACGGCTTCGGCCTGGACGATCATGCTGCCCATGCCGACGATCAGATAGTCGGCGTCCTCGGCCTTGAAGGTCGCCACGCGCTGGTAGCGGCGCCCGGTCAGCCCGGCGTATTCGTCCATGCAGATGTCGGCGATCTGCTCGATGTGGTCGAAGAAATACGGGCGCTGGGCGGCCGTAGCCTGCATGTAGGCATCCTGGTTCTGCACCGTGCCGGACACCACCGGAACATCGACGTCCCAGATTGCCGGCACGCGGCGCCGCTTCGGCCCGAACAGCATCTGCTGTGCGGGGGTCGGCGTCTCGATCAGGTCGTCGGGCTTGCCGAGGAACTCTGCCACCAGTTCGCGCTCGGGCAGCACGGCCGACTCGATCAGGTGCGTGGTGAGGAAGCCGTCCTGGCCGATGATGGCGGGGGTCAGCGACAGCTCGGCGACCTTGCGCCCGATCAGGTTGAGGTCGGCTGCCTCGGTGGCGCTCTTGGCCATGACCTGGATGAAGCCGGTGTCGTCGACGCAGTGGTAGTCGTCGTGACCGGCATGCACGTTGAGCGACGCCTTGGTGATGGCGCGGCAGCCCATGTTGAGCACGTAGGGCAGGCGCTTGCCGACGGCGGCGTAGAGCGACTCGTGCATGAAGGCAACGCCTTGCCCGGAAGAGAAATTCACCGCGCGCAGACCGGTCATCGACATGCCGGCGGTGACGCCCGCGGCGGCATGCTCCGATTCGGGCTCGATGAAGATCAGCGGCCGGTCGGAGATGTTGAGGTGGCCGGCCGCGACTTCCTCGGCCCAGTATTCGCCCATCTGCGTCGAGGGCGTGATCGGGTAGGCCCCTGCGGCATCCGATGCCTCGCGTTCGACATGGATGACGGCGGTATTGCCATCGACGGCATCGCGCACGCCGGGGTACTTGACCGACTTCGTCTCGCGCCCGGCGCTGCCGGATTCGAGCAGCGAGAACGAGAACATTTTCTTGATGAGTGACATGGCCATGACGGATTCCTCGTAATGCTGATTCAATAATGCAACGGCAACGGATCGTTGCGCAGTATCTTTTTAGCGGCAGCGCCCTTCGCCGCCCGGTCGGCGGTTTCGAACCAGACGATGGCGCCGGTCGGACAGCGCTCGATCGGGGCACGCGTAGCCTGGTCGTTCCACGCGTAATTGACCACGGCCAGGTTGCCCGCGAGCTGCATCAGCTTCAAGGGCGCATCGGCGACGCACTTGCCGCAGGCGGTGCAGGCCACTTCGCAGGCGGCCTCGGCGGTATCGCCGTCCGCCTGGTTCTTGCAGGCGACCCAGAGACGGTGGCTGACCGCTTCGAGGCTGAACAAACCCTTGGGGCAGACCTCGACGCAGTCGTTGCAGGCGGTGCATTTTTCGCTATCCACCACCGGCAGGCCGTGGGCGTCCATGGCAATGGCATCGAAGGTGCAGACATTGGCGCAGTCGGCCAGTCCCAGGCAGCCCCAGGCGCATTCCTTGCCACCACCCGACACCACGGCGGCGGCGCGGCAGGTTTTAAGCCCTTCATAGCGGGCGCGCAGGAACGCCACATGATGGCCGCCGCCGCAGGCCAGCCGCGCCACCTGTTTTTCCACCGTGCCGGCGGCGACGCCGAGCAGGTCGGCGATGCCCTGGCGCTGTTGCGGCGTACTCACCGTGCATTTTGCGGGAATGGTGTCGCCGCCGACAACCTTCTCGGCGAAATCGCGGCAACCGGCCTGGCCGCAGGCGCCGCAGTTGGATTTGGGCAGCAGTTCCTCAACCTCGCCGATGCGCGGGTCTTCGAAGACGTAAAGCTTCTTGTTGGCAAAGGCCAGCAACAGCGCCAGGAGTACTCCCAGCGCCGCCATGAATCCCCCTGCCACCGCCAGATTCGACAACGACTCCAAGCCTGCCCTCTCCCTTGCCAGTGCGGTCCGTACATTCTTTAGATCTGAAATAAAAACCACTCAAGTATCATGGTTTTGCTGCCGCAAGCCCACAATGCCCCCAAGCGCGGCAATCCGCGTTGACGTGGAACAAGGGATGAACTTGCCGTGCAGCAACGCCAGTTTGGATCCAGCCTTTCACATCCTCGGGGGCGCGAACGGAGAATCCCATCACGGCGCAGTCGGGAGTTGCTCCCGAGCTACAGACGAAGCCGGCGCGTTTGCGCCGCCTCAGGGAGACATGCAAGGCGGGGTAATGCTTTACATGTTTGTGACGGGTTAACTATAAGACCTATAACCCGAACCAAGCAATGGTTAATTTTATTTCCGCATTCGCCGAGTTCATTCGCCGACCTGCTACGCCAGCATTTTGCAAGCCGGGCTGCGACTAGCGACGATCCCTGGCGACGAAAGGCTCCACCAGCGCCTCCTGCACCGAATCGTCCCGGTTGAGCGCCTGGTCGAAGCTGGCATTCCACACATCGGCATTGGCCAGGTCGGCACCTTGCATGTCCGCCTTGAAAAAAATCGCCTGGCGCAGGGTCGCGCCCGCCAGTCGCGTCCTCTGCAGCTTGGCATTGGTGAAATCCACCTGTTCCATCGCCGCCCCGGTCAGGTCCGCACCTGAAAGATCGGTACCGATCAGCCGCGCCCCGGTGAACACCCCGCGGAATGCATAGCAGTTGCGAATCGACCCGCCTGAGAGGTCGATTCCCTCCATCAGTATGTCCTTCAGATAGGCTCCCGAAAAATCGGCCCGCGGTGCCCGCGTGTTGATCAGGTTGGCGCCGAACAGATAGGCTCCGGCGAGGTTCGCGCCACTCAAATCGCCATCGTCGAAAGTCGCATGAAACAGATCGGCATCGCGCAGGTCTGCGCCGGCCAGATTCGCCCCGGTAAAGTTGGCCCACTTGGAATTGCTGCCGCGCAAGTCCGCACCGGCCAGGTTGGCTTTGCGAAAATCCGTGCTCTCCAGCTTGGCACCCGCCAGCCGCGCACCGCGCAAGTCCTTCCCCGCCAGTTTCTTGCGCGAGAAGTCGCAGGAAGAGAGATCCGTTGCCGCCTGCGGCGCGGCGCAGTTCCCCGGCGACAGGTCGGCGGCGACCACATCAATGGCGACCAGCGCCGGCAGCAGGGCAATGATGATGCGTGATTTCATGCTGTTGCCTCCCGTTCCGGAACGTGTTCAGTCATTCCTTCACTCCTCTTCTCTGGCGTCAAGTCCGAGCTTGTTTGGCATCGCCCTTTTGCGGATGCCGGTATAGATGGAACGGCCCGCCGGCAAACTCCATTTCGCGTTCCAGCGTGGCGCCGACCGCCAGTGCCAGCCGGATCGAGGCCTCGTTGCGGCTGTCGATCAGGCTGATCAGGCGCAGTTGCGGCAGATGCTGGTGCGCCATGCGCTGCACCGCGCGCACCGCCTCGCTGGCGTAGCCCTTGCCCCAGTGCCGCCGCGCCAGCGCCCACTTGATCTCGGGCTCCGGCCATTCGAGCGGGTACCAGGGGCCGACCGTGCCCAGCACGATACCCGTGGATTTTTCCTCGACGGCATAGGGACCGTAGCCGCGCAGCAGCCAGCTCCCGGCCATGCTCGCCATTGCGCGCCAGCTTGCGGCCTCGGTCAGGCTGCGGCGGAAGGTGAAGCGTGTGCATTCGACATCCGACAAATGCTCATGCAATGCGCGCCAGTCGTCGTCGACAAAGGTTCGCAGCCGCAGGCGCCCGGTCTCCAGTTGTTGCGGAATCATGAAGTTCGCAGCGGCAAGCCCCCGACTCATTTCTTGATCGCTCCCCTGGCGATTTCATAACAGGAATCGATATGCGAGTTGCCCAGATACATCATCGCCGCGACACTGAGCGCAACCGCTGCGGCCTGTCCGGCAAAGGGTATGTATTTCAGTACCTGCTTCGTTGCCATGCGCGCGCTGACCTTTTCCAGGGCCGCCATCGCCAGCTGTCTGGTGATGGCCCGCCCCGCCAAGTCGCTGCCGACTTTCTTCAGCATGGCATAGATCAGCACCTTGTGCCGCGGATCGAGTTCCTCGATCTGCCCGGGAGTCAATCCGAACTTCTGGTTGATCGCCGGAATCAATTGCAGCAGCATGCCGACGTCACCGGCAATGTCCACGCCCGGAATCGGAATCAGTGCCATGCCGCCGGAAGTCGCGGCGCGGCGTCTGACCATGGCCTTGCAGGAGGCGCGGATCTTGTCGAGTTCGGTGAGTGATTCCGGCAGCATGTGCGTTCCCCGCCGTCAGGGTTTTCGCTCGGCGAACCGCGGCAGGCCGTCGTCGCAATCCCACCACGACGCGTTCGAGTCCGTGAAGATGTGGAAGGCATTGGCGCAGCTGAAGGGCGTATCTACCGTGCCCAGGCGCAAGCGCCTGACCCCGGGCGTGTCGTCCTTGGCGGAGTAAATCGGGCTGCCGCAATTGGCACAGAAGGCCCTGACCTTGTCCGGCGAAGATCGATATTCCCTGAGCAGTTCGGTCCCGGCAAGGATGCGCAAGCGGTCAGTGGCAACCGGGCTCACCGCGGCAAATGCCGAACCTTGCGCCTTGCGGCACTGCGCGCAATGGCAGATCGAAATCTCCTCGATCACGCCGTCGTACTGGTAGCGAATCCCACCGCACAGACAAGCCCCTTCGATCATGCTCCGCTCCCTTAAAAAGTCATTTCGGCGGCAGCGTGGCGACGAAGGCCGCGCCGCCGAACATCTTCTTTTCGCTGGCGTTCGGTCGATCACGCAACGCATCGAAAATCCGCTCAGCCAGTCCTTCGTCGTATGCGATGTTTATCTCCCCTCGCGCCGTATCGCCAGCGCCGACTCTCAAATGCAATCAGCCCTGCCGCTACGCCAGCGGTGGCGGCAGGACCTGGCCCAGGCCCAAGGCTAGCGGATATTGTTCAACGATGGGCATGAGATGCCTTGTGAATGCTCAAACTACGAATCGGCCCGAAGCAGTGGCCACGGTTCCTGCGAATGGTGCCGTGAACCCTGACGAACCACAAGCCACCGTTAGCTGTCCATGCCTTGCGACCACTCACTACCCGCCCGATTGGGGAACGACACCTCCAGCACGACACAGCCGACATCGGTGCGAACGGCCCATGAAACACCTCTGGCGGCCGGCTCGCGTCAGGCATGGAAGGCATCTTGCGCCGTGGCGTCAGCGCCGACTTTGCCTCACCGCCACAGCCCTCACCAAAGCGCTGCCGGCCCGCATTGTTGCCGCCAATTCGCTGGCTTGCGGCAGGTTGGAGTCATTGGCTTGCCGCCTTGGGTAGCGGCCCGAACTCGATCGGCACCCAACTGTAACGGCCCTTGCCATCCTCGCGGACATGGCCAATCCCGGGAAATGGCAGATGCATGCCGGCCACCAGTGATTTGCTGTCCGCCATGGCTTTCATGATGCTGCGCCGGGTGGCAATGGCCTGCTTCTGGTCGATGTCGAACTCGATGGAAACACCCGGTTTGGCAAACTGCACGGCGTGGGCGTGAACCAGGTCGCCCCAGATCAGCAACTTTTGCCCTTCGGACTCGATGGCATAAGCCGTATGGCCCGGCGTATGGCCGTTGGCCCTGACGGCTTGAATGCCCGGCACCAGTACGCTGCCGTCCGTAAAGGTTTTCCACTGCCCGCTGGCCAGATAGGGCGCGGCGCTGTCACGGGCCATCTTGAAGAACGGCTGGACTTTGGCTGGCGCGCCGGCGGCGACCTTCTGCGACAGCCAGAAGTCGCTATCCGCCTGGGAGACAAGAATTCTGGCCTTGGCAAACAGCGGCTGCCCGCCGGCGTCGTTCAGCCCGCCCATATGGTCGCCGTGCAGGTGGGTAATGACGACCGTATCCACTTGCGCCGGCTCATAGCCGGCCGCCTTCATGTTCTGCAGCACGTAACCCAGCGCGGGGCCGAACAGCTTGGCGGCACCTGTATCGACCAGCACCAGGTGACTGCCGGTGTTGACCAGATAGGCGTTAACTGCCGTCTGCATTTTCGGATTGCCGACAAACATGCGCGACAGAAGACGTTGCAAATCGGTGGCGCTGGCGTTCTTCAAAAGCTGGGTGTCGAGTTCGATGGCGCCATCGAACAGCGCCGTAATTTCAAACTGGCCGAGTTGGATGCGGTAATAGCCTGGCACCTGGGTCTGTGCCTTGGGAGCCTCGGCCTGGACCGGAGGCGCGAGGCCCATGAGGACGGTGGCCCCGAGGAGCAGGATGTGCCGCAATAATTTTGGCATGCGTAATTCTCCTTTTGACAATCTGCAATTCGCGGAAAATGGCGCGAGCCTAGACTGATTTCTTGCTGTAAGCAAGCGAGAGAGGGCAGGTGGGCCGGGGCTGCTAGACTCGCGACAGTTTATCTGGGAGAGCAATTGCAAATGAAATTCATAGCCCACGGCGCCGGCGGCGACGCCGACTGCATGATGCTGGCCGAAGGACCTGCGCCGACACCCGGCCCCGGCCAGATCCTGATCGAAGTTGCCTGCGTCGGTGTGAATCGCCCCGATGTGCTGCAGCGCTCGGGCCGCTACCCTCCCCCGCCGGATGCCTCGCCGGTGCTCGGCCTGGAAGTGGCGGGCCGCGTCGCGGCGCTGGGCGCGGGCGTGACGGAATGGAAAGTCGGCGACGGCGTGACGGCGCTGGCGCCGGGCGGCGGCTATGCGGAGTTCTGTGTGACGGCGGCGAGCCATGCGCTGCCGATTCCGGCGGGAATGGATTTCGCGACGGCGGCCGCGCTGCCGGAAACCTGGTTCACGGTGTGGGCCAACCTGGTCGCTCTCGGCCGCCTCAAGAAGGGCGAGCGCCTGTTGGCGCACGGCGGTTCCAGCGGCATCGGGCTTGTCGCCATCCAGTTGGCGAAGCACCTTGGCGTCGAATGCATCGTCACTGTCGGCAACGAGGAAAAGGCCGCGTTCTGCCGTAAGGCCGGTGCGGCGCACGCGATCAATTACCGCACGGCCGACTTCGCCGACGAGGTGAAGCGCATCACGGGCGGCGCAGGCGTGGACGTGATTCTCGACATGGTCGGCGCGCCCTACCTGCAGCGCAACCTGGCTTCGCTGCGGCGCGACGGGCGCCTGGTGTACGTAGCCTTCCTCGAAGGCAGCAAGGGCGAGGCGGACCTGATGCCGGTGATGCTGAAACGCCTGACGATCACCGGCTCGACCATGCGCCCGCGCACTCTGGCCGAGAAAAACGCAATCCGCGATGCACTGGCCGCCAATATCTGGCCAGCACTGGCACGCGGCGAATTGCTGCCGCATCTCTTCGCCCGCTTTCCGCTGGCGCAGGCGGCGGAAGCGCACCGCCTGATGGAATCGAGCCGGCATATCGGCAAGATCGTGCTGGAGGTCAAGCCATGAACATGCTGACGATCGAAGTCGTCTCCGACGTGGTCTGTCCCTGGTGTTTCATCGGCAAGCGCCATCTCGACCACGCCCTGGCGCTGTGGCGCGAAGAGCAGCCGGCTTGCGGGGTGACGGTCTATTGGCGGCCCTTCTTCCTCAACCCGGACACGCCGGAAGCGGGCGAGCCCTACCGGCCTTTCCTGGAAAAGAAGTTCGGCGGACCGAAGCAACTGGAGGAACTCTGGCAGCGCGTCGGCGAAGCGGGACGCACGGCGGGCATCGAGTTCGCCTTCGAGAAGATCGAACTGCGCGCCAACACGCTCAACGCACATCGGCTGATCCACCTTGCGCAGAGCGACTCCTCAGAAGTCGGCGCCGACCGGACGGCGATTGGGGATCTGATCGAAGCTCTCTTCGCCGCACAGTTCCTCGAAGGCCGCCATATCGGCGACCGCGCGGTATTGGCCGCTGTGGCCGCCGCCTGCGGCATGGACCGCAAGGCCGTGCTGCGCTACCTGGAATCGACCGAGGATGCCGATGCCGTACGCGGCGGTGCCGACGAAGCGAAGCGCAAGGGCATCAGTGGCGTGCCCTTCTTCATTTTCAACAACCGGCTGGCCGCCAGCGGAGCGCAACCGCCACAGGCCCTGCTGCAGGTGATGCGCCAGGCCGCGCAGGAGGATGCCGCTGCGGTGTCTGAACGGCGCTAACCGCGCCGGCCCTGCCCCGCCGCCTTTTGCTCGACGGCGAATACGGCGGCTTCGACACGCGAAGTAAGGTTGAGCTTGGCCAGAATGTGCTTGACGTGCAGCTTGACAGTGTCATGACTGATGTCGAGGACGCGGGCGATGGCCTTGTTCGACAGTCCCTGCGACAACTGCTGGAGAATCTCGCGTTCGCGCGCCGTCAGCAGCTTCATGGTATCGGCCTTGGTCGCCGCGGCATTGCCGCCCTGCAGCAGATTGACCAGTTTCAGCGTCATCGTCGGGGCCACCACGGTTTCGCCGCGCACCGCGCGCTGCACGGCGTCGACCACATCTTCCGGCTCCATGTCCTTGAGCAGGTAGCCCTTGGCGCCGGCCTGCAGGGCCGCGGCAAGATCTTCCTCGGCGTCACTCACGGTAAGCACCAGCACCGGGCCGTTCCAGCCATCCGCGACCAGTTGGCGCAGCAGGCTGAGGCCGCCGTTGGGCGGCATGTTGAGGTCGGTGATGATGACGTCGGGTCGCGCCTCGGCAAGAATGCGCAAAGCATCGTCGGCATTGCCGGCGATGCCGGCGACCTTGATGGTGCCGCGCTGCTCCAGCAGTTCGGCGAGGCCCTTGCGAAAAAGGGTGTGGTCGTCCACCAGCAGGACGCGGATCGGTTCGTTGCTGTTCTGCAGGCTCATTTGACTACTCTCCCCCCAGCCCCCTCGCCATGCGAGGGGGTGACGGTGGTTCGCGGCTGCGCGGCTCCGTAGGTTGGCTGCGCCCCCCTTGGGACGGCCCGGCGGGGAGCGCTCATGTCAGGACACCTCCCCCGGGCGGAAAGCTGAGCCGGACGCGGAAGCCTCCCTGCGGCAGGTTGGCGACTTCGAGATGGCCGCCGATTTTTTGCGCCCGCTCGCGCATGATCGCCAGTCCGAAGTGATCGCGCAGCCCGGGATGTTCCTGGAAGCCGCCGACGCGATTGGCGATGGCGAAGAAACCCTGCCCGCCACGCCCGTTGTCTTCAATCGTGGCGTTGTAATAGTCGCCGGCCGCCTCCAGCGTCAGGCTGGCCTCGGTGGCGCCGGAATGGCGGGCAACGTTGGCCAGCGCCTCCTGCAGAATGTGGAAGACCTGGCTTTCCTTTTCCGGTTCGAGGCGCAGGTCGGTCAGCTTGTTCTCATAGCGCAGGGAAATGCCGGTGCGCTCCTGAAAGCCCAGGGACAGCCCCTGCAATGCATGTTCGAGGCCCATCGGATCCATGCGGCTGCGAAACTGCACCAGCAGTTCGCGCAGGTGGCCATAGGCGTCGTCCAGCGCCTGGCTGACGTCGCCGGCGTACTTGGCGCTGCGCTCCAGCGACTGGTCCTCGATCGCGTCGTTGAGCATGGCCATGCGCATCTTCATGTAGGCCAGCGTCTGCGCCAGTGAATCGTGGATTTCGGCGGCCATCATCTGCCGCTCGCTGGTCAGCACGATACGCAGATTTTCGCGCTTGAGTCGCGCGTTTTCCAGCGCCATGCCGAGATGCTCGCCGATCGAGCGGAACAGCAGCGCAACTTCTTCCGGCAGTTCGAAAGCTTCGGGCAGGAACAGGTTGTAAGTGCCGAGCAGGCGGCCGCCGTTCGAGAGTGGCACCACCACCATGGCCTGGCAGCCAGTCTTGAAAAAATCGCCGCCGGTACGCGCGTCACAGCCGCTCAGGTCGATGTCGAACAGAGGCCGGTTCTGGCCGACGGCGATGCCGCACAGGCCGCAATCGCGCGAAACCAGGCGTTCCTTTTCCACCACGGCCGGCGGCAGGCCGCGCGAAGCGACCATGCGCAGGTGCTCGCCGTCGCTGGTCAACACCCGTACCACGCCGGCGTCGGCCTTGGCCAGGCGGATCATGGTGCCCAGAAAACGACCCAGCAGTTCGTCGAGATCGTCTTCATCGGCGAGATTGCTGGAGATCTCGGCGAGCACATGCAGCGCTTCCAGCGTGTGACCGCCGGAGGGATCGAGATCCAGATTGTCGTGCGAACCAGCGCCGTCGATCCTGTCCATCGCTCAGTCCGGAACCTGCCAGGCGCCCGATGCGATCTTGTCGGCCCACATCAGGGCGCTGATGGTCTTGCCATCGGTGATCTCGCCGTCGTGCACGGCCTGCAGCGCATCGGCCACGCTCATCTCGATGATGTCGAGAAACTCGCCGTGGTCGCGTTGATGGCCGACGTAGATCAGGCCGCTGGCCCAGAAGATTTCGATGCGCTCGTCGGAGTAGCCGATGCACGGATGCATGGTGAACAGATGGCGCCAGAATTTCGCCTGATGGCCGGTCTCCTCGCGCAGTTCGCGCTTGGCCGTATCCAGCGGATGTTCCTCGGGGTCGATCTTGCCGGCCGGCAGTTCGACGAAGACGCGCTGCAGCGGATAGCGGAACTGGCGCTCGAACAGCAGTTTGCCGTTGTCCAGCGTCGCCACCACCACCACCGCACCGGGATGGGCAATCCACTCACGCACGGTTTCATGTCCGTTCGGCAGCCGCACGGTGTCTCGACGTACATGCAACAGCATGCCGTCAAAAACCGGCTCGCTGGCGATGGTGTGTTCGATCAGGTCGGAGTCTTCCATGTACGCGTCGGGCCAATGATTGAAACTTGAACGTGCAGCGCAATTTGTCATCTTATATCAGCGCGACAGCGAAGCACCAATCCCGGCGGGGAGACCGTCCGCGCCTGCGGCGCGGACAAAAGACAAAGCCGCCATGCGGATCAGGCATGACGGCTTGGCGGCCCGGCAAGAACGCGCGACTTAGAGCGAGCGCATCAGCGCGGTGGTGCAGACCAGCATCATCGCGTCGGGAAAGAGGCCGAACGCAGCAACGGCCAGGCCGTTGAGCGACAGCAGGACACGCACATCAAGGCCGGCGGTGATCGGTGCGGAATCGACCGGCGCATCGAAATACATCAGCTTGACCACGCGCAGGTAGTAGAAAGCGCCCACCAGCGAGAACATCACGGCGATCACCGCCACGGCCGTATAGCCCGCCTTGATCGCCGCCAGCAGCACGGCAAACTTGGCGAAGAAGCCGACGAAGAAAGGGATGCCGGCCATGGAGAACATGATGATCAGCATCATCGCGGCGAACCAGGGACTGCGCTTGTTGAGACCCTTGAAGTCTTCCAGGTTTTCCGCCTCGTAGCCGGCACGCGACAACAGCAGCACCATGCCGAAGGCTCCCAGCGACATCAGCACATAGGCAACCGTGTAGTACAGCGCCGAACTGTAGGCATTGACGGCGGTAAAGGGATCGACCTGGCCGCCGACCAGACCGGACATCAGGCCGAGTACCATATAACCCATGTGGGAAATCGCCGAATACGCCAGCATGCGCTTGATATTGGTCTGCGCGATGGCCGCCAGGTTGCCGAGACCGATCGAGAGCACTGCCATGATCAGCAGCATCTTCTGCCAATCCACCGCCAAACCGAACAAGCCATAGACCAGCAGACGCAGGGCCATGGCGAAGGCCGCAAGTTTCGGCGCAGAACCGATGAACATGGTCACGGCCGTTGGCGCGCCGTGATAGACATCGGGAATCCACATGTGGAAGGGCACCAGGCCGAGTTTGAAAGCGACGCCGGAAACGAGGAAGACGAGGCCGAGGACCAGTACGGCTTTTTCCGAATGCCCCTGATACAGGGCCTGCGCCACGCCGCCCAGTTCCAGGCTGCCGGTGGCGCCGTAGATCATCGACATGCCGTAGAGCAGCAGGCCTGAAGCGAGCGCACCGAGCACGAAATACTTCATCGCCGCCTCGGTACAGCGCGAATTGTCGCGGTCGATGGCGACCAGGCCGTAGAGCGAGAGCGACATCAGTTCCAAGCCGAGATACATGGTCAGGAAGTTCGCCGCCGAAATCATCACCATCATGCCCAGCGTGGCGTAGAGCACCAGCAAATAGAACTCGCCCTTGTCCAGGCCGCGGTCGGCCATGTACTGGCGACCGTAGATCAGCATCATGATCACGGCGAGGTAGGTCAACAACTTGAGGAAGTCGGACAGCAGATCGTCGACGAACATGTTGCTGAAGGTCAGCGTGGTCTGCCCGTCCGAAGTCACCAGGGTGATCGCAGCGCAACCGAGTAGCGTGACGACAGTCAGCATGGCCGCCATCCAGCGGTGCGTGGCGCCAAAGATCAGGTCGACAAACAGCACCAGAAACGACATCAGCAGGAGAAATATCTCCGGCGCCGCCGGGTACAGGTCGGGCATCACGAAATTATTCAGCATCTTTTCTCTCGTGTCTCTCGTGTCGTGTGCCGGTCATTTGCGTTCATTACAATTTGCTTGCCGCAACATGCTTGAGCAGGTTATCCACCGAGGCGTGCATCACCTCGGTAAACGGGAAGGGGTAGAGACCCATGGCCAGTACGCAGGCCGCCAGCAGTCCGAGCACCAGGAATTCGCGGGCGCCGATATCGGTCAGTTTGGCGACGTGATCGTTGGCGACCGCGCCGAAGACCACGCGCTTGACCATCCACAGGGTGTAGGCCGCGCCGAGAATCAGCGTGGTGGCGGCGGCAAAGCCGACCCAGAAATTGAACTTGATGGCGCCGAGGATAACCATGAACTCGCCGACGAAACCCGAGGTGGCCGGCAAACCGGAATTGGCCATGGAGAAGAAGACGAACAGCGCGGCGAACTTCGGCATGGTATTCACCACGCCGCCGTAATCGGCGATCATGCGCGAATGCATGCGGTCGTACATGACGCCGACGCAAAGGAACATCGCGGCGGAGATGAATCCGTGCGAGATCATCTGGACCAATGCGCCTTCGACGCCGATGGCGTTGAAAATGAAAAAGCCGAGCGTGACGAAACCCATGTGTGAAATCGACGAATAGGCGATCAGCTTCTTCATGTCGGTCTGTACCAGCGCGACGAAGCCGATATAGACAACGGCGGTCAGGCTCAGGGCGATCATCATCGGCGCAAGGTAATGACTGGCATCCGGAACGATGGGCAGGGAGAACCGAACGAAGCCGTAAGCGCCCAGTTTCAGCGCAATCGCCGCGAGTACCACCGAGCCGCCGGTCGGCGCCTCGACGTGGGCATCGGGCAACCAGGTATGCACCGGCCACATCGGCACCTTGACGGCGAACGAAACAAGGAAGGCGATGAAGATCAGGATCTGCGGCCCTATGTCGATGGGCAACTGATGCCAATCGAGAATGCTGAAGCTGCCGCCGGATTCGAGGAACAGCCAGATCAGGGCAACCAGCATCAGGAGCGAACCGAGCAGCGTATAGAGGAAGAACTTGAAGGCCGCATAGACGCGGTTCGGCCCGCCCCAGACGCCGATGATGATATACATCGGAATCAGTGAGGCCTCGAAGAATACATAGAACAGCACGCCGTCGAGCGCGCTGAAGATGCCGTTCATGAGGCCCGACATGACCAGGAAGGCGCCCATGTACTGCGCCTGCTTCTCTTCGATGACTTCCCAGCCGGCCAGCACCACCATCACGGTGATGAAGCTGTTCAGCAGGATGAAGGGCATCGAAATGCCGTCTACCCCGAGCAGGTACTGGACATTGAAGCGCGTAATCCAGGGCGCCTGCTCGACGAACTGCATGCCCGCCTGCGTCGCGTCGAACCGGGCGTAGAGCGGGATCGTCACCAGAAAGCCGGCAACGGCCACCGCCAGCGCCAGCCAGCGCACCAGCGTGCGGCGCTCGGAGCCGGCCGCGAACACAGGCACGGCGCCAAGGATGGGGACCCAGATTGCAAGACTCAGGAGTTGCGAATTCATCGGTTTCTTATTCCATCAGTCCGGTGTGCATGGTTGCCCGCGTGCATCAGGCTCTGTTGATCCAGAGCGTCAGCAGCGCAAAGACGCCGAATATCATTCCGAACGCGTACTGGTAGATGCGGCCGGTCTGGAACAGCCGGACCAGGCCGGAGATCCAGCCCACTGCTCCGGCCGAGCCATTTACCATGACGCCATCAATCAGCATCTGGTCGCCACCCTTCCACAGGCCGCGACCGATCAGGCGGGCGCCACCGGCGAAGAACCAGTCGTTGAAGCGGTCAAAGCCGTATTTTTCTTCGAGAATGGTCGCCAACACGCCGGATTTTGCCTTGATCACCGCCGGCAGATCCGGGCGCACGATGTAGAGGTACCAGGCCGTCGCCGCGCCGGAGAGCGCCAGCCAGAAGGGCAGCGTGGTCACACCATGCGCCATCATGCCGAACACGCCATGGAACTCGTGGGCCATGGTAGCCATGCCCTTGTGCGCGGCGGCAATGGAAATCGAGCCGCCGAACCAGTTGCCATAGAGGATGGTGCCGATCAGCCAGCCGGAAGCAATCGCCGGAATCGACAAAAGGATCAACGGTACGGTGACGACCTTGGGCGATTCGTTTGGTTCGACGGGGCCATGATGACCATGGTCGTCGTGCGCATCGTGACCGTGGGCGTCGTGCGCCGGCTCGCGGAAACGCTCCTTGCCGTGGAAGGTGAAAAAGATCAGGCGGAAGGAATACAGGCCGCCGACAAAGACCGCGGCCAGCGCGCAGAAGTAGGCGAAACCGGCGCCCGGCACCTGGGCGAAATGCACGGCCTCGATGATCGAATCCTTGGAGAAGAAGCCGGCGAAGGGCGGCAGGCCGGCATTGGCGATGGCGGCAATGAACATGGTGAGGTAGGTGATCGGCAGGTACTTGCGCAGGCCGCCCATGCGACGCATGTCCTGTTCGTGGTGCATGGCGATGATCACCGAGCCGGCGCCGAGGAACAGCACGGCCTTGAAGAAGGCATGCGTCATCAGATGGAAGATCGCCACCGAGTAGGCGGAGGCGCCCAGCGCCATGGTCATGTAACCGAGCTGCGACAGTGTCGAGTAGGCGACGACGCGCTTGATGTCGGTCTGCACGATGGCAATCAGCGCCATGAACAGCGTGGTGATGGCGCCAATGACGATGACGAAGGAGAGTGCGGTGTCGGACAGTTCGAACAGCGGCGACATGCGCGACACCATGAAGATACCGGCCGTGACCATGGTCGCGGCATGGATC
>JBIJDJ010000178.1:0-6124 GCA_044344175.1 Sulfuritalea sp.
AAAACTGGCTGAAGAGAAGGCGCTGCGGGAAGCGGCCGAACGCGCCAGGCAGGAGGCCGAAGCGCAGGCGCGAAAACTGGCTGAAGAGAAGGCGCTGCAGGAAGCGGCCGAACGCGCCAGGCAGGAGGCGGAAGAGCGTGTTCGCCGCGAGACGGAAGACCTCGTTCGCCGTGAGGCTGAGGAGACGGCCAGCCGTGAGGCGGAAGAGCGTGTTCGCCGCGAGACGGAAGACCGCGTTCGCCGTGAGGCTGAGGAGACGGCCAGTCGTGAGGCGGAAGAGCGCACCCGTCGTGAGACGGAAGATCGGGTTCGCCGTGAGACGGAAGAGCGCATTCGTCGCGAGACCGAGGAGCGAGTTCGGCAGGAAGCCGAAGCCGAGGCTCAACGTGCAGTCGAAGATCGAGTCCGGCAGGAAGCCGAGGACAAGGCCTGGCGCAAGGCTGAAGAGAAATCCAGGAGTGAGGAGGAGAAACTGGCGCGCAAACGGGTCGGCAAGAAAGAGCCCGCAGTCGACTCAGGAAAGTCTCTGCGCTGGGGCAAGCCTGTCGCGCTGGGGCTCCTCGCCCTGATCGTGCTTGGCTTGGTGGCGATCCACCTGATCTCCTTCGATGGGCAGATTCCGCAGTTCGAGAAAGCCCTGGCCGGGCAGTTTCAGCAACCGGTCAAGATCAAGGGGCTCCGCCTTTCGCTGCTGCCACAGACCCACTTGCGCCTTGAAGGCGTTGCAATCGGTGCAGAAGGGCAGATCCGGGTGTCCGGGATCAAGGCAGTCGGCGGCCTGGGCAACCTGTTCAACGACAAGAAGGTGTTCAAGTCGATTGAACTGGACTCGCCGGTGGTCACCGAAGAGGGCCTTGGCTGGATTCTGTTCGGCAAACCTCTGGCGCAGGACGTGGCGTTTGGCCAGGTTGGCGCGGTCAACGCCAGGCTGGAATCGAAGAACGTCAGCCTGCCTGCCGTGGACGCGAAACTGCAGTCCGACGGCGAAGGTGCGTGGAAAACCGTTGTCATTGAATCAGTGGATAAAAACATCAACCTGGAACTGACGCGGAAGGGCGAGTCGGTGCAGATCGACTTCAAGGCGAGGTCATTCAAGATTCCTTTCGGTTCGGATCTGACGCTGGATGATCTGGTTGCCAGCGGCACCGCGGAAAGAAACCAACTTGCCGTGACGGAGTTCAAGAGTTTTTCCCACGGCGGGATTCTCGGCGGTAGTGCCCGACTGAAATGGGGGTCGCAATGGACTCTTGCGGGTGAGTTGAATGCCAAGCAGATCGACACCTCCCGACTTCTTCCCGGCCTGATCGACGGCGCAAGACTGGCGGGGGTAGCCGCGTATGCCATGCAAGCCGCTGACGCCACCAAGCTTTTCGCTGCGAATCGCGTCGAAGGCAACTTCGTTCTCGGGAGAGGTACTTTGCTGGGGGTGGACCTGGGGCGCATGCTGCAGGGCGGTACGATGAGCGGCGAGACCCGGTTTGCCGAGATTGCCGGCAACTTTGTGCATGATCGCGGCGCGACTCAACTCAAGCTGGTGCGCCTGACCGAGGGCGGAATGTCCGCCAATGGCGCAGTCGACGTCGATGCGAGCAAAAATGTCCGCGGGCGGTTTGCCGTGGATCTCAAGTTACCCATGGAGCAGCGGCGGGCCAGTCTTGCCGTATCCGGTACCCTGACGAAAGTCGAATGGCGCCGTTAGTTGAGAGGCAGTGAGGATATTCCCGGGTCCTGAAACTGCTGTTCCCCGGTCTGGCAACTCCAATCTTTAGAAAGGACTTCAATGAATCCCCGTAACGGCTATGACGTAGAAGACCTGACAATCGGCATGAGCGCTGAAACCACCAAAACCATCACCGACGCGGACATCGTCCTCTTTGCCGGCGTGTCGACCGACTTCAACGTGATGCATATGGACGAGGAGTATGCGCGGACGACGCCGTTCGGCGGCCGCATCGCGCATGGCATGCTGAGCGCCAGCCTGCTTTCGTCTGTACTCGGCAATCAATTGCCGGGGCCCGGCGTGGTTTACCTGAGCCAGTCCTTGCGTTTCCGCGCGCCGGTGCGGCCGGGCGATACCGTTCATGCCAGGGTGACCGTCAAGGAAATCATCGTCGAAAAAAGCCGGGTGGTGCTCGATACGGTGTGCACCGTGGGAGACAAGGTGGTCATCGACGGCGAGGCGACGGTGTTGGCGACCTCGCGCAGCAAGCGCGAAGCCTCCGGAAAATAATTCCCGGCCGGGCCCGTGCGCTGAATTTCCTGATTCATGATCGACGCCGGGGACCGGTTGCAGCGCATCGACAAGTGGCTCTGGGCGGCGCGCTTCTTCAAGACGCGAAGCCTTGCTGCCGCCGCGGTGGATGGCGGCCGGGTCAAGTGGAATGGGCAGCAGGTCAAACCGGCGCGTGAACTGAAGCCTGGCGATGAACTGGAAATAGCCGCCGGCGAATTGCGCTGGACGGTCATCGTGTGCGGGTTGAATGCCCAGCGGCGGCCGGCGCCGGAGGCCCGCCTGCTTTACGCGGAGACCGCCGAAAGTACGGCGCGGCGCCTGCAACTGGAGGAAATCCGCCGCTTGGCGCCGATGCCGGGCGCCGGCCTGAAGGGCCGTCCGACCAAGAAGGCGGGGCGCCTGATTCGCGGCTTCAATGAGTAGGAGCCTATTTCAGCAGGAATCGTACCCCGCGCCGGTTGGCGTTGGGATGGGATGCGAGGCGGAGGGAGTGATACTCTCGGGACCAACAGCGAATCGGGATTGAGCGCGGCATGGAAATCGGCATTGCACTGGTGGTGGGACTCCTGATCGGCGGCGGTTTGGTCGCCGTCGTATTTGTTGCGCGCCTGAAGGAAGCGCAGGCCCGGCTGGTCACACAGGAAAGCGAGCTGGTGGCGCTGCGCGAGGGAAAGTCGGCGCTGGCGATACGGTGCGCGCAGCTCGCCACGGAGCTGGAAAAGGACCAGGCGTTGTTCGCCGAGCGCCAGGCCACCCTGGAAGCCGCGCGCGACAGCTTCGCCGATGCCTTCAAGGTGATTTCGGCCGATGCCCTGGCGAAGAACAACCAGTCCTTCCTCGAACTCGCCCGCGCCACGCTCGAGGCGCAGCAGGCGGCGGCGCTGGCCTCCGCCAGGACCGATCTGGACAAGCGCCAGCTCGCCATCGGCGAACTGGTGGCGCCGGTGAAGACTTCGCTGGAAAAATTCGAACTGCAGATCCAGGGCATCGAAAAGTCGCGCATCGATGCCTACGCCACGCTGACCGAACAGGTGCGCGCCATGGCCGAAGCGCAGGGCGCCTTGCGCCTGGAAACTGGCAACCTGGTCAAGGCTCTGCGTGCGCCGCAGACGCGCGGGCGTTGGGGGGAAATGCAACTCAAGCGCGTGGTCGAGATGGCCGGCATGCTCGATCACTGCGATTTCTTCGAGCAGGAAAGCACTAATACCGAGGACGGGCGGCTGCGGCCCGACATGATTGTCAGGCTGCCAGGCGGCAAGAACATCGTGGTCGATGCCAAGGCGCCGCTGGCCGCCTACCTCGAAGCGCTGGAAGCGAGCGATGAGGAAGAGAAGAAGCGCAAGCTGCTCGACCACGCGCGCCAGGTGCGCGACCACTTGAAGAAGCTCGGCCAGAAGGCCTACTGGGAACAGTTCCAGCCCTCGCCCGATTTCGTCGTGCTGTTCCTGCCCGGCGAGATGTTCTACTCGGCCGCCCTGGAAGCCGACCCCTCGCTGATCGAAGCCGGGGTCGATGCGCGCGTTATCCTCGCCACGCCGACCACGCTGATCGCGCTGCTGCGCGCGGTCGCCTACGGCTGGACGCAGCAGGCCCTGACCGAAAACGCCGAACGCATCAGCCAGCTCGGGCGCGAGCTCTACGATCGCATCGCGACCGTGGCTGAGCACTGGAGCCGCGTCGGCAAGAACCTCGGCGAGGCGGTCGGCGCCTACAACGATTCGGTGGCATCGATGGAACGCCGCGTGCTGGTCTCGGCGCGCAAGTTCCGCGACCTGAAGGTGGCAGGCGACGACAAGGAAATCCGCGACCTGAATCCGGTCGAGGCGCTGCCACGCGACGTGCAGGCGCCGGAATTGCTGGGGAAAGACGACAGGCTCACGCCATGAGCTTTGCCACCCGCAGAATGCCCTCCATCAATCTGGAGGAAACATCATGTCTGCGCACCATGCCGATCTCGCCGTGTTCATTGTCACTACAACCCTGTGCGCCCTGGGCGCGCTGATGCTGCCGCTGGCAGGGTGATTTCTTGATCCGTTCCGATCTGCCCGGAGTAAAGCTGGCCGAACTGCCCGGCGGACCGGAGCCGCTGGTGCTGTGCGCCACGGCGCGACTGGCGACCGGCCTGCGCCGGGCCCACGGCGAAATGCAGGCGGCGCAAGGCGCCATGACCTGGCAGGCGCTGCAAAGTTCGACGCCGGCCATGTGGCTCGATCACCTGACTTCTGCGGCGCTGCTGCGCGGGGAAATTCCTGCGGCCGGTGTGCCGGGAAGCTTTCTCTCGCGCTCGCAGGAGCGCAGCTTGTGGGAGCGGGCGATAGCAGCCGACACGGGCGCCGCGGCCGAACTGTTCGATCGCGAAGGAATGGCGCTGGCCGCGATGGAGGCGGCCAGCCTGCAACGAACGTGGCGCATCGCGGTGCCGGCGGCATTGCATACCGGCGAATACCTCGCCTTCCTGCGCTGGCAGGAGCAGGTGAGCGAGGATTGCAAGTCGGGCGGCTGGCGAATGGCGGACGAGGTGATGGCATGGCGCATCGAATGCGTCGAGCGCGGCATCGGCGGCCTGCCGGCGCGCCTCGGCATTGCCGGTTTCATCTCGCCCGATCCGTTGGTCTCGCGCCTGCTGGTGGTGCTCGAGGCCCGCGGTGTCGAGCTGTTCCGGCTTGATTTCGGGCGGGGTGAAAGTACGCCTGCGCTCGGCGTTGCGCTGCCCGATGCCGAAGCCGAGTGTGTCGCCGCCGCCAACTGGGCGCGCGACCGGCTGGCGCGCGCTGCGTCCGCCGGGAATGGCGGCGTGCCTTCGCCACGCATCCGCATCGCCGTCGCCGATCTGCCGGCGCGCAAGCGGCTGCTGGAAGCCGCGCTCGACGACAGCCTCCATCCCTCGGCCGTGGGCGCCGGCTGGGCTGCCCACGAACGCGACTTTTCCTTTGTCGCCGGGGCGCCGCTGGCGGCCGAAGCGCTGGTCGATATCGCCCTGCGCCTGCTGCAGTTGGGCGTCCATCCGCAGCGCGTGGCGCAGGCCGAATTCGGCGCCTTGGTCTGCGGCCCCGGCTGGTCGGCCGACCTTGACGAGGCCGATGCGCGCGCCTGGATCGAAGCCGGCTTGCGTGAACTGCTGCCGCCCGAAACCAGCCTGGAACGCCTGATGCGTTCCGTGCTGCGCCAGGCCGGAGGTCTGCAGGCGTCGCGCCTGGCCGCGCATCTCGGGGCAATGCTGGAAGTCGTGCGTGCTGCGCCGCGCCGCCAACTACCGTCGGTTTGGGCTGCCGATTTCGGCAAGCGCCTGGAAGCGCTCGGCTGGCCCGGTCAGCGTACCTTGTCGGCGACGGAAGGTCAGGCCTGCGACGAATTACGCGCGGTTTTGAGCGACCTGGTCGCGCTGGATGCCATTCTTGGTCGCGTCGATGCCGGCGAGGCCTTGCGCCAGGTGCAGCGGCAATGTCGCGATCAGGCCTTCGCCGCTTCCCGACGCACTCCGGCACGGGTCGAAGTTTGCAGCCTGGCCGATGCGCTGGCCGGTCCGGTCGATGCGCTCTGGGTCATGGGCCTCAATGAGGCCGCCTGGCCGCCCGCCGCCCGGCCGAATCCCCTGCTGCCCGCCGAGTTGCAACGCCGTGCCGGCATTCCGGCTGCGCGCGCCGACAGCCTGGCGACCGAAGCGCAAATCCTGCAGGGTCTCTGGTGCGGGAGCGCTGCCGAAGTAGTGTTTTCCTGGGCACAGTGCGAAGGCGAGCGATCCCTGCCGGCCAGCCCGTTGCTGGCGGACATTCCCCGTCATGCGTGGCCGGCTGCCGTAGCGGGGGCCTTGCACGGCGACGATTGGACGCTGGAGCGAATCGATGATTGCAGGTTGGAGCGAATCGATGATTGCAGGTTGGAGCGAATCGA
>JBIJDJ010000179.1:0-6075 GCA_044344175.1 Sulfuritalea sp.
TATGTGCAATCGCCTGCTGCACGCCAACCTGAAGAACGACCCGGCGGCACTGAACGAGGTGGGCCGGCTGCTGGCCGAACTCCGCTCGGCGTGGGCGGAAATAGCCCAGGATCCCGCCGTAGCTTCCTCGAGCAAGGCCGCCGCCTGAGTCTTACCATGTTGTCGATGCCCGACCAGCTCGACCTCTACGAAGAAATCCGCGCACTTTCAGCGGACATGGTGAATGCTGCGCGGGCGAATGACTGGGAGCGCCTGGTCACCCTCGAATGCAGCGTCGCCGCCTTGCGCGATGAACTGATCGCGAACAGCGGTCCCGGCCCGGATGCGGGCGCGAGCGCGACGGAAAACGATCACAAGCGCGGCCTGATTCAGCAGATCCTCGAAGACGACGCCGAGATTCGCCGCCACACGGAACCCTGGATGGAGCATGTGCGTCAATTTCTCGGCAGTCAGAATCGCCGCAAGCAGGTGCAGCACGCGTATGCGGCGACGGACAGCGCGCCGGGTGGTTTTTGAGTATCTGAGCGATCGATGGGTCGCCCGTGTCAGGTGCCGGTGCCGGTGTCGCCGCGCAGCGGGCCCATCCGGCGCCACTCCTGAGACCGGTAACGTGCCATGGTGATGATTCCCACCGATGTCGGTGTCCAGGTTCGCAGTCAGACCGAGTCGCTGCTGCATCCGCTGCGGCCGATCGAGGAAATCCCCTCCGATCTGCCCGATTTGCAGAAAGGGCAGGTGTTCCGCGCCCACATTCAGGAAGCCCTGCCGGAGAACACCTTCAAGGCGCTGGTTGCCGGAAGACTGCTGACGCTTTCCTTGCCCGAGGGCGCCAAGGTCGGCGACACGCTGGATCTGGTGGTGATCGACCGCATGCCGCGTGCGATCGTGGCGAAAATGGCAGAGGGCGGCCTCACCGCAGCCGGCGACCCCTATCAGCACGCCACGCTGTCGCGCACCGGGCAATTGATCGCTTCGCTGCTCGCCCGCGAGGGCGAGTCGGCCACGCCGGCAGCCCTTAACCGAGGTCGCTCGCTTTTGCCGCAGGCGCCGGCCAACGCGGCGGCGCTGGTTCAGGGCCTGCCGCCAAAACTCGCGCAGGCGGTAAGCAGCAGCGGGCTTTTCTACGAAGCGCATCAGGTGCAGTGGGCGCTGGGCCAGCGGCCGCTGGCCAGTTTGCTGGCCGAGCCGCAGGGGCAGCACTCGGCCCCGGTAATCCTGGCGGCCTTCGGCCAGCCGGGGACGGCGCAGGAATCCGTTGCAAAGTCGGCGCTGGCGGCACGGCCCGAAACCGCCGCCCCGCCCCCGCCCCCCGTCTCGCTGCTGCAGATGTTGTTCGGCGGCGAGACGGCAACGACCGGCGCCGCCACCGCGGAATCGCGCCTGGCGGCAAACCCGGCCGCCGTCGCCCTCATGATCCCCGACGATTTGCGGCCGCTGGTGCAGCAACAGCTTGAGGCTGCCGCGACGCAGCGGCTGGCATGGCATGGCGAAATCTGGCCGAAGCAGGCAATGGACTGGGAAATCGAACGCGATACCCGGCAAGGCGACAGCGCGCCGGATCAGGCGGTCACCTGGGCCACCGCGCTGCGCCTCACCCTGCCGCGGCTGGGTGCCATCGACGCCCGCCTGCAGTTGAGCGGTCAGAACGTGCAGTTGGTGTTGCACACTCTGGAGGCTTCCACCGCGACCGACCTTGACGCCGCCATTCCGGCCTTGCAGCAGGCGCTGGCGGCCGCCGGTCTGACACTGACGGGGGCGCAGACGCAGCATGACGCCGGCTGACGAGGATACGCAGCGCACGCTGGCGGTGGCGCTGAAATACGCTCCCGGCGCCACCGCACCAATGGTGGTGGCGAAGGGGCGCGGCCTGATCGCCGACGAGATCATCGCGCGGGCGCAAGAACACGGCATTTATGTCCATGAGTCGCCTGCGCTGGTTGCGCTGCTTGCCCAGGTCGATCTGGATCAGCACATCCCGCCGCAGCTATACGTCGCGGTGGCAGAATTGCTGGCCTGGTTGTATCAGGTGGAACGCGGCGAGCCCCCGAGATACGTTCCTTCTGCCGCCGAAACCAAACAGGGCTAAAATCCGTCACGCTTTTTGTTAGCCCTATTCCTCAATATGACCCCCTCCAGCGCTGAACCGGATGCCAGCCTGACGCCGCAAGCCATCACGGAAGTGCTGGCCACCGACGAATTCAGTCAGTACCTGCTGTACTCCAAGAGCGAGATGTTCCCTGTCTTGCGCGGGTTGATCGAGCATGTATCGCAAATCACCATGATGTTCAACGAAGGGCGCAACATGGTGCTTACCAGCCTGGTGAGCTGCGATGACACCGGACTGGTCCTCGAGTTCGGCGCCAGCATGGACATGAACCGCAAGGCGCTCAAGGCGGAAAAGCTGTTCTGCGTCAGCCAGCTGGATAAAGTGAAAATCCAGTTCATCCTGCGCGGGGTGGATCAGATCGAAGACGGCGGGCACCCTGCCTTCCATGCGTCGTTGCCGGACAGCCTCCTGCGGCTGCAACGGCGTGAATTCTATCGGCTGGTCACGCCCATGGCGCAGCCGCTCAAATGCAGAATCCGCGTTCCCGAGGCGGATGGCTCAAGCGTTCCGATCGACGTCCACATCGCCGATATCAGCGGCGGCGGCGTCTTGCTGGTGGGCCTGCCGCTGAACCTGCCTCTGGAAACCGATATGGAGCTTTCCGGCTGCGGTATCGAGTTGCCCGAGGTCGGATCGATTGCCTCCAGCCTGCGTCTGCGCAGCCTGACGGAATCCGTCAGCCGCAGCGGTATCCGCGCCAGGCGCGCCGGTTGTGAATTCGTCAATCTGTCGGGTCCGATGGCACGGCTGATTCAGCGTTACATCATGAAGATCGAACGCGAGCGCAAGGCACGCGAATCGGGGATGGGCTGACCGGGCCGGAATTCAGGCAAAACATCCCGGTTCGTTCGACTCAAAGCGGCAAAGACGACCGCAATTCCCCATCCCCACCCCGGCCCTTGAAGGGGATGGGGTTCTGTATGGCTGAACATTGCGGCTAATCAGGAACCCGGATGATTCCGGCTTTCCCGGCTCGGGATTAAGCCGATGTTTTAACGTTTGTTCGGGTGCTCGCGAATCGCCCCGGCAGCAATAATTGCCGGTATGAGAAAGTGTATCCGTGGCTGAAGAGAGCGACCTCGAGCGAACCGAACCGGCATCGGAGCGCCGTCTCGAGCAGGCGCGCGAAGATGGCAATGTTCCGCATTCGCGCGAGCTGATGGCGTTCATGGTTCTGGCCGCCGGAGCCGGCACCTTCTGGGTGCTTGGCAGCTGGATGGCCCATGGCGCCGCCAGTCTTTTGCGGCACGGGTTGAGCTTCAGCCGCAACGCGGCATTCGATACCACGGTCATGAGCGGAACTGCCCTGGCGCGTACTGTCGATGGTTTTGGCATCGTCGGGCCGATTTTTCTGGCCATCATCGTGGCCATCATCGCGACGCCCTTCGTCATGGGCGGCTGGGTATTCTCACCCAAGGCGTTTCAGCTTGATCTCACGCGCATGGATCCGATCAAGGGTTTCGGCCGCATGTTTTCCTGGCAGAGCATTGCCGAGCTGGTAAAGGCGATTCTCAAGGCGTTGCTGATCAGCGGGGTTCTCTACTGGGCCGTCCGCAACGAACAGGATCGCATGTTTGCCCTGCTGGCACAGCCCATCGAGACCGCGCTGGCTTCATTTTCGCAACTGCTTTTTTTCAGCTTCGTTGCGCTGATTGGCGGCCTGGCGGTTATTGCGGCGATCGACGTGCCGTTTCAGCTCTGGCAATACCACGACCGGTTGAAGATGACGCGCGAGGAGTTGAAGAAGGAGGCACGGGAAAGTGAAGGCGATCCCCAGCTCAAGGCGCGCATCCGCAGTCAGCAGCGCGAGATGGCGCGCAGCCGCATGATGTCGCAAGTGCCCAAGGCGGATGTGGTGGTGACCAACCCGACACACTTTGCCGTGGCCTTGAAGTATGACCGCACCGCAATGAGCGCCCCGGTGGTGGTGGCCAAGGGGATGAATCTGATCGCCGCGCGTATCCGTGAAATCGCCAGCGAGAATCAGATACCGCTGCTCGAGACTCCGCCGCTGGCGCGAGCGCTGTATCGGCATGCCGAGATTGGCGACCAGATTCCTGCCGGACTGTACGCCGCGGTGGCCGAAGTCATGGCCTGGGTGTATCAGATGAACGAGTTTGCGGCCAATGCCGGCGCCATGCTGCGGCCGACTGTGCCGGCGCTGATTGATGTCCCCGCAGGGTTTGATCCGGGGTCGCCCGAATGAATGACAGCCTGACACTGCAGGCCTTTCTCGGCCGGCTGAATATTCGTCAGATGCTGGCGCCGCTGCTCATCATCCTTATCTTGTCGATGATGGTGCTGCCATTGCCGACGTTTGTGCTCGACGTGTTCTTTACCTTCAACATTGCCATCTCGATCATGGTGCTGCTGGTGGCGATGTACACCATGAAGCCACTCGACTTCGCGATTTTCCCGACGGTTTTGCTGGTCACCACGCTGCTGCGGCTGTCGCTGAACGTGGCTTCGACGCGAGTCGTGCTGCTCCACGGGCACACCGGTCCGGACGCTGCCGGCAAGGTGATCGAGGCCTTCGGCCACTTTCTGGTGGGCGGCAACTACGCGGTCGGCATCGTGGTGTTCATCATCCTGACGCTAATCAATTTCATCGTGATCACCAAGGGCGCCGGGCGCATCGCCGAAGTATCGGCGCGCTTCACGCTGGATGCCATGCCGGGCAAGCAGATGGCCATCGACGCCGATCTGAATGCAGGCCTGATCGGCGAGGACGAGGCGCGCAAACGCCGCGCTACCGTGGCGCTGGAGGCCGACTTTTACGGCTCGATGGATGGCGCCTCCAAATTCGTGCGCGGCGATGCCGTCGCCGGCATTTTGATTCTGTTCATCAATATTATCGGTGGCTTGATCGTCGGTGTGCTTCAGCATGACATGAGCGCCGGGGACGCGGCCAAGGCCTATACCCTGCTGACCATCGGCGACGGTCTGGTGGCACAGATTCCGGCGCTGATCATTTCCACGGCGGCCGGTCTGGTGGTGACTCGGGTAGCCACCGAACAGGACATCGGCCAGCAACTGGTGGCGCAATTGTTTGGCAACCCCATGGTGCTCGCGTTGACCGCCATCATCCTCGGCACGCTGGGCTTGATTCCGGGTATGCCGAATTTTGTGTTCCTGATGCTGGCATCGGTGCTTGGTTTCCTTGCATGGCGGGGGTTGCGTCGTCCGCCGGCGACCGAAATCGAGGCGGCCGCGGCCGCCGCGGCGGTCACGGCCGCAGCGCAACAGGCGGCTGCCCAACCGACCGAGAACGCGGAAGCCAGTTGGTCCGACGTGACGCCCGTCGATGTGCTGGGCCTTGAGGTCGGTTACCGTCTGATTCCACTGGTGGATCGGGGACAGGATGGCGAACTGCTGAAGCGGATTCGCGGATTACGCAAGAAATTCGCCCATGAGATCGGCTTCCTGCCGGCACCGGTGCATATCAGAGATAACCTGGAGCTGCGACCGAATGCCTATCGCCTGACCCTCAAGGGAGTGCTGATCGGTGACGGCGAGGCCTTTCCAGGCCAGTATCTGGCGATCAATCCGGGGCGCGTTTCCGGACAAGTCGCGGGAACCCCGACGCAGGATCCCGCTTTCGGTCTTCCCGCCGTATGGATCGATGCGACTTTGCGCGAGCAGGCAAATATTTTCGGTTATACGGTGGTCGATGCCAGCACCGTGATTGCCACCCACCTGAATCATGTCATTCTTTCCCACGCGACTGCACTTCTGGGCCGCCAGGAAACCCAGGCGCTGCTGGATCACCTCGCCGTCGAGTCGCCCAAGATGGTCGAGGACATGGTGCCGAAACAGTTGCCGCTGGGAGTCTTGCAGCGGGTGCTGCAGAACCTGCTTGACGAGGGCGTGAATATTCGTGACATGCGCACCATCATCGAGACCCTGGCGGAACACGCGCTGCGCACGCAAGACCCGCTGGAACTGACCTCGCAGGTGCGCATTGCGCT
>JBIJDJ010000180.1:0-6074 GCA_044344175.1 Sulfuritalea sp.
GTCTGGTAGAACTTGACGGTTTGCAGTGACATGGCGGTCTCCGTGCCTTAACGTGAAACAACTCGTTCGGAGCGATGGGTGATGATCGAGCGAAGCGAGCGGAATGGTAGCCCCGCCCTGGGGCGGGAATGGGGGTGGGGGGCCTTCAATTCGCCTTTTACGTGTTTCATCTTCGGCGGGTGACGATTACTGTGATGGAACTCACGCGATTTTCGAGGCGACGGTGCCGAGGTCGCGCAGCATGCTTTCCGCTGCGGGGCCGGAACGCCGGGTCAGCTTTTCGCGCTCGAGCTGGCGGTTGACCACCTTCCAGTCGAGGTCGAGGAAGGTCAGCAGTTCCAGTTCGTCGCGGCCCGCCTTGTCGAACAGCCCGGTGAGCGATTTCATGGTGATGGCGCGACCGCCGAGGCCGGCGACTACCGTGTAGCCCTTGAGACCCATGCCGGTGACGGCCATCCGCACATTGGTCGCGACGATGCCGCCGATGCCGACGGCAAGGCTCTTCTCCAGCACCACGAAGCGCTTGCAGTTCCTCAGCGCGGCGGCCACCTCGACCAGCGGGAAGGGGCGGAAGCTGGTGATGCCGAGCACGCCGATCTTGTGCCCGGCAGCGCGCATTTCATCGACGGTGTCCTTGATCGTGCCCAGCACCGAGCCCATGGCGATGACCACGGTTTCGGCATCCTCTGTGCAGTAGGTGCGGATCAGGCCACCGCTCTCGCGGCCGAAGACGGACTTGAATTCCTGCGCCAGTTGCGGGATGAGTTCCAGCGCCTGCATCTGCTTGGCATGAGCGAGATAGCGTACCTCCATGAAGGCTTCCGGACCGACCATGGCGCCGATCGACACGGGCTCTGCCGGGTCGAGCACCTGGCGCGGCTCGTAGGGCGGCAGGAAGGCATCGACCTGTTCCTGGGTCGGGATGTCGACGCGCTCGTAGGCGTGGGTCAGGATAAAGCCGTCCATGCAGACCATCACCGGCAAAGACAGTTCTTCCGCCAGCTTGAAGGCCTGGATGTGCAGGTCGAGCGCTTCCTGGTTGGTTTCGGCGAAGAGCTGGATCCAGCCGCAGTCGCGCTGCGAGAGCGAATCGGAATGGTCGTTCCAGATGTTGATCGGCGCGCCGATGGCACGGTTGGCCACGGTCATCACGATCGGCAGGCCGAGGCCCGAGGCGTTGTACACCGCTTCGACCATGAACAGCAGGCCTTGCGATGCAGTCGCCGTGTAGGTGCGGGCACCGGCGGCCGACGAACCGATGGCCACCGACATCGCGGCGAACTCGGATTCGACGTTGATGAACTCGCAGTCCTTGACGTCGCCCGACTTGACCATTTCGCCGAGGCCTTCGACGATGTGGGTCTGCGGCGAAATCGGGTAGGCGCAAATCACTTCGGGCCGGCACAGGGCGACGGCCTCGGCCACCGCGTGGGAACCTTCACACTGCTTAAGCATGGGCAGCCTCCTGGCGACGCGCTGCTTCCATTTCGGCGCGAACGATGTCGTAGGCTTCGGTGGCTCCGGCAACGTTGCCGGCGGCGACCTTGCCCGAAAACTTGTCGTTGATTGCCATGATCACCGATTCGAGCTTGATCACCCCCGACACGGCGGCAAAACCACCGAGCAGCGGCACATTCGGCATCGGCCGGCCGACGTGCTTGCGGCTCAGGTCGGTGGCCGCCACGGTGCAAAGGCGGTCGTGCGGCCAGTCGCGCAGGAAGTCGCCGAGGCCGAGTTCCTCGAAAGTCTTGTTGGTGTTGATCAGGATGTAGCCGCCCTTTTTGAGGCCGGCGAATACATCGACCTGATGCAGCAGGGTCGGGTCCTGGATGATCAGCGCGTCGGGCTCCATGATCGGTTCGCGCAGGCGGATCTCCTTGTCGGCGATGCGGCAGAAGGCCACCACCGGGGCGCCGGTGCGCTCGGAACCGAAACTGGGGAAGGCCTGCGCGTGGCGGCCTTCCTCAAATGCGGCAATCGACAGCATTTCCGCCGCCGTCACCACGCCTTGACCGCCACGGCCATGAATGCGAACCTGGAACATGATTCCTCCTCCGTTTTCTTGTCCGGGGGAAGCATACCCCGCCCGCGCGCACTTGGGGAAGCGCCAGGTTTCCGGGCTGCCGAAAGCAGGGCGGCGCCTGCTCCTCCGTTAGAATCACGCCTTTGCCCGCCTTCAGGTCCGCCCATGAAACACATCACCGACGACGTCCGCATCCGCGAGATCAAGGAACTCTCGCCCCCCGGCCACATCCTGCGCGAATTTCCCGCCACCGACGCGGGGGCGGAGACAACGTATGAGGCACGCCAGGGTGTGCACCGCGTACTGCACGGCGCCGACGACCGGCTGGTGGTGGTGGTGGGCCCCTGCTCGATCCATGACTACGATGCGGCAATGGAGTACGCGCACAAGCTGCGCGAGGACGCGACGCGCATGGCCTCCGACCTGCTGATCCTGATGCGCGTGTATTTCGAGAAGCCGCGCACCACGGTGGGCTGGAAGGGACTGATCAACGATCCGCGCATGGACGGCAGCTTCCGCATCAACGACGGCCTGCGCCTGGCGCGGAAGCTGCTGTGGGAGCTGGGCGAGCTCGGCCTGCCGGCGGCCACCGAATTTCTCGACACCATCACCCCGCAATACACCGCCGACCTGATCAGTTGGGGCGCCATCGGCGCGCGCACCACCGAGTCGCAGGTGCATCGTGAACTGGCCTCGGGCCTCTCCTGTCCGGTCGGATTCAAGAACGGCACCGACGGCAGCATCCGCATTGCGGTGGATGCGATCAAGGCCGCGGCCAGCCCCCATCATTTTCTTTCGGTGACCAAGGCGGGCCATTCGGCCATCGTCTCGACCAACGGCAACGAGGATTGTCATCTCATCCTGCGCGGCGGCAAGGCGCCGAACTACGATGCCGCGGCGGTCGATGCGGCCTGCGTCGAACTGGGCAAGTCCGGTCTCGCGGCGCGTGTCATGATTGACTTTTCGCACGCCAATACCAGCAAGCAGTACAAGCGCCAGCTGGATGTGGCGCGGGATGTCGCGGCCCAGATGGCGGCCGGCGATGATCGCATTTTCGGCGTCATGATCGAGTCGCATCTCAAGGAAGGCCGGCAGGATCTGACCCCCGGCAAGCCGCTCGAATACGGGGTTTCCGTCACCGATGCCTGTCTCGGCTGGGACGACACGCTGGTTGCGCTGGACATTCTGGCCACAGCGGTAAAGGCGCGTCGCGTGGCGCTGGCGGAACGCTAGCCGCGTGGCCGGCTGTTGCCGGCTGTTTTCGACCCGCTGGTGCCTGCGCCGCCTGGTGGAGTTATACTGAAAGCATCATGAGTGCGATCGACAGGATTCCCAATATCGAGTATCTCGGCGATGCCGTGCCCTTTGTCGGCCGCATCCGCGAGATCATCGAGGTCATCCAGCTCTTCGAGGACTTCGACCCGGATGAACTGGAAGGCCTTGCCCGTTACATGCGCTGTTATCGTGCGCCGCTGGGGGCGGAGATCATCCACGAAGGCGATACCGGTGACTTCATGCTGCTGCTGCTGGACGGCAATGTCGAGATCGTCAAGAAGGACGTGCGCGGCGGGGCGCAGATCATGGGCACTGCCGGCCCCGGCAAGACCCTGGGTGAAATGTCGCTGATCGACGGCGAGCCGCGCTTCGCCAGCTGCGTCGCGCTCGCTACGGTTGAAGTCGCGGTGCTCGATCGCGAAAGCCTGTCGCGCCTCATCACCGAACAGCCGCGCATCGGCGTCAAGCTGATGATGGAACTGCTGATGCTGCTCAATCAGCGCTTGCGCAGCGTCAGCTCGCAACTGCTGGACTGCATGGAAGCCCGGCGCTCGCGCATTCGCTAGGCAAGCCGCCGCGCTCTACTGCCCCACCGGGCGCAGCACAAATACCTCCGGATCGTCCCCGCGCTCAAGCAGCAAGCTGCGCACGCGCGCCTGCCAGCATTCGCGGAACTCTGCCGTTTCCTGCGGCGTGGCGCTGCCGTCAAGGCACTTCTGCATCAGCGCGAAGGTCTGCGGCGCGAAGGGTACCGACTGCAGTTGCGCCGCGACGTCGACCGCCTGGCCGGTATCGATCCGCGTGTAGCGGATTTCCTCCGCGACAGCGGCGGAAAAGTACAGCAGCCGGCGCCGGTCGAAACGGCCGCCGATGCCCTTGAAACCCGTGTCATGCGTGGCGCCGGTGAGCAGCGCGACGACATTGGCGATGACGCCGGTCACACCCGACAACTGATCATGGCGGAATTCGACGCGAATCCCGCCGCGCTGTGGCAGTGAATCGGGGTAGAGGTGTTCCAGCGCCTTCAGCGTCATCCAGTAGGCGGCGGCCACGGTCGGGCAGGAGTGACCGGCCAGCTTGACCGCATCGAGGTAGCGGTATTCGATCAGGCCGCCATCGGCGGCACCGAGGAACTCGGCCAGCGGGTCAATTACCGTCAGGCTGCGCACCTGGTCGTAAAAGGCTGGCGTCTGCACGGGCTTATTGCTTCTTGATGAAGTCGATCACGATGTTGCCTGGCTCGCGCTGCTTGTAGCCGATTTCAACTGCCGCGCCGTAGCGTTGCGCCAACTGGTCGAGCAGCGGCAGCGGGTCGTGGTCATTGACGAAGCGCATGGTCTCGCCGGCGCGCAGGGCATCGAGCGCGCCGAAAATCGCGGCATGGCGAAAGCGCTTGGCAATGCCGCGCGCGTCAAAGGGGTAGATGGAATCGGGGGAGAGATGAACATGCATGGCGTTTTACCGGTGGGTTGGGACAAGCCGACTATGCATCTTCCCGCGCGCCATGAAATTGATGCGAATCAGTTAAAAAACAAAAACTTAAAACCATACTAAAGAAGTTGGTTTTAGGGCTGGAGCCAACCTCGAATCGCCGTCCCGTCAGCGCCGACTTTTGCGTTGAGCCGGTGAAAAAATCGTAGCGAGCGGGCCGCAGCGGGGTGCGGCCGGAGCGCAGCTACCGGAATGTACGTCTCTGTACATGAGGATAGCCGGGTTTGCCAACTAAGCCGCCCAAGCCCCGATCCGGCACGCGCAGTAGATTTATTCGCCGGCTCTCAGGCGTTCTTGCCCTTCTGCCAGAGCACATCGCTGCCGCCGGCGGCCTTGTTCAGCCAGCGGGCGAGGACGAAGAGCAGGTCGGAGAGCCGATTCAGGTATTGCCGTCCCGCGTCCGACACCGGTTCTTCGGTAGCCAGGGTCACCGTCACGCGCTCGGCGCGGCGGCAGACGGTGCGCGCGAGATGCGTGAGCGCTGCGGATCGGTTCCCGCCGGGCAGGATGAATTCCTTGAGCGGTCCCAGGTCGGCGTTGTAGTGGTCGATGGCGGCTTCCAGGCGCGTCGGCTGCGTCGTTTTCAGCAGGGTGGAACCGGGGATGCACAGTTCGCCGCCGAGGTCGAACAGGTCGTGCTGGATGCCGGTGAACAGTTCGCGCACATCCGCCGGCAGGTCCTCGCAGAGGATCACGCCGATCAGCGAGTTGAGTTCATCGACATCGCCCATGGCGGCGACGCGCGTTGAGTTCTTCGCGGTGCGCGAGCCGTCACCGAGGCCGGTGGTGCCGGCGTCGCCGGTGCGGGTGTAGATTTTCGAGAGGCGGTGTCCCATGGCGAGCTTCCTGTGTCTGGATATGCCTCGATTATGACTCAGACCCGGTCTTCGACAGGCTGCCGGTCCGCTTCCGCGGTACGCTATGGCCATGGATGCGATTCGGGGATGGGCAGCGTGACGGGCGCGCAAGGATCGGCGTCGGCCTGGAATCCCGGCGTCGGCCCCGGGATTCCGCGGGAGTTTCGCGCGCTGGAAACCATCTTCCGGCCGCAGTGTGTCTTTACCGCGGTTGAAGAGATCGATGAACTCGTCGCGCTGAGCGGACTGCCTGCCGAGGAACTTACAGTGTTCTGGCCGCAACGCCTGGCGCTGCATGAAATCATCATCCGCGTCACGGCCGAGATCGCCGTCGCCGAGGGCGATGAGGAAGAGGATTTCGGGCGCAACTTCCGCCGCATCGCGACCAGGATTCATGACGGCTACGTCGTGCCGCACATGGACGTGAT
>JBIJDJ010000161.1:0-6831 GCA_044344175.1 Sulfuritalea sp.
GACCTGCTCGCCCGATTCCTCGCCGGACACATACAGCACGTTTTCGCTGGCTTGGGCCAGACGCGCCAGGGCCTGCAGCAGCAGGGTCGACTTGCCGATGCCGGGATCGCCGCCGATCAGCACCACGCCGCCGGCCACCAGGCCGCCACCCAACACGCGGTCGAATTCCTCGACGCCGGTGGGCTGGCGTGGTTCCTCGCGCGGCCGGATCTCGGCCAGCATCTGCGCGCCGCTGGCGCCGCCCAGCGCGGCGAAGTTGCGCCCGGCAGGCGCGGCGGTTTCGATCACCGCCTCGACCAGGGTGTTCCACTGTCCACAACCGGGGCACTGGCCCTGCCACTTGGGCGAACTGGCGCCGCACTCGGTGCAGGAATACTGCGTCTTCGCCTTGGCCATCAGCTCATTATCAATTGAGTTCGATGACGGGCACACGCGCCGCAAGCGCGCAGAAGAGTTCGTAGGCGACGGTGCCGGCAGCGGCAGCGACGTCATCCGCGGCCAGGTACATGTTTCCCTCGCCGCCCCATAGAATCACCGTCTCGCCAACGCCGACTTTTTCCGGCAGGTCGCTGAGGTCGATGCAGATCTTGTCCATCGATACGCGGCCCAGGGTGGTCGTGCGCCGTCCGGCAACCTGCACCGGCGTACCGGTCGGCGCGTGGCGCGGGTAGCCGTCGGCATAGCCGCAGGCCACAATCCCGATACGCATCGCGCGTTCGGCGACAAAACTGCTGCCATAGCCCACGGTATCGCCTGGCATGAGTCCGCGCACCGCGATCAGTTCGCTTTCCAGCGTCATCACCGGCAGCAAGCCAAGGTCGACCGCACTTTGCATGGCGGGAAACGGCGACGAACCGTAGAGCATGATGCCGGGACGCACCCAGTCGCCTCTGGCTTCCGGAAAGCGCAGCAGCGCCACCGAATTCGCCAGCGACACCGGCAAGGCACGGCCGCCGGTCATGGCACGGAAGCGCAGCAGTTGCTGTTCGATACCGCGCGCCTCGTCGGCATCGGCAAAATGGGTCATCAGCGTGACCGACTCAAGGCAGTCGGCCATGACCAGTCGATCGAGTGCCGTGTTGAATTCCCCCGCATCGAAGCCGAGCCGGTTCATGCCGGTGTTGAGTTTCAGGTACACCGCCTGACGCGTTGGTAGGCAGGCATTGATCAACGCATCGACCTGCCACATCGCATGCAGCACCGGCGTCAATTCCAGTTCGGCGAACAAGGGCAGATCGTCGGCCTGGTAGGGGCCTTCCAGCATCAATATCGGATGGGCCATGCCGGCATCGCGCAAGGCCATGGCACCTTCGAGTTCCACCAGCGCAAAACCGTCGGTGGATTCGTTCAAGGCCTGCGCCGCGGACAGCAGGCCATGCCCGTAGGCATCAGCCTTGACTACACTCCAGACACGGGCGGCACCGGCATGACGCCTGACGACATTGTGATTGTGGCGCAACGCCGACCAGTCGAGCCGCGCGCGTATCGGTCGCGACATGGGCCGCCCTATGGCTTCTTCGTCGCAATCAGTGAACGCAGCCGCGTGGCGGCGAATTCGACGAAAGTCGCAACCAGCCGTGAGCGGAATTTTTCCTTGGGATAGACCATCGACAAGGTGCGGATCAGGCGCGGCTTCAGCGGTATCGCCACGATGTCGCCCAGGCGCTGCTCTTTTGTCACCGACGCCCGTGAAGCGATGGCGAAACCCAGCCCGGTTTCGACCACGCCATTGAGGGCAATCGGGCTGCCCAGTTCCATCACCACGTTCATCTGATCAAGCGAAATCCCGCAATGGCGCAGATAGTTTTCGGTAAACTCACGCGTTCCCGAACCCGGTTCGCGCGAAATGAAGGCATGCTCCAGCAGTTTCTGCGGGGTCAGTTCCTTGTGTCGTGCCAGCGGAAAACGCGGATGGCAGATCACCACCAGTTCGTCGTCGCAGCAGACCTCGCACTCCAGAGTGGGCTCATGCGAGAGCGATTCGATGAAGCCGATGTCGATGGTATGCTCCATGACCCGGTGTTCGATCGACTCGGAATTGCCGACCATCAGGCGCGAGCGCACATTCGGATAGCTCGACTTGAATTCGCCGAGGATGCCGGGCAGCATGAATTCGGCGATCGTGGTCGATGCGCCCACCATCAGGGAACCGCCGATCTCGCCGGTCAATTCGGAGAGGCGCACGTCCATCTCGGACGACAGACCCAGAATTCTTTCCGCATAGCCGAGCACCACTTCGCCGGCCGGCGTCAGCGCGATGCGCCCGTGGCCGCGATCAAAAAGCCGCGTATTGAAGTGCTCTTCGAGTTGCTTGATCTGAAACGTCACCGCCGGCTGCGTCATGAACAGCACATCTGCCGCCTTGGTGAACGACAGCTGTTTGGCAACTGCATGAAAGACCTGCAGACGGCGATCGGCCATTTCTGATACCTCCGAATATAAGTATTTCCGTATTGCGGGTATTCAATCACAAATCACACCTCATGAGCGCAATTTATGACCGTTGCTGCGCTGCCGCATCAAGGTTACGAACTACCTTTCATGCTATAAACCCGAAGCCTAAAACAAGGTCTGGAAACAGACCAAACCAATGAGCACTGGTTTCTACATCATCATGGCGGCGCAATTTTTTTCCGCGCTCGCCGACAACGCGCTGCTGATCGCCGCCATCGCCATCCTGCGCGACATGCACACACCGGCGGCCTACGAACCCTTGCTGAAAACCTGCTTCACGGTGTCCTACGTGGCGCTGGCGGCGTTCGTCGGCGCCTTTGCCGATTCCATGCCCAAATGGCGGGTCATGTTCATCAGCAACGGCATCAAGATCCTTGGCTGCAGCCTGATGTTCTTTGACCTGCATCCACTGGTGGCCTATGCCGTGGTCGGACTCGGTGCCGCCGCCTATTCACCGGCCAAGTACGGCATCCTCACCGAATACCTGCCGCACCGTTTGCTGGTCGTTGCCAACGGCTGGATCGAGGGTCTCACGGTCGGTGCAATCATCCTCGGCGTGGTGCTGGGCGGCGCCCTGATCCGGCCCGAGATCGCGCACAGCCTGCTCTCACTGGACTTTCCGGCGATCGAAACCGGGGTCGATACCGTTGCCGAGATGACCCTGGTCATCATCGGCGCGCTCTACCTGATCGCCGCCCTGTTCAATCTTTATATCCCGGATACCGGCGTCGACCACAAGCCGCTGAAGAAGAACCCGGTGTATCTGTTTCATGAATTCAACCACTGCCTCAAGTTGCTGTGGCGCGATAAACTGGGCCAGATCTCGCTGGCCGTCACGACCCTGTTCTGGGGCGCGGGAGCAACGCTGCAATTCATCGTGCTCGAATGGGCAAAGGTGGCCTTGAACCTCGATCTGTCGAAGGCCAGCATGCTGCAGGGCGTGGTCGCCGTCGGCGTGGCCATCGGCGCGGTGCTCGCGGCGAGAATGATCACCCTGCGCAAATCGGTGCGCGTGATCCCGCTGGGCATCGCCATGGGCGTCGGCGTCATCGCCATGATCGCCGTGCGCGATATGTGGCTGGCGGTACCGCTGCTGGTGCTGGTGGGGATATTCTCCGGTTTCTTCGTGGTGCCGATGAATGCGCTGTTGCAGCATCGCGGCCACATCCTGATGGGTGCCGGACATTCCATCGCGGTGCAGAACTTCAACGAGAATCTTTCGATTCTGATCATGACCACCACCTACTCCGTGCTGCTCAAGGCCCAGTTGTCGATCTACTGGATCATCGTCATGTTCGGCCTCTTCGTGGCCGGCACCATGTGGCTGGTCAAACGCCACCACGATGCCAACCAGCGCGCGCGCGACGACGTCATGCATCTGGACGACGCGTCCCACCACTGAAGCCAAAAGTAATAGCCCCCACGCTCGCAAACCCGGCTCGCGGCCCCCCATGGGGGCGTATTTCGCCTTGGGGCGGCCCGGCGGCGAAAACTAGCGCACGTCCGGCTCGAAAAATACCCACTGTGCGTTCGAAAAGCGCTGCTGCATGCGCGCCTCGACAGCGTTGATGGCGTCGACCATCTGCAGGCCGGTCTGCGTTTCCATGCCGCGCATGCGTGCCTTGACCGCGATCACTACCTTGTCGCCCCAGGCCAGGGTGATGACATTCAATACCTGCTCGACTTCCGCCTGGGCCGCGACGAACGCTTCTATCTCGGCGCGCAAAGCCGGCGCGGCGGATTCGCCGACGATCAGGCCCTTGACCTCGATCATCACGGCGATCGCAATTACCATCAGCACGATGCCGATCGCCAGCGTGCCCAGCGCGTCCCATAGCGGGTTGCCGGTGACCTCCGTAGCGGCGACCGCGACAAAGGCCAGCACAAGCCCGAGCAGCGCGGCGATGTCTTCTCCCGCGACCACCATCAGTTCGGACTGGCGGGTTTCGCGGAACCAGACCAGGAAAGGCTGGCGCCCGGCGATCTTGCGGATCTCCCTCATGGCGCCCCACAGCGAAAAGGCTTCCAGCACCACGGCACCCGCGAGCACTGCCATGGCGATCAGGCCATGTTTCAGCGGCTGCGGATGCAGCAGACGTTCGATGCCTTCATAGACGGAAAACGCGCCACCCATGAAGAATAGCAGCAAGGCCACGATCATCGACCAGAAGTAGGTGACGCGATGATGACCGAGGGGAAAGTCGGCGCTGGCGGGACGGCGTGCTTCCTTCAGACCCAGCAGCAACAGCAACTGGTTGGCACAATCGGCCGTGGAATGGATCGCCTCGGCCAGCATCGAGCCGGAACCGGTCCAGAACGCCGCGACATACTTCGACACCGCAATGCCGAAGTTCGCCCCCAGCGCGTAGAAAATGGCCCGCATTGAGCCATGAGCCGAACCTTCATCGCCGTGCGACATCAGGCGTCCTTCCGCTGTTTCATGGTCTGTCGCATGAAGCAAAGATCCTCCCAGGCCTTGGCCTTGTCCAGCAGGGTACGCAGCAGGTAGGCCGGATGGTAGGTGACGATCAGCGGGATGCCGCGATAATCGTGCAGCTTGCCGCGCGCCGCGGCGATCTTGATTTCGGTCTGCAGCAGCGTCTGCGCCGCCGGGCGGCCCAGCGCGACAATAAGCTTGGGCCGGATCAGTTCGATCTGCCGTTCCAGGTACGGGCGGCAGGCAGCGGTCTCTTCCGGCGTCGGGGTGCGGTTTTCGGGCGGCCGGCATTTGACTGCGTTGGCGATATACACGTCCTCGCCGCGCTTGAGGCCGATGGCCACCAGCATGTTGTCGAGCAGTTTGCCCGCCTGGCCGACGAAGGGTTCGCCGCGTTGATCCTCTTCGGCGCCCGGACCCTCGCCAACAAACAGCCAGTCGGCATTGCGGTCGCCGACACCGAGCACCGCCTGCTTGCGCGCCTCGCAAAGCCCGCACAGGCGGCACGCCGCCACCGTCGCGGCAAGCTCGTTCCAGGTCATCGCGCCAGGCGGAGCGATGGACAGAATGGGCGGAATGGGCGGAATGGCCGGCGCGGCAACAGCGGCCGATGCCACCGCGACCTGTTCGGCCGGCATTGCGGCGGTCCGCGCACGCAATTTCCAGACGGGCCCCAGACCCATCTCACGCAGAGTCTGCTCGCGATCCGGATTCACAAGTCACGCGCCATCACGATGGCATCCTCACGACCTTCATGTGCCGGATAATAATCGCGACGCCGCCCGATTTCGACAAAGCCGTGGCGCCGGTAGAAGCCCTGCCCGGAAATATTTCCTGGACGCACCTCGAGCAGCATGCGCGTTGCCGCCTGCATCCGGGCCTGAGCGAAAATGTGGATCAGCAGGGTCGAGCCGCGGCCGCTGCGCTGCAATTCCGGCAGCACGCTGATATTGAGCAGGTGGGCTTCGTCCAGCACCTGCATCAGAATCGCATAACCGGTCATGCACTTGTCCTCCTGCGCCAGCCATGCACCGTGGCCGGCCGCCAGGGAATCGGCAAAGTTGCCTCGCGTCCAGGGAAAGGCATGGATGAGCGCTTCCGCCGCGGCCACCGCATCGAGATCCGCTTCCGTCATGCCTCGGTAGTGGAGCACTATTTCGCTCCCCCGCGCGCCAACCGTTCGACGGTCGTCAAAGCCACTTTGTCGCGCACATAGACGGGTTGCGCGAGTACGGCCGGCACCGCCTCGCCCCTTAAAAGCGCCGGTGCGGCAAGGCGCAGAACGGCGGCGGCCGTGGGAAATACGTCGGCGCGCAGCCCGAGGAGATCCGGCTTCCGGGCGCGGAGCACCGGTCCATAGGCGGCAAAGCCGTCGCCCACGCCCCAGCCGCCGGCAAAAGTCGGCGCCGGCGCCACGGCGGGCGGCAGGCAAACCGGCGCCATGAGTTGCGTGACTCCATCCCCTTCGACACGATAGGCCGCGGCATACACCTCATTCATGCGCGCATCGAGGCATGCCCATACCTGATGTTCGCCGGACGCGAGCGCCAGCGCCTCCAGGGTCGACACCGGCAGCACCGGAAGATCGAGGCCCCAGGCCAGGCCCTGCGCCACGCCGCAGGCCAGGCGCAGCCCGGTAAATCCGCCGGGGCCCGCACCGAAGGCGATGCCATCGATCTGCGCCAGCGTGACGCCGGCCTCCGCCAGCAACTCGTGCACCCACGGCAACAGGTGTTCGGAGCCGCCGTTGGGAATTTCCCCGCTGCGCTCGATCAGTTCGCCATCCTGCCAAAGCGCAACGGACAGGCGCCGCGTCGCGGTCTCTAAGGCCAGCAGGCGCATACGTGACCGGCGTGGCTAGCGTGAAATATTTCGTTCGGAGTCCCCTGTGACAAACGCGCGCAGCGCGCCAAACAGTACCCCCCCGCGAGGGGCGAGGC
>JBIJDJ010000077.1:0-12925 GCA_044344175.1 Sulfuritalea sp.
GGGGGGGGGGGGGGATTTGCGCCCCGCTGGCGCCGCGCCGCCGCAGCCGGCTGGCTGTGCAAAGCCAGCCGTGGGCCGCGTAGCGGAAGGGGGGTGGGCAACTAATTGGCATTTAGTTACGGCCGCTGCGCTTAACGCCGATGATGCCGGCGTTAGCCTCCACTGAAACTTCGTTTTCGCGTGTTTCATCTTCTGCGCGCAGCGCTCGGTGCCATGAGCGTTTCGCTTACTTGCGGCTGCCCAGAATGCCGCGCAGCGTCTCCTGGATGTCGGCGGGAATCAATACCGTCTTGGCGTTGTCCGACTTCGCCAGATTGCCGATGGCATGAATGTATTTTTCGCCGAGCATGTAGCGCATCGGCGCATCCTCGCTGCCGATCGCCGCGCCAACGCGCTTGATCGCCTCGGCCGAGGCGTCGGCCAGTGTGATCTGCGCTTCGGCTTGCAGGCGTGCGGCCTGCAACTGCGCTTCCGCGTTGAGAATGGTGGACTGCTTGGTGCCCTCCGCCTTGGTCACCATGGCCTTGCGCTCGCGCTCGGCCGAGGCCTGTGCCTCCATGGCCTTTTGCATCGACTCGGAGGGATTGATGTCCTGGATCTCGACCGACTTCACGGTCAGGCCCCAGTCGATGGCTTCATCGGCCACGCCTTCGCGCAGGCGCGCCTTGATCTTGTCGCGATTCGACAGCGCTTCGTCCAGCGTCATCTCGCCGATGATCGAACGCAGGGTGGTCATGATCATGTTGCGGATGGCTTCGGAGA
This sequence comes from Sulfuritalea sp., assembly GCA_044344175.1. Classification (GTDB taxonomy): domain Bacteria; phylum Pseudomonadota; class Gammaproteobacteria; order Burkholderiales; family Rhodocyclaceae; genus Sulfuritalea. Next base: position 763 of record JBIJDJ010000077.1, read on the forward strand.
AATCCGTCACGCCGTAGACGGCCTTGATCGGATCGGTCACCTTGATGAAGGCAATCGCGTTGGTCAGGATCACCGCGTTGTCCTTGGTGATGACTTCCTGCTCCTGCACATCAAGGATGATGTCCTTGGTGGTCAGCTTGTAGCGCACCTGGTCGAAGTAGGGAATGATGATATTGAGTCCCGGAAGGAGCGTGGTGTGGTATTTCCCCAAACGCTCGACGATCCATTCCTCTCCCTGCGGCACGATGCGAACGCCCTTGGCGATAGTGACGACGACAAATATGAATACTGCGACTACAAAAATTGCGAACTCACCCATGACCTGCCCCTTCAGTATTTGCCGACTTTCAATATCTGGCCGACAACCGCCAGCACCTTGACCCGCTCCCCCGCCGCAATGGCTTCATCGGCGAGACAGGGCCAGACATCCGAACCGATTATCGGCTTCTGGAAACGTACTTCGCCGCGCGCCGATTCGACGCCCAGAGGTTCCACGGCCCTGACCAGAACGCCGATTTCGCCCAGCGCCGCGTCGGCCTGGCCGGAACGCGTCTTTTCACCATCCTTGCGCAGGACCTTGAACCAGAGCACGGTCATGGCCACCGAAGCCGCCGTCCACAGCAGTATCTGTGCGCTGAAGGCCATACCCGGAATGATCAGCATCGCGACGCCCACCAGCAGCGCGCCCAGGCCGAACCAGATGACAAAGAAGGCGGGGACGACAAGTTCCAGCAGGCCCAGTCCGAGACCGAGAACCATCCAGTGCCACCAGGCAAGTTCCATATCCATCACGTCCCTTCCTCTGCTGCTTCGAGTGACCCGGCAGGCGCAGGGCAGAATCAGCGGACCCCACCTGCAAAGACGCGCTTGTCGACCGGCAAGCGAACATTTTATCGTCTTTGCCTGTAAGCTTTTCTCCGCTTGGGAGATAATTCAAGCCTTGCCGGCAACGAACGCGGCCGGGGCAAGAGCGATTCCGTACCGGGTTCAGTCCTGTATCGCATTGCCACTATTTTCAAAAACCTTGATCCTGACAATGAATTGTTTGACACACTGCGTTACCATTCGCCTAGAATTCAACCCGCCACTACCATCATCACTTCCACGAGGCCACACATGAACAAGTCTGAACTGATCGAAATCACCGCCAAAGAAGCCGATATCAGCAAGGCCGCTGCCGAGAAGGCACTCTCTGCTGTCATGGCTGCCATCGTCAAGGCCGTATCCAAGGGCGACAGCGTCACGCTGGTCGGCTTTGGCAGCTTCAAGCCCTCCAAGCGCGCCGCGCGTGTCGGTCGCAACCCGCAGACCGGCAAGGAACTCAAGATCGCTGCCACAACCGTGCCGCGCTTCACGGCCGGCGCCACGTTCAAAGCCGCCGTTGCTGGCAAGAAGGCCGCCAAGAAAAAGTAATCTCCGGCGCTTCAGGTTTTGTCAGGCCCGCCTTGTGCGGGCCTTTTCATTATGTCCGTGCCTGAGGCGGGAGCGTTATTCTCCGGCGAGGCATGCGGCAATTCTCCCGGCATATACCGATGACAGCGGTCAGCAGGCGCCGCGCTGGCGGTTTGCCTCGAACAGGCATATTGCCGTTGCCGCCGCCACATTGAGCGATTCGGTGCCGGCGGCGAGCGGTATCGTGGCCCGCACCTGGGCCGCCGCAACGAGTTCGGCGGACAGCCCCGCGCCTTCATTGCCCACTAGCCAGAGTATCGGTCCGCCGAGACCGAGTTCATAGAGATTCTTGCCGCCATGCGCGACGGTCGCCACCGAAGTCGCCGGGCCGGCTGCCATCGCTGCTGCCAGATCGACCTGCTCGCGAATGGCGAGGGAGAAATGCGCACCCTGCCCGCCGCGCAGCACGCGCGACGTCCACGCGCCGGCGCAACCCGGGCCGAGCAGGACATTGCCGATACCTGCGGCGGCGGCGGTACGCAGGATGGCTCCCACATTGCCGGCATCCTGCACCGCGTCCAGCAGCAGCACATCGCCCGACAGCCCGCCCGCGGGTGCCACCGGTATGTCGATCACGGCGGCAATGCCGGTCGGCGCAGCGACCCCGGACAACTCACGGAACAGGCTGTCGCGCAAAGTCAGGCAGTCAATCCCTGCAGCGCCTTGCAGCAGGGAGGCAATTTCGGCATTCTTCTGCCCGCTCTCACTGACCAGCAACTGCCTGACGCCGATACCGCGGGCAAGGCATGTCGCTACCAGGTGGATGCCATCGACCAGGGCGCGGCCATGACCGCGGGGATCGTCGGCCAGTGCGCGCAAAGCCTTGAACTGCGGGTTCTCGCGCGAACTGATATGGCGCATATCGCTCATCCGGCTGCGTCGAGCAGGGCTCTGACCGGCGCAAAGCTCTTGCGGTGGAAACTGGCGGGGCCATGCAGCAACAGGGCCGCGCGGTGAGCCGCCGTGTCATAGCCCTTGTGGCGATCCAGCGCGTAATGAGGAAAGGCCTCATGGATGCGCCGCATTTCGGCATCGCGCGCTGTCTTGGCGAGAATCGAGGCCGCCGAAATCGCCGGCTCGGTAGCGTCGCCGCGAATGATGGCGCGTGCCGGGATCGCCAGCAAGGGGCAGCGGTTGCCGTCGATCAGCGCCTCCACCGGTTGCACGGCGAGAGCCTCAACCGCACGGCGCATGGCGAGCAGCGTCGCCTGCAGGATATTGATGCGGTCGATTTCCTCGACCGACGCGGACGCGATGCCAAAGGCCAGCGCCTTCTCGCGGATTTCCACGGCCAGCCGTTCGCGCTTGCGCTCGGACAATTTCTTCGAGTCGGCCAGGCCATCGATGGGCCGCGCCGGATCGAGAATCACGGCGGCGGCATAGACCGGTCCGGCGAGGGGCCCGCGGCCGGCTTCGTCGACGCCGCAGACCAGGTGGATGTCCCCGCCGGGCCGTCCCAAGGGGACATCAGCCAAGCATACGGAAGCCGCGCAAGCGGCCGAACCTTCGTCACCCCCTTTCCCGGAAAGGGGGCCAGGGGGGATTGTCGCTTTCATGCCTTCTGCAAATACGGGAGCACCGCATCTGCGGCCTTCTGCGCGGTGTCCTGCCGCAACAGGCGGTGGATGCCGGCGAAGACGCGGCCGATGGCAGCGCCTGCCTGACGGTCCACCAGCAGATTGCCCAGCGCCTGGGCAAGGTTTTCGGGCGTCGCTTCGTCCTGCAAAAACTCGGGCACCACAAAGCGGCCGGCCAGAATATTGGGCAAGCCGACCCAGGGCAGATAACCCATGCGGCGCATCAGGCGCCACGACCACGGCGACATCTTGTAGGCGATCACCATCGGACGGCCGACCAGCGCGGTTTCCAGCGTGGCGGTGCCGCTGGCAACCAATGCCACATCACTGGCGGCAACAGCATCTGCCGCGTGACCGAACATCAGCGTGAATGGGAGTTCGTCGGCCTTGAGTTTCCACAGCGCTGTTTCAAACTGCAGCCGTGTCTCGCGCGACACCAGCGGCACAAGGAACTGCAGCTTCGGATAGCGTTCCAGCAGCAGCCTGGCGGTTTCGATGAAGGTCTCGGCCATGAAATGCAGCTCGGCCTGGCGGCTGCCCGGCAGCAAAGCGATGACCGGCCGGTCGGACGCCACACCGAGACGTTCGCGCACCGCGCGCTGGTCGATGTGCAGTGGAATCACATCGGCCAGCGGGTGGCCGACATAGCTGCACTTTACCCCGGTACCGCGGTAAAGCTCCGGTTCGAACGGATACAGGGCAAGAATGTGGCTCACCGAGCGAACGATCTTGTGTATCCGGTTCCTGCGCCAGGCCCAGATTGACGGGCTCACGAAATGGATGGTGGCGATGCCGCCAGCCTTGAGGCGCTTTTCCAGCCACAAGTTGAAGTCGGATCCGTCGACGCCGATGAAGACATCCGGCTTGTCCTGCAGCAGCCGGCGCAGGAGCTGGCGCCGCATGCGGCTGATGGTCCGATAGTGGCGCAGCACTTCGGCATAACCGCGCACGGCCAGCGTCTCGGCGGGCCACAGCGAATCGAAGCCTTCGCGCTGCATCTTGGGGCCGCCGATACCGTAAAACTGTGCATCCGGCAGATGCTTCTGCAGTGCGGTGATGAGATGCGAGGCTAACTGGTCGCTGGAGGCTTCCCCCGCGACCATGGCAATCCTTGGAACCTGTCTCATGGAATCAGCGAATGATCCCGCGTCCGGGGGCGGCAAGAAAATCGGTGAGCAAGGCCAACTCGGGTACGGCAGCCAGTTCGGTTTCGATTGCCGCACGCGCCTCGTCGAGTTTCATCCCGCTCTTGTACAGCGTCTTGTATGCGCGCTTAACCGCGGCCACGGACGCGGCCGGAAACCCTCGCCGCTTGAGGCCTTCGGCATTGATGCTACGCGGCACGCCGGGATTGCCGGCGGCTATGACAAACGGCGGCAGATCCTGCAGGAGCACACACCCCACTGCCGTAAAGCTGTGGGCGCCGATGCGCACGAACTGGTGCACTCCGGTAAAGCCGCCGAGAATCGCCCAGTCGCCGACATGCACGTGACCTGCCAGCTGCGTGCTGTTGGCAAAGATGGTCTGGTTGCCCACCTGGCAGTCATGCGCCACATGGACATAGGCCATGATCCAGTTGTCATCGCCTAGCCGCGTCACCCCGGCATCCTGCACCGTGCCACAGTTGAAGGTGCAGGACTCGCGAATCGTATTGCGATCGCCGATTTCCAGCCGCGTCGGCTCGCCGGCGTACTTCTTGTCCTGCGGCTGCTCGCCGATGGAACAGAACTGGAAAATCCGATTTTCGCGGCCGATCCGGGTGTGGCCGGAGACCACGACATGGGGACCAATCACCGTGTCATCGCCGATCTCGACATGCTCGCCGACAATCGAATAGGGGCCGACGACGACGCCACGGCCAAGCTGCGCCGCGGGATGGACGATGGCCGTCGGATGAATGCTCATGAAGACGTGGGACGCATGGCGCACATCAGATCGGCCTCGGCCGCGACCTGACCATCGACTTTCGCTGTCGCCGAGAATTTCCAGATTCCGCGCCGGGTGGTCATGATCCTGACATCGATCACCAGTTGATCGCCGGGGCCGACCGGCTTCTTGAAGCGCGCATTGTCGATGCCGACGAAGTAGTACACCGACACGCCGTCGGGTTTGACGCCCATGGTCTTGAAGGACAGAATCGCCGCCGTCTGTGCCATCGCCTCGATCACCAGAACGCCCGGCATCACCGGATGATGCGGATAGTGGCCGGGAAAGAACGGCTCATTCATGCTGACATTCTTCAGCGCCGTAATCCTCTCGCCGGGAACCACTTCCAGCACCCGATCCACCAGCAGGATCGGATAACGATGCGGCAGGTAGTCCAGAATCTGATGGATATCCATGCCGGAATCGATTGCTCCGCTTGCAGCTGTTTCGCGCATTATTTTTTCTCCAAAGCGGCAAGCCGCTGTTCCAGGGCACGGATTTTATCGGCCATCGCATCAAGGTGACGCAGCCGCGAAAAATTTCTCAGCCAGTCGCTGTGTTCCATGAAGGGTACGCCGCCGCAGTAGGTGCCCGCGTTCGGAATCGATTTCGCCACCAGCGTCCCGGCCGTCACACTGACATCATCTCCGATGTGCAGATGGCCGATGATCATCGCGGCGCCACCCAGCGTACAACGAGCACCGATCACGGTACTGCCGGCGATCCCGACACAGCCTGCGATCGCCGTATGGGCACCGATCTGCACGTTGTGGGCAATCTGTATCTGGTTGTCGAGCTTGACGCCATCGGCGATCACCGTATCGCCCAGCGCGCCGCGATCGATCGTGGTTCCGGCTCCGATTTCGACATCGTCACCGATCAGCACACCCCCTACCTGCGGAATCTTGACCCAGGCACCGTCGGTTTCCCGGGCGAAGCCAAAACCATCAGCGCCGATCACCGCTCCGGAATGGACCAGGCAGCGGGCACCCAGGCGGCTGCCCGGATAGATCGCCACGTTGGGCGCAAGGCGACTGCCGGCCCCTATCCTGACCCCCGCACCGATGCTGCAACTGGCGGCAATCACGACACCCTCGCCGATCGACGCACCGGCACCGATCCAGACGTTGGGCCCGACGCTGGCAGTCGCGGCCACCTCACCCGCGACCACCGCACTCGAATGAATACCGGGTTCAAGCGGCGGCGGGGGATTAAGCCACTGCGCCACACGCGCGAAATAGAGATAGGGCTGCGGCGTCAGAATCGCGGCCGCCAAACCATCCGCCGCAGGCGGCGCCATGATCACGGCGGCGGCCCGGGTGGTCGCCAGATGGTGTCGGTACTTCGGATTGGCGAGGAAGCTCAAGTCGCCGGAGCCGGCGCTCTCCAGCGGGGCAATACGCGAAATCACCGTATCGCCGGCGCCGACTATTTCTCCGCCGAGGCGGGCGACGATCTGGTCGAGCCGCAGCTTCACGGCCGGGAGCTTACTTGGTGCTGGCGCCGTCACCCAGGGCCTTGATCACCTTGTCGGTGATGTCGATACGCGGGTTGGCGTAGACCGCCTCCTGGAAAATGATGTCGTACTTCTCGGCTTCCGCAAGTTGCTTGATGATCTTGTTAACGCGCTCGAAAATTGCCGCCATTTCCTCATTCTGCCGTTGGCTCAGATCCTCGCGGAACTCGCGCTGCTTGCGCTGGAATTCGCGATTGAGATCGGCAAACTCGCGTTCCTTGGTGCGACGCTCGGTCTCGGCCATGGTCACTGCATTCTTGTCGATGCTTTCCTGCATCGTCTTCAACTGCTTGGCGATGCGTTGCAGTTCCTGATCGCGTGGCTCAAAATCCTTTTCGATCTTCTTTTTTGCACGCGCGGCCTGCGGGGCGTCATTCAGTATCTTCTGGCTATTGACGAAGCCAATCTTGCTCTCCGCCACAACACCGGTGGAGAACGACAGCAGGGCAATACCGGCAAAAATGAATTTTTTCAGCATGACTCTCTCGCTATAGGTAGGGGCTCAAAAAGCCGAGCCCATCTGAAACTGCAGACGCTGTATCTTGTCATCCTTCGTCGTGTTGAGCGGATTGCCGTAGGAGAACTTCAACGGGCCCATCGGCGAATTCCACGCCACGGCCAAGCCGACGCTGTATCTCAGGTCGCCCAGATCGAATTTTGTGCCATAGTCCACGCCATTCCAAATGTTCGGGCCCCAGACATTGCCGGCATCGACAAAAACGCTCACGCGTACCGACTTGTCCATCCCCATGCCGGGAACGGGAAACAACAACTCGGCATTGCCGATCACTCGCGTGTCGCCGCCCACAGCGTCGTTGGATAAGGGATCACGAGGCCCCAGCGTATTCGACTCGAAGCCGCGCACCGAACCAATGCCGCCGGCGTAGTAATTCTTGAAGAAAGGCAGATCCTTGCCACTGTAGCCCCTGGCGACCCCCACTTCGCCGTTCAGGGCCAGCGTCAGCTTGCCACGCTCAATAAGGGGAAAGAATTGCAAGTGCTGATAGCTGCCACGGTAATAGGTGACGGTGCTGCCGGGGACCGCGACCTCGAGTACCGCCTTGCGCATCTTGCCCGAGGTGGGCATGATCAGGCTGTCGCGTTCATCCTTCTGCCAGCCGACACTGGCCAGCCAGGTATTCGTGGTCTTGCCATTGTCCAATACGTACTTGATGGTCTGCGCGGAAGCGCCGGTACCGAGCAGATTGTCGATGGTAGTGTGATCATAGGAGACGCCCAGATTGACGTAATCGTCCTCGCCGATCGGAACCCCCCAGCGCATGCCGCCGCCCGCCGAACTCGTGCTGTAGTTGCTGGTCGATAACGACGATGTGTCGACATTGCGGATGTAGGCATCAAACCCCTGGCTGACACCATCGACCGTGAAGTACGGATCGGTATGCGATATGGAATAGACCTGGTTCGACTTGCTGGTGCTGACCTGCAAGCTGAGGTGCTTGCCGCTGCCGAAAAGGTTCTGCTGCGATATGGAACCCGAAAGCGTGAGTTTTTCGGAGCTCGAAAAGCCGGCCCCCAGCATCAGGTTGCCGGTGGGTTTTTCCTTGACCTTGATCTCCATGTCGACCTGGTCTGTGGTTCCGGCGACGGGCGGGGTTTCCACCGTAACATCCTCGAAATAGCCCAGCCGATCGACCCGCGTACGCGACTTGTTGATTTTTTCGCCGTCGTACCAACCGGCTTCCGACTGGCGCATTTCGCGGCGAATCACCTCGTCGCGAGTCCGCGTGTTGCCCGACATGTTGATGCGACGCACATAGACCCGGCGTCCCGGATCAATGAACACGGTGAACGCCACCAAGCGTTTTTCCTTATCCAGTTCGGGTGCGGCATTGACGTTGGCAAAGGCATAGCCTTCATTGCCCAGGCGATCGCTGATGGCTTTGGTTGTCTCGGTCATGTTCTCGCGCGAGAACACCTCGCCGGGCTTGACCTTTACCAGCCTGGTCAATTCCTCTTCCGGCAGCAACAGTTGGCCGGCCAGCTTGACCGAGGAAATGGTGTACTTTTCACCCTCGGCAATATTGACGGTGATGTAGATGTCCTGCTTGTCCGGTGAAATCGAAACCTGGGTCGACTCGATGTTGAATTCGAGGTAGCCGCGATTCAGATAATACGAGCGCAGGGTCTCGATGTCTCCCGAGAGCTTCTGCTTGGAGTATTGGTCGTTCTTGGTGTACCACGTCAGCCAGCCCGGCGTGCGCAATACCATCAGGTCGAGCAGGTCCGATTCCTTCATGGCGCCGGCGCCGACGATGTTGATCTGCTTGATCTTGGCGATCTCGCCCTCGACGACGGCAAAATTGATGCCGACACGATTGCGTTCCAGCGGCGTGATGGTGGTCGTCACCTGGACCGCATAGTGTCCCTGCGCGAGATACTGGCGCTTGAGTTCCTGCTCGGCGCGCTCAACCATGGCACGGTCAAAAATGCGCGACTCGGCAAGACCGACATCGCGCAGCGACTTCTTCAGGTCTTCCGGCTTGAAGGCCTTGAGTCCGGTGAATTCCAGCGAAGCGATCGCCGGACGCTCTTCCAGCACCACCACCAGCACCTGTCCGTCGACCTCCAGACGCACGTCCTTGAAGAAGCCGGTGGCGAACAGTGCCTTGATCGCCGCCGCCGCCTTCTCGTCGGTCATGGTGTCACCCACCTTGACCGGCAAATAGGAGAACACGGTCCCGGCCTCGGTACGCTGAATGCCCTCGACCCGGATATCCTTTATCTGGAAAGGATCAAAGGCAAAGCCGGCGCGAGCCAGCAGCGCAAGAACCACACCGGCAAGGAGTTTCTTCGCTACGGCTGCTACGCTTAGCGCCGATAAAGCCGGCGTTAGCCTGCTCTGAAACCTGGTTTTCTTCATGTGTTTGGACGGAAATTAGCCGGAAACAAGGCGGTTGATATCGTTGTAAAAGGCAAAAGCCATTAGCAAAGCCAGCAGGGCGAAACCGATCTGCTGGCCTATTTCCAGAGCGCGTTCTGACACCGGACCACCCTTTAGAAACTCGACGAGATAATACATCAAATGCCCTCCGTCCAGAACGGGTACGGGCAGCAGATTGAGGACCCCGAGACTGATGCTGATCAGGGCCAGAAAGCGCAGGTAATAGCTGGGACCCAGCCTTGCCGATTGGCCGGCGTAATCGGCGATGGTTACCGGGCCGGAGAGGTTTTTCCACGAAAGTTCGCCGGTCAGCATGCGCCCCATCATGCGCAGACTGAGGATCGACGTGTCCCAGGTCTGGCGCAGCGCCCGGCCGGCCGATTCGACGGGGCCGTAGCTCACCACGACAGTCATGTCGAAGATCTCCCCCTGGCCTTCCCTGGCCATCAGGCCCAGCCGCCCCAGCTTTTGCCCGCCCTCCTCCGCCAGGCGCGGGATCGCCACCAGATCGACTTGCCCGCCGTCCCGCCCGACAGCGAATTTCAATTGTCGCCCGGGTGCGGCCCGCGCGGCGGCCGCCAGATCAGCCCATACGGCAATTGCCTTGCCGTCGACCGCCAGTACCCGGTCGCCCGCGCGGAACCCCGCTTCGGCAGCGGCCGAATCCGACTGCACCTGTCCCACCACGGCGGGCAAAGGCGGCCGGTACAAGACCAGGCCCAGCAGGCGCAGCGGGTCCTTTTCGAGTTCTTCGACATCGAAACGATCACTGGCGACGCGGTAAACCCCGATCTCGCGCTGCGGGCTGATTACCTCCAGTTGCAAGGACTCCTTGTCCAGCCCACGCCGCATGACTTCCCAACGCAATTCCTGCCAGGTCTCGATCGGCTTGCCATTCACCGCGCGCACCGTGCCGCCTTCGACTATGCCGGCCATCGCCGCCGGCGTGCCCGCCGGCGGTAAGCCGAGGCGCGGCTTGAGTTCGGTGACGCCATGCATGAACAGGAACCAGTAGAGAACGATTGCCAGGAGGAAGTTTGCCGCCGGGCCCGCCGCCACGATGAAGGCACGCCGGCCGATGGGTTGCCGGTTGAAGGCGCGCGGCAAGTCGGCGGTAGCGACCTCGCCTTCCCGCTCGTCGAGCATCTTGACGTAGCCACCCAGCGGAAACGCCGCGACCGCCCACTCGGTTCCGTCGCGCCCGTGGCGGCGCATCCAGATCACCTTGCCGAAACCGAAGGCAAAGCGCAGCACTTTCACGTTGCAGTAGCGCGCCGCAAGGTAGTGCCCCATTTCGTGCACCACCACCAGGACTGCCAGGGCGACCAGAAAGGCACCGACATACCAGGCCAGCATTTGAGCGTTCATCGGGCAGCCGCGCCCAGCCGCGCGAGAATTTCGGTAGCCATCGCGCGTCCATGTCGATCGGCTTCCAGTACCGCGGCCAAATCGGGCAGCGCCGCCTGCGGCACCGCATCCAGCGTTGCGGCAATCAATTCGGCGATACCCAAAAAGGGCAAGCGACGTTCGAGAAAGGCCGCCACGGCCACCTCGTTCGCGGCATTCAGCACCGCGGCCGCGTTGCCTTCCGCACGCAGGGCCCGGTAAGCCAGATCGAGACAGGGAAAACGCACCGGATCCGGACGTTCGAAATTGAGCTGGCCGATTGCGAAAAGATCGAGCGGTGCCACGCCGGAATCGATGCGCTGCGGCCAGGCGAGGGCATGGGCGATCGGCGTGCGCATGTCGGGGTTGCCAAGTTGCGCCAGAACGGACCCGTCCTCGTAATCGACCAGGGAATGAATCACGCTCTGCGGATGGATCACCACTTCAATTCTCGCGGCCGGCGCGTTGAACAGCCAATGCGCCTCGATCACTTCGAGGCCCTTGTTCATCATGGTCGCCGAATCGACCGAAATCTTGCGCCCCATCACCCAATTGGGATGCGCCACCGCCTGCTCCGGCGTCACCCGCGTCAGTACCTCCAGCGACGCGGTGCGAAACGGACCTCCCGAAGCGGTCAGAAGAATCCTTCTTACCCCGCCCCGCGTCATGTCGCCGGAATAATCGTACGGCATGGACTGGAATACCGCATTGTGCTCGCTGTCGATCGGCAGCAACAGGGCGCCGGCGCGACGTACTTCGGCCATGAACACCGCTCCGGCCATGACCAGCGCTTCCTTGTTGGCCAGCAGCAGGCGTTTCCCGGCACGGGCCGCGGCCAGAGCCGGCGACAGCCCGGCGGCGCCCACGATGGCAGCCATCACCGCGTCGACTTCGGGCAGGCTGGCGACCTTTACCAGGGCATCGGCGCCGTACAGTACCTCGCTGCGCACGCCGGCATCCCTGAGCAAGCCGGCAAGCTGCTGCGCCGCCGTTGCGCTACCCACCACCGCATACGCCGGACGAAACTGCCGGCACTGTGCGGCAAGAAGCTCCACCTGATTGTGCCCGGTCAGTGCCACCACCTCGAAGCGATCGGGATGGCGCGCCACCACGTCGAGCGTACTGACGCCGATCGAACCGGTGGCGCCGAGGACGGTCAGTTTCATGAGCGGACGAAATACAGGATCAGCGCCGCCAGCGGCAGGGCGGAGGTCAGCGCGTCAATGCGGTCGAGAACGCCGCCGTGTCCGGGCAGCAGATTGCTGCTGTCCTTGATGCCGGCCCGACGCTTGAGTAGCGATTCGAACAGGTCGCCCATTACGCTGACTGCCGTGAGCAGGATCAGTAGCAGCGCCAGCACGGGCAACGGCCACGGCAGGCGTCCGGCAAGGGGCGAGAAGGAAA
>JBIJDJ010000032.1:0-19741 GCA_044344175.1 Sulfuritalea sp.
GGCGCGCGGCACTGGCCGGCGACGCCAATGCCATCCGCAACGGCATGCTGGCGCTGGCCGTGGCGGCGGCGCTGATGTTCCTGCCGCGCCTCATACGCCAGTTCAAGGCCGGCCTGATGATCACGCCGGCAATGCTGCGCGCATTGCAGGCTGAGGGCGGCATCGCCGTGGTGGACGTGCGCGATGCCAAGGACTTCGACGGCGAGACCGGCCACCTGCCCGGCTCGCTGAACCTGCCTTTGGGCGAACTGCCGGCGCGCATCGCCGAACTCGAAGCCTGGCGCAAGGACAGCGTGGTGCTGATCTGCCGCACCCAGGTGCGCTCGGGGCAGGCCGCGCGCCTGCTGGCGAAGCATGGCTTCTCCGGGCTGCGCGTTGTGCGCGGCGGGATCCTGGCTTGGCGCGAATTGGGCTATCCGACCGAAGGCGATTCCGTCGCGGAGAACTCCCTTGCCCACAATAACGCTTGAACAGCCCGTCGGCGGCTTCCCGCGCGCACCGCATTGCGTCACGGCGGGCGAGCAGGACACTCTGCCCTCGCGCTACGGCTGGCCGGTCAAACTGCTGTCGTTGGCGGCGTTCACGCTGGCCTTCGTCGGTTGGCTCAACGAGACATGGCTGTTCCTGTTCGAGAGCCCGATCTGGCTCAACCGCTACACCGAGTACGCCATCATCCTGGCCTTCGGCGCCTGGCGCATCGTCGGCGAAAAGAATGCCTACACGCGCCGCCGGCTGATCATCCTGGTCGCGGTGGTGACCGGTCTGTGGTGGCTGGTGCCCTGGCTGCATCCCTTCTTCGAACCTTACGTCGGCTACCTCTGGTCGCAGCCGGTGTTCCCCTCGCTGCACACGCCGGGCACGCTGACCTTCTTCCTTGTGCTGGCACTGGTCCTCCTTTTCGGCCGACGGGTGATCTGCGGCTTCGGCTGCCCCTGCGTCGGCATCCGCGAAACGGTGGGCTTCGCCTTCCGCGAGAACTCGCCGCGCGGTGCGCTGGCGTGGAAGCTGCGCCATGCCAAGTGGTTCTTCTTCGTCTATTACGTCGGCATCCTGGTGGTGACGCAGTACCCGCCGAACTCCTGGACACTGTCCTTCGTCAGCGGCTTCTACCTGCTGGTCGCCGCCACCTATTTCGGCACCTTCTTCATCGCCCCGCTGGTCGGCAACCGCGCCTACTGTCGCTTCCTCTGCCCCTTCGGCGCCACCTTCGGCCTGCTCAACCACGCCGGCTTCTATGACGTGAAGATGGACGAAAAGCGCTGCATCGACTGCGGCCGTTGCGAGCAGGCCTGCGACATGGGCATCCCGGTGTGGAAGCAGGGCAAGGCCAGCGGCCGCGTCACCGGCCTCGAAGACTGCATGGGCTGCGCCCGCTGCGTGGTCTCCTGCCCCACCGACGCACTGGAAATCCGCGATGTGCGCAACCTGCTGCGCCCCGCCCTGCGCCAGGACGCGACCCACCTGCTGCGCCGCGTCGCCGCCCCCGAACTGCCGCGCATCGACGCCTGCGCCGAGCGCCTGCCGCTGACCGAGATCCAGACGCAGGCATCACGCTGCCTCGACTGCGGCGAGCCGACCTGCCGCACGGCCTGCCCGCTGCACAACCGGATTCCGGAATGGCTGATGCAGGCCGCCAAGGGCAGGATCGAGGCCGCTGCCGAGATCATGGCCAGCACCTCCCCGATGCCGGAACTCTGCGGCGCGCTGTGTCCGCAGGACCGGCTCTGCGAAGGCTCCTGCGCCCGTGTGCGGCAGGGCGAAGCGGCAGTGGCCATCGGCGCCATCGAACATGCGGTGACCGAGGAAGCCCTGGCGCGCGGCTGGCGCCCGCAACTTGCGCCGGCCAGGCGCCTGGACAAGGATGCCGCGGTGATCGGCGCCGGCCCGGCGGGGCTGGCCTTCGCCGAGGCGATGAACCGTGCCGGCTGGAACGTGACCGTCTACGACCGGGACAGCGAGATCGGCGGCATGCTCTCCAGCGGCCTGCCGCCCTTCCGCTTCGACAAGCGCGCGCTGGACCGGCGGCGGATTCTCATGGAGCAGGCCGGCATCCGTTTCGAACTCGGCGTCGAGGTCGATGCCGAACGTTTTCTGCAATTGCGCGACGACAACGAGGCGCTGTTTCTAGGCCTCGGCGCACGTCAGGCACGCGATGTCTCGTTGCCCGGACGCGAGTTGTTCGGCGTCGATGATGCGCTGGCCTACCTCGGCCGCATCAACCGGGGCAAGGACGGCGCGACCGCGGGCAGCCTCGCCGGCAAGCGCGTGCTGGTGCTGGGCGGCGGCGACACGGCGATGGACTGCGCGCGGGTGGCGTTGCGCGACGGCGCCAGCACGGTGGCCATCGCCTATCGCGGCACGGCGGAGAAACTGCGCGCCAATCCGCATGAACGCGTCGCGGCGGCCGAGGAAGGTGTCGCCTTCCTGTTCGAGCACACACCGGTGGCCATAGAAGGCGAGGCGGCCGTGCGTGCGGTAAATGTAAAAGTCGGCGCTGGCGACACGACAATTTCGCGCAGCATTGCCTGCGACGCGGTAATCCTCGCCTTCGGCCAGCAGCCGGCGGCGCCCTACTGGCTGGAAGCCGGCGGCGTCGCCACCGAGTTCGGCGCGATCAAGGTCGATGCCCACGGCCGCACTTCCCACCCGCGCATCTTCGCCGGCGGCGATGCCGTCCATGGCGCCGACCTGATTGTCACCGCCGCTGCCGCGGGTCGCCGCGCCGCGCGCACGGTGCTGGCCCAGCGGCGCCTGGCCGACTGGAAAACCTGGCGCGCCTGGCGCGCGGCGCCGCAGCCACTGATGGCGCCGAGGTTGGCGACATGAAGCGCCTGACCGTACTTCTCGCCGCCATTGTCACCCCTGCCTGGGCCCACGTCCATGCCGTGAATTTCGATTTCGTCTGCACCACCGACGACTCGATACCCGGACTCACGCTGCTGCCCTTCCTGCTGCTTGCCGGCATCGGCATCGCACGCGCCGTCGCACGCCACCATCGGGATCGCTGATGTCCCGGCGCTGGCTGCTGATCCCGGTGCTGCTGTCGCTGGCCGGCATCGCCGCCGGAATGGCCTGGGTCGACTGGAGCAAGGGCGGCGCCGGCAGCGGCCTGTATTCCCGCGAGTGGCAGCCCGACCCGGTGCAGGGCTACTGGGACCCTGACCGCTTCTACCAGCCGGCTAAGACTGTCGAAGGCACGTATTCCGCCACCGAGTGCATCGCCTGCCACGAGGCGCTGACTCCCGGCATCGTCGCCGACTGGCGCGACAGCCGCCACAGCAAGCCGGCCAATCGCGCGCCGGTGGCCTGCCCCGATTGCCACGGCGCCGATCACCAGAAGCTGCGCATGCCAACGCCGCAGGTCTGCGGCGAGTGCCACGCCGTGCAGAAGGAGGCCTTCAATTCAGAGAAACACTATGGCTTCCCCAGCCACGTGCTGGCCATGGAGCGCGCCACCGACAGCAAGCATTTCGTGGACAAGCCCAAGGGCGAAACCACGGCCTGCGTGCAATGCCATTCGGTGGCGACCAAGTGCGATTCCTGCCACACGCGCCACCGCTTCGACGCGGCCGAGGCGCGTCGCCCCGAGGCCTGCACTACCTGCCACAGCGGCCCGCCGCATCCCGACGACGAAACCTATTACGGCTCGGCGCACGGCAAACGCTACCTCGCCGATGCGCAGAAGACAGACTGGAGCAAGCCGCTGGTGAAGGGTAACTACACTGTGCCGACCTGCGCCTACTGTCACATGCGCAACGGCCAGCACGTGGTGGCCGACAAGTCGATCTGGCAATTCGGCCTGCGCCAGGTCAATCCGAACAACGCCGAGAACACGGTGAAGCGCGAACGCTGGGTCGAGGTCTGCATGGATTGCCACGACGAGGAGTTCTCGCGCCGGCAATTGACGGACATGGACCGCGAACGCGCCCAAGCCTGGCAGGGCTTGAATCGCACCGAGCGCCTGCTGCGCGACCTGAGGAGCGAGAAGGCCTTTTACCCCGCTGCAGGCGAACGCCCGCCCTACCCGACCGACTGGATGGACACGATATTTCCCAAGGAACGCATCGGCTTCTTCGAAGGCCAGGCCTCGAGTTTCTACAACGTCTCGACTATCGAGCGCGACTACTTCGAGATGTGGTACTTCGCCAACCTCGGCGCCTACAAGGCCGCCGCCCACGGCGCACCGCAACTGATAAAAGAAGGCCACGCCACGCTGGCGCAGGCCGAAAAATCCATCGCCGCCCAGGCGGCGCAACTGCGCGACAAGGCGCGCGCACCGCGACCCGATCCGAAGGCGCTGTGGCTGGGCGGTGAGTACACCACCCACAACAGGGAGCACAACTGATGCGCCACGCGCTCTGGCTGCTGCTGCTGACGGCGCTGCCGGCCCTGGCCGGCAAGAGCTGCGTCGACTGCCACACCGGCGCCGCGGAACGCAGCTATGCCCTGTCCAAGCACGGCGTCATCGCCCGCATCGAGGCCGGGCGCGAGCGCCGGCGCACGCCGGACTGCGGCGGCTGCCATGCGTTTGAAGCGAAGGCACCGGCGCCGCGGCACTACGTAAAGAAAACCTCGCGCACGGAAGCGCGGGAGCAGGCCGCGGCCGGCTGCGGCGCCTGCCATTCGCCGCGCTACGTGACGGAGCAGCTTGCCGCCGCGCAACGCGGGCTGGCGATCGGCGAGATGAAGCGGCGCGAAGCCGAGGCACTGGTCGAGCTCGCGCGCAAGGAAATGAGCACAGCGGAACTGGCGCAGATCGAAAAGTTGCTGGCGACGTTGCGCGACGAAAACCTGCGCGACCTGCGCCTCGGCCTCGCCCACCAGTCGCCCGACTACCAGTGGTGGCTGGGGCAGGCCGCACTCGACGGCAGCCTGCTGCGCATCAAGGGCGCACTGGGCGAAGCAAGGCGCAGCCGACTGGCCGCACGATGATGATTCACAGGATATTTACCGAAGGGAGATCAGCATGAAAACCTTGTTCATACTCAACGACGCACCCTATGGCACGGAGCGCAGCTACAACGGCCTGCGCTTGGCCAAAGCCTTGTCGAAACTCGCCGAGCAGCAGGTCCAGGTGTTCCTGATGGGTGACGCCGTGGCCTGCGCCAAGGACGGGCAGAAAGTTCCCGACGGCTACTACAACGCCGGCGACATGGTGAAGATGGTCGCCGCCAGCGGCGAGGTCGGCCTCTGCGGCACCTGCATGAACGCACGCGGCCTCACGGATGATGATTTGGTGCCAGGCGCCCTGCGCAAGACCCTGGCCGACCTCGCGGCGTGGGCCGCGGCAGCGGACAAGGTCCTGGTGTTCTGAGAGCTTGTGAATAAATCTACTGCGCGCACCGGATCGGGGCTTGGGCGGTGCTCGCTATCCTCACGTATAACCACATACGTTTCGGTAGCTGCGCTCCGGCCGCACCCCGCTGCGGCCCGCTCGCTACGATTTCTTCACAAGCTCTGAACCGGAAAACCAAGGAGCGGATTGCTTCGAAAGTCGGCGCTGGCGCTACGGCGATGAAAGACCCCTGCGTCGGGTTTTCAGGTATTGCTGGCGGCCGTCGGACGCGGCAGCGACAGGCCGCGGATCAGCGCGGCGATGCCGCGCCAGACGATCGGCAACAGCCATGCGGTCGCGATCACCAGCAGCAGCAACAGGCACAGCATCAGCCAGGGGTGGGCGAACATCAGCCACAAGCCACTGATAACCACGATGTCCTCGCTGAAGGACGCGGCGACATTGCTGAAGGGCTCGGGCGAGGCGTTGATCATGGCGCGCGCACCGGCCTTGGTGAAGTGGGTGCCGGCAGCCAGAGTGCCGCCCAGGATCGCCATCGCCGTCTGCCATTCGATGCCCTGACCGCCGAACACCATGGCCGCCAGCGCCGCGCCGGCCGGAATGCGGATGAAGGTATGCACCGTGTCCCACACCGAATCGAGCAGCGGAATCTTGTCGGCAAAAAACTCGATGGTCAGCATCAGGCCGGCGGCGCCGAGCACCCAGGGGTGTTCGAGCACATTCAAGCCATGCGGCAACGCGATCCAGCCCAGCCTGCCGGCCAGGCCGACGACGAAGATCACCGTGTACAGGCGCAGGCCGGCGGCCCAGCCGAGCCCCGCGGCGAGGGCCAGCAGTCCGGCAAGGTCAAGGGGCAAATGGGCCAGATCCATCATCGGTACTCCGGGTTCGAGCAAGACGCGCACGACGCCACTATATCTCCTGGCCGGAATTCCTCAAGCCACCGCCCAGACCAAGGCAACCGCGTGAAGTGCCAACTCCCTCCCCATCCCCCTCCCAGCCTCCCCCTTGACGGGGGAGGAGCAGGAACTGGCTCCGCTCCTGCGATTGCCCGATGCTCAGACGTAGCTGGGGTAGTGCGGGTCGTAAACATGCGCCTGCACCAGCGCCATCATGTCTTCCGGTCGCGACCTTGCCGCCAGGCCACGCTCGTAGGCCACCTCGGCAACGGCCACGGCGATTCGCGCCGACACTTCGCGGATGTTGGCCAGCGGCGGGAACAGGCTGCCCTGCTCGAGGTCCGCCGGCGTCACCTGTGCGGCCAGGGTACGTGCGGCGGCGAGGAACATTTCATCGGTGATGCGCGTGGCGCCGCAGGCGATAGCGCCGAGGCCGACCCCGGGGAAAATGTAGGAGTTGTTGCCCTGGCGCGGCACCATCCGCTTGCCCTTGAAATCCAGCGGCAGGAACGGGCTGCCGCAGGCGAACAGCGCGCGCCCGTCGGTGCCCTGATAGGCCTGCTCGGCCGTGCATTCGGCCTTGGAAGTCGGATTCGACAGGGCGAACACGATGGGCCGTTCGTTCATGTCGGCCATCGCGCGCAGCACTTCCGGGGTGAAGGTGCCGCCCACCGCCGCGACACCGATGATCGCGGTGGGCTTCAGCGCCTTCAGCGCAGAGAGGAAATCGGCGACCTGGGCATGCTCGTGGGCATAGGGCAGCTTCTGCGCCGCGAGGCTCTCGCGCGACTTGACCACCAGGCCTTTGGAGTCCACCAGCCAGCAGCTCTGCCGCGCCTGCGCTTCGTCGATGCCTTGCGCCACCATCGCGGTTACGATCAGGTCGGCAATGCCCGTCGCCGCCTCGCCGGCGCCGAGGAAAAGAAATTTCTCGTCCGCCAGCGTGGTGTCCTTGACCCGCAGCGCCGAAAACACGCCGGCCAGCGCCACGGAGGCTGTACCCTGGATGTCGTCGTTGAATGTGCAGATGTCGTTGCGATACCTTTCCAGCAGGCGGAAGGCATTGTGATTGGCGAAGTCCTCGAACTGGATGATGACATCCGGGAATACCTCACGCGCCGCGGTGATGAATTCGTCGATCAGTTCGTCATAGGCCGGCCCGGTCACGCGGTGCCGGCGCAGGCCGACGTAATACGGATCGGCGAGCAGGGTCTCGTTGTTGGTGCCCATGTCCAGCGTCACCGGCAAGCACAAGGCGGGGTCCACGCCGGCGCAGGCGGTGTACAGCGACAGCTTGCCGACCGGAATACCCATGCCGTTGGCACCCTGGTCGCCGAGGCCGAGGATGCGCTCGCCGTCGGTGACGACGATGATGCCGGCCTTGAGCGGCCAGTTGCGCAGGATCTCGGCAATCCGGCCGCGATCGTTGATGCTGATGAACATGCCACGCGGCCGCTGAAAGATATGGCCGAAGCGCTGGCAGGCCAGGCCCACGGTTGGCGTGTAAATCAGGGGCATGATCTCGTCGACGTTGTCGCACACGACGCGGAAGAACAGGGCCTCGTTGCGGTCGTGCAGGGCGGAGAGCGCGACGAACTGCTCGAGCGGATCGGGCAGGCCGCGCAGGTGCGCGAGGACGCGCCCCATCTGCTCGTCCTGGGTATGGATGTGCGGCGGCAGCAGTCCGCGCAAGCCCAGCGCATCGCGCTCGACCTCCGTGAAGGCGGTGCCCTTGTTGCGCAGCGGATCGTGCAGCAGTCTGGTGCCGTGCGGTACGGTGTCCGGGTTGATTTTCATGGCCGACTCCCTTTTGACAGTTCAAAATTCCTCGCGAGCGAATGAACCCGGCAAGCCTCGAAATGCTTATTTGCCCGTAAACACAGGCTTGCGTTTTTCCTTGAAGGCGCGAATCCCCTCGTGATAATCGTGGCTATCGTACACAATCCGGCGCAAGCCCTGTACTTTTTCAAAGCCGCGCGGAGTCACCGCCTTGGCCCCGGCCAGCACCCGCAACTGTTCCTTCATGACGGCGACGCTCAGCGGCGCGTTGTTGGCGATCGTGGTCGCCATGTCGTAGGTAAAGACTTCCAGCTCCTCCTCCGGCACCACATGGTTGATCATGCCGATACGCTCGGCGCGTTCGGCCGAGATCGGCGCCGCGGTGAAAGCCAGCTCCTTGACCACGCGCAGGCTCGCCGCGCTCATGAAGGTCATCATGCCGCTGACGTTGTAGGGCACGCCGAGGCGCGCCGGCGTGACGGCAAAGGTCGCTCCGGGCGTGGCGACGACGATGTCGCAGGCGAGCACGGTTTCCACCGCGCCGCCCCAGACGCCGCCCTCGATCATGGCGATCACCGGCATGCGGCAGGTCTCGATGGTTCGCACCAGATACCGCAGCGGGTCATCCCAACCCAATGGATCGCGGCCGCCTTCGGGGAGCTCGCCGACGTCGTGGCCGGCCGACCAGACCTTGGCGCCCGCCTGCGCGCGCAGGACGACGACGCGGGCCCCGCCCTCGTCGAGCTGGCGCAACGCGTCGATGACTTCGGCCACGAGGTCATGGCTCAACGCATTGAGTTTCTTGTGGCGGTCGAGAACAATCGTCCCGATGTGGCCGTCCTGGGTCAGCTTGATGAATTCCATGTCTTTCCTCCGTTGCTTCCCGTCAGCCGGGAGTTGCGCACGCCATGCTAGGCCGATGTCGTGCCGGGGACAATTGCGGACATCCACCATGGGACGTGACAGAATCCGCAGCACGACAACCGTTTACCGGCCCGGGCCCGGACTGTAAGTAATACGCGGCCCCGCCGACAGACTACGAAATACCGCCGGAGACACCCGATGCACGCCACGCTCCACCTGCTGACCCATACCGATTTTCCGGCACTCACGCGGCACGCCGTGGAAACCCTGCAACTCAACCTCGGCTACCGCTGCAACCAGAGCTGCCTGCACTGCCATGTCAATGCCGGGCCGCAGCGCACCGAGGAAATGACGGCCGAAACGATCGATGCGGTGCTCGACTTCATCGCGGCGAGTCCCGGCATCACCACCATCGATCTGACCGGCGGCGCGCCGGAACTCAATCCGCAGTTTCGCCACCTGGTTGTGGCGGCGCGCGCGCGCGGCCTGCGCGTGATCGACCGCTGCAACCTGACCATCCTCGAAGAGCCCGGCTTCGAAGACATGGCAGAGTTCCTCGCCAGCCACCGCGTCGAGATCGTCGCCTCGCTGCCCTGCTACCTGGAGGAAAACGTCGACCAGCAGCGCGGTAAGGGCGTGTTCGCGGCCAGCCTGGCCGGACTAAGACAGCTCAACGCGCTCGGCTATGGCCGCGAGGGCAGCGGCCTCAGCCTCAACCTGGTCTACAACCCGCAGGGCGCGAGCCTGCCGCCACCCCAGGTGCCGCTGCAGGCCGCGTACAAGCAGCACCTCGGTGAAGAGTACGGTGTCGTCTTCAACGAATTGTTCACGCTGGCCAACATGCCGATCCAGCGCTTCGGCAGCACGCTGATTTCCAAAGGTCAGTTCAACGCCTACATGGACACCCTGCGCGGCACCCACCGCGACGACAACCTGCCGCACGTGATGTGCCGCAGCCTGGTCAGCGTCGACTGGCAGGGCTATCTCTACGACTGCGACTTCAACCAGCAACTCGGCCTGGCAATCACCTCTCCGCCCGGCGGCCGCCTGCATGTCAGCCGGGCCAGTGCCGCCGCACTTGAAGATCAGGCTATCCGTGTCGCCGATCACTGCTACGGCTGTACCGCCGGCCAGGGCTCGAGTTGCGGCGGCGCGCTGGGCCACGAGACCGCCGCGGCGCCGAGTTGCGGCAACTGACAAGGGACTGCCCCATGAGCAAACTGCAACTGCAGAACGTCGAGGCCTGCGTCTTCGACGCCTACGGCACGCTGTTTGATTTCAACAGTGCCGCCGGCGCGGCCAAGGACGAGTTGGGCGAGGACTGGCAGCGCCTCTCCGACCTGTGGCGCCTGAAGCAACTGCAATACACCTGGCTGCGGGGCCTGGCACAGCATCACGCCGACTTCTGGCAGGTCACCGGCGACGCGCTGGATTTTTCCCTCGCCACCTTGAAGATCGAGCGCCCCGGCCTGCGCGACAGGTTAATGAATCTCTATTTGCAGCTCAGCACCTACCCCGAAGTGCCGGCCATGCTGCGCGAATTGAAGGGCCGCGACATGAAGCTCGCCATCCTGTCCAACGGCACCCCGCCCATGCTGGCGGCTATCGTCAGCAACTCGGGGCTGGAAGGTGTGTTCGACGCCGTGCTTTCGGTGGAGGAGGTCGGCGTATTCAAGCCGCATCCTTCGGTTTACCGCCTGGCGGCGGAGCGCCTGCAGATCGCGCCGGCGCGCATCTGCTTCCTCTCGTCCAACGGCTGGGACGCATTCTCGGCCAAGGCCTTCGGCTTCCAGGTGGTCTGGTGCAACCGCTTCGGCCAGGTCCACGAACGGATTCCGGCCACGCCTGATGGCGAGATCACCGATCTGTCGGCGCTGCCGGGAATGGTCAGCCAGTAGAGTTTCGGCGGTCCGCCGCAGAAAACGGGATCAAGCGGTCCTTGCCGCTGCCTCGGCAGCCAGCCTGAGTTGCAGGCAGGCCGGACATAAACACTTTGCAGTTATCGAATCCGATTTCGCCGGAACCGGCAACAAGGCGGGCAAACTCGCGCACCAGCATTCCTTGTCACCATTTTCCATGCCGCAGCGAAACTGCGCACCACACTGCGGACAGACGTTGGTCGCAAGCGTTGCCGTCGACATCGCGCTCATGGCGTATCGCCACCGCCGAAGCGGCGGCAGGCGGCCCGCAATACGCTCATCTGGCGGCGATAGTTGCTGCAGGCGGAACAAATCAGCATGTGCAGGCGCAGGCCGAGACGCTCGGCCAGACTGAGCGGGCGGTCCTGCTCCTGCGACATCAGTTCGGTCGCTTCTTTGCAGCTCAGCATTTCACGTCCCCGCTCCGGCAAACCAGTTCGTCTCAAGACAGGTGCGCAAGCCCAGTCGTGCGCGGTGCAGCACCACCCAGCAATTGGACGTACTGATGCCGGCTTCCTTACAAATTTCGTCGGTCTCGAAGCCGAGGAATTCGCGCATCATGAACACCCTTGCGGTCTTCGCCGGCAGGTGGTCGAGGCAGGCTTCGAACACCTTCCAGAACTGCCGCTGCTCGAAGGAGGCCTCGGGGTCGGCCCAGCGTCCGGGCGCCGCCGCATCGGTCCAGTGCCCGCGGCGGTCGAACAGCGTGTCGTTGAGCAGGTCGTCGCCGGCTTCGTCGTCGGCCAGGGAACTTGCGGAAACCTCGCGACTCTGGCTGCGGATGGTATCGATGATCTTGTTGCGCAGGATGGAAATCAGCCAGGTCTTGTAGGACGAACGGCTTTCGAAGCGATGGCTGCCGGTCAGCGCCGCAAGCAGAGTTTCCTGCACCGCATCCTCCGCGGCACCCGCATCCCGCAGTTGCAGGCGCGCAAAGCGCAGCAGGTCTGGGCGCAGGGCATTCAGTTCGCTTTGGCGGTCGAGGTCCATGGCTTACATTTTGCCGGAATGGGGCGTATTTTGACCCAACAGCGGGAACTTCGACAAATCAATCGAATCTGTAAGCTATTACGAACTTGTGCGACCAAGCAGCATGGATGCAAACAAGCAGGTCACCCGCCCCCGGGTGACCACCGACCACCGGAGAACCAAATGAACCGTCGCAACTGGATTGCAGGCATTTCAGGATTTTTCGCCGCCGCCGCGGTGCCCATTGTCACCATGGGCACCATGGGCCGTGTGAGCGCCGCGGAAAAGTTTCCGCTGGCCAAATCGAAAGACGAATGGAAGAAGCTGCTGGCGCCGGACGCCTACCGGGTGCTGTTCGAGGAAGGCACGGAGCCTTCCGGCAGCAGCGCCCTCAACGCCGAAAAGCGCTCCGGCACCTTCATCTGTGCCGCGTGCAACCTGCCCCTGTTCGACGCCGCGCACAAGTACGAGAGCGGCACCGGCTGGCCCAGCTTCTGGCAGGGACTGCCCGCCGCGCTGGGCACCTCGACCGACTTCAAGCTGATTTACCCGCGCACCGAATACCACTGCTCGCGCTGCGGCGGACATCAGGGCCATGTCTTCGATGACGGGCCGAAACCCACGGGCAAGCGCTACTGCAACAACGGGGTCGCCCTCAAGTTCGTGGCGAAGACAGAAACCTTTCCGGCGTTGCGGACATGAGCCCGTTGCTGAAGGTGATTCTCGCCCTGGGCCTGGTCATCGCGACAGGTGCCCGTGCCGAAGCACCCGCGGTGCCGGTTACGGTTCCTGCCGGCGCAGCCACCGCGATTTTCGCCGGCGGCTGTTTCTGGTGCATCGAGAAGGATTTCGAAAAGCTTCCCGGCGTGATCGAAGTCGAGTCCGGCTATACCGCCGGCAAAACGCCCAACCCCAGCTACGAGCAGGTCAGTTCCGGCAGCACCGGCCACGCCGAAGCCGTGCGAGTGATCTATGATCCGCAGAAAGTCAGCTATGCGCAGCTGATCGAGTATTTCTGGCGGCACATCGATCCCACGGTCAAGGACCGGCAGTTCTGCGACGTCGGCACCCAGTACCGTAGCGGCATCTACTGGACCAACGAGGCGGAGCGCAAGGTGGCCGAGGCCAGCCGCGATGCACTGATCAAGGGCGGCAAGTTCAAGACGATTCATACCGAACTGGCGCCGGCAACGACCTTCTGGCTGGCCGAGACCTACCATCAGGACTATTACAAGAAGAACCCGGTGCGCTACAACTACTACCGCAAGTCCTGCGGCCGGGATGCGAGGGTGGAGGAAGTCTGGGCCGGCAAATGAACAGGAATTCCTGATCCGGCCTATCCATTTCGGCGGAAAGGGTTAATGACGAACTTCGCTCCATCCGCGGCATCCCCGACAAGATTCCGGGGACCCGCCCCCGCCCGTTTCTGAGGTTACAATTGTGCCTCCCGTCGCCGGCAGAATTCCGCATCCGTCATGTCCGCCGACACATCGACCCTTCACCTGACAGGACGCCGTTGATGTCGATACGCAAACTCATTGTCGCCAACGGAATTTCCTATGTCGAGATTCCCTCGGCCGGGCTGTACCTGCTTTGCGGATCGCCCGCCGACAGCGTCAAGCACCTGCTGCGGCGCGGAATCATTCAAACCACTGAACTCAACGGCATAGCCTTCGAGAATGGTCCGAATGCCATTCTTCTGTCGGACACGATGGTTCAGAACGGCCACCTGTGCAACCTGGCCGAGTTTCCCATCCTGCAAATGCTCTACCGTCAGGGCATGCTGATCCCGAACCATCCGAACAACACCGGCAGAAAGCCGAAACTGATCGGCACCCCGGAACAGCTTGCCGCGCAGCTGCGCTACATCCATCGCGGCAACTACGGCCTGATCTCGGCCGAAGAAATGGTGAAGGCCGGCATTGACGAGGCGGAAGCCGAAGAGTTGATGCGCATCAAGCTCAAGTTTGCCTTCGGCCAGATTTCGCGGCCCGATACCTTTGTCGAATGCCTGCCTTTGACCACCGGCGCTCTGGATATCGGCGACGGCGTCAGCATCGAACGCGTGGCCAACAATGTGTTCGAGATTCGCCACGGCGAAGACTGCGTCGAGATCGACCTCAATCTGCGCATGCACGAAACCTATCCCTGCCCCTATCCCCTGAGTCACGTCGATATCGACCGGCATTACTTCGCCGTGGTGCACGCCGGCGATGGCGATGGCTGGGACTTCAACCGTCCGGCAATGGGCAGCGTCCTCATCCATCAAGGTCGCGTCTACCTGATCGACGCGGGTCCGAACATCCACTACAGCCTCGACGCCCTTGGCATAGGCAAGAAAGAGGTGGCGGGCGTCTTTCACACCCACTGCCACGACGATCACTTCGCCGGCCTGACCACGCTGCTCCAGTGCGACCAGCCGCTGCAGTATTTCGCCACGCCGCTGGTGCGTGCCTCGGTAACGCGGAAGTTCTGCGCCCTGCTGTCGATACCGGAATGCGAGTTTTCCAAGTACTTCGACATCCACGATCTGGAAGAGGGGCAGTGGAACGACATCATGGGGCTGGAAGTCCGCCCGGTCATGTCGCCGCATCCCGTTGAAACCTCCATTTTCAATTTCCGCGTGCTCTGGGAGGGCGGTTATCGAACCTATACCCATCTCGCCGACATCGCGTCTTTCGCCGTGCTCGACGCCATGACCCATGCCGACGAACTGGCGCTGGGTTTGAGTCCGGAGCGGGCGAAGGCGATCAAGGCGGAATATCTGGAGCCCGCCGATCTCAAGAAGATCGACATCGGCGGCGGCATGATTCACGGCAACGCTGCCGACTTCGTCGCCGACACCTCGAAGCGGCTTCTGCTGGCCCACACCGCGCGGGAACTGACCGACACCGAACGGCGCATCGGCTCGGGCGCGCCCTTCGGCACTCTGGACGTGATGATTCCCGGCGAGCAGAACTTCCTGCTGCGCGACGCCAGCGAACTCCTCAAGAGTTACTTCCCCACGGTCCCGGTGGAGCGGCTGCACATGCTGCTGAACAACCGCATTGCCACGTTCAACCCGGAAACCATCATCACGCCGGCAGGAAAAATACCCACCGAGATCTACCTGCTGCTTGCCGGCAAGGTCGAAATGCTGATGCAGGATCCCAGCAATTCCCATTTCCTGTTCAGCGGCTCGCTGCTTGCCGAGCCGGCGGCGATCTACGATCAGCCCAGCGACGAGACCTACCGTTCCGTGGGCTTCGTCAAGGCCTTGCGTCTGCCGTCCGACCTCTATCGCAACTTCATCGCGCGCTTCTATTCGAGCACTGATCTGCTCGCCGCGCGCAAGGTCGAAGAACGCCTGCGCAAAACGTTTCTCTTCAGCGACGCCGTGACCAGTACCACCCTGTTTTCACTGGCCAAGAGTTGCAGGATTACCGAACTGCATGCCGGCGAGAGTTTCCCCGGCGACCCGGAGCAACTGCACCTGATCGGAAAGGGGCGGCTTTCCATGGGCGACAAGGAGGGGGCACCGGTGCTCGGCAAGGGCGAATTCTGGGGTTCAGACAGCCTGTTTCACGCCATGTCGATAAACGCGAAGGATCAGCAGGCCGCAGTTGAACCCGCACCGACTTCAATTGCCCTGGATAGCTGCGAAATCTACTCCATACCCTTGAAGCTCGTGTCGCGGATTCCGGTCGTGCGCTGGAAGCTCTTCGAAGCCTTTCGCAGCGCGCACCCCTACGCAGCTCCCCGCTATCGCGGCACCGCACGGTAGGCGGCCACCGGATGCTGCAAAAACCGGAGCAGGCCGGGCCGGGAGCTTACGTGCCTCTCATCCACGCCGTCGCCGTCCCGCCGGCGCCGACTTTTCGCGGCGTCGACTTGGCCTGCAGCGCGGACGGATTCAGGCGAAGATTGCTTCAGCCTTTCAGGGAACTGATCAGGTCGATGTAACGCTTCATGGCCGCATCGCCGGCGGTGCCTTTGATCGCCGCCCAGGCATCGTACTTGGCCCGGCCCACCATGTCGGTAAAGCCCGGGCGCTTGCCCTCAACGTCACCGTCCGTGGCCTGTTTGTAAAGTGCGTAGAGTTGCAGCAGCACATCGTTCGAGGGCCGCTCCGGCAGCTTCTTTGAATCGGCCACCGCTGCTTCAAATTTTTTCTTGAGTTCGCTCATGTCGTCTTTCGTCGCAATAAATGTGGTTGCCGGGATTTGGCTTGGACTATTATATGTTGTCGCCTTTGAGGAAGAACGCAATGTCTCGACGCGAAAGAATGTCAGCCGTCGACACCGCCTGGCTGCGCATGGACCGGCCGACCAATCTGATGATGATTGTCGGCGTCATGATGTTCGATCAGCGGTTCGACTTCAAGCGTTTGCGCAATACCATCGAAGCCCGCCTGGTCGGGCGCTACCGACGTTTTCGCCAGTGTGCCGTGCAGGAAGTCGCCGGCACTTTCTGGGAGGACGATCCGGATTTCGATCTCGACGCCCACCTCAAGCGCCGCGCCCTGCCGGGCAAAGCCGGCAAGAAGGAGTTGCAGGCGCTGGCCAGCGAACTTGCGGTGCAACCGCTGAATCCGGGCAAGCCGCTGTGGCGCTTCGACCTGATCGAGGATTACGAAGGTGGTTCGGCAATGGTTGTGCGCATCCATCACAGCATCGCGGACGGCATTGCGCTGGTGGGCGTAATCCTCTCGCTCACCGATGTTTCGCCGCACGCACCTGCGCAAGTCCGCGTCGCCCCCGAAGCTGAAGAACCCGACGCCGACGAAGTCCCTGCCGGCCTGCTCGAAACCGTGGCCGAAACGCTCACCTCGGCCCTCAATATGGGCTCCGAACTGGGCGGCAAGGCGCTCGATCTGGCATCCGACCGGGATCGACTGTCCACCTATGGCCGGCATGGCATCGGCCTGCTCACCGAACTCGCCAAGTTGCTGACGATGCCACCTGATTCGGCCACCAGCCTCAAGGGCAAGACCGGCACGGTCAAGCGCGTGGCGTGGTCCGACCCGATCCCGCTGGGCGAGGTGAAGGCGCTGGGCAAGGCGCTCGGCTGCTCGGTCAACGACATTCTGCTGTCCGCCGTGGCCGGTGCGCTGCGCGCCTATTTCCTGCAGAAGGGCGAAACCGTGCGCGATGTGGAAGTGCGCGCCATGATTCCGGTCAACCTGCGCACGAGCCGGGATGAAGGCACGCTGGGCAACCGCTTCGGACTCGGCACGCTGTCGCTGCCGCTGCATGAAGGTAATCCCTTCGCCCGCCTGTTCCTGGTGCGAAGCCGCATGAACGAACTCAAGGGCTCGTACCAGCCGCCGCTGACGCTCGGCATCCTGGCCGCCGTCGGTGTCGCGCCGAAGGTGATCCAACAGCAGTTTCTAGACATCCTCGCCGCCAAGGCCAGCACCGTGATGACCAATGTGCCCGGGCCGAAGCAGCCCCTGTATCTGGCCGGGGCGCGCCTGGATCAGTGCATGTTCTGGGTGCCGCAATCCGGTGACATCGGCATCGGCGTCTCGATTCTGAGCTACAACGACAACGTCCAGTTCAGTCTCATCACCGACCGCCATTTCGTTCCGGACCCAGAGACCATCGTGCCGCTGTTCGCCGCGGAAGTTGAAAAAATGATGCTGGCTCTGCTGATGCTGGACTGGGAGAAGCCGTTCGACCTGGCGCAGGTCGAACAGCAACTCTTCGGCAAAGTCCTGCCGCCGCCGCTGAACGCCGCCGCGCCGGCGCCCAAGGCAGCGAATACCCGGAAGAAGCCGGTAAGATCTGCGAGCGCCAAACCTGCGATCAGGAAGACGCCGGCTCGACCCAAGCCGGTACCTGTAGCGCCTGCAACTGCACCTGCAACCAGGGTGCCGAAGCGCTTCCGCAACCTGGCCTAGAGCCTAGTCCTCAAGTTCCGACTTCGCCAGTTCGACGTCCAGACGCTCCATCGCGTCGACCGGCGTCGCCGTCGCCGCTTTCTCGTAGAGCTTGACCGCTTCGTCCATGCGGCTCTGACCGAACAGCATGACCAGCGCATTGGCGTACTCGATGCAGGCGATGGCTGAATCGGGTGCGAGTTTCAGCGCGGACGCGAAATGCTTGACCGCCACATCCTTGCTGGCACCGTAGGTCAGTTTTCCAACCAGCGCGCCGACCTTGTCCACCACCTCAGCATGGTAGGCGCCCGACGCGCTAAAGGCCTCGGCGTGCTTCGGCTCGAGCTTCAGGGCAGTTTCCAGCGCTGCCTTGATCTTGCCGCCCAACCCATGTGCCAGGGCATTGAGCACCGAGATGCCCTGACTGTAGCGGCCTAGCGCGTAGGCCTGGAAGTAGTAGGCATTGGCGTTCTTCGGTTGCGCCTGCTGCAGTTTTTCGCAGCGCGCGGAAATTTCCTGAAACAGCTCCAGTTTGCGTTTGTCGTCGTCTTCAAGGTAGGTGGCGTAAATCATGGTCGCCTTGTTGGCCGCGTTGTAGCCGTCGATGCCGGCCGCCAACCCGGCTTCGCAGGCCTCGTGGAATTCACCCTGATGATAGAGACGCCAGGCCTCCTGCACCGCGGCATCCGCGGGAAAGGGTTCGCAATCGCCGCGATGCAGGCGCTCCCAGTTCTTCTTCAGTGCGGCGCCCGCGTAAACGAATGCCTTGTCCGCATGCAGAAACTTTTTCCAGGCCGGCTTTGCCATGATAGGTCTCCTCTCCTGGTCTCAGGCAGTCAGATAGTTCTTTGATACTTCCTCGAACAACTTGCGCGAACGCCCAACCAGATAGGGGGCAGCCAGTGCCATGACCTGGAACGCGCCCCGCGACAAACTCTCGCCATCGATCTTCTTTCGCGGGTCACTGACGAACTCGAAGGACAGCCAGTAGGTGGCGACGACGGTCATGTTGATCGCCAGCGCCTGGATTTCGGCCGGCGTCGCCTTCATGTCACCGGTCGCCACCAGGCCCCGGCAGATCGCACTTGCAGTCTGGATCTTGTGGGCAACGATGCGCTTGAAGTGGGTTTCGATGACGCGGTTGCGCGACAGCAGTTCGTTGATGTCGCGGTAGAGAAAGCGAAACTCCCATATGCCTTCGAAAATCAGGTGCAGGAACAGCCAGATGTCTTCCACGTTCGGCGGGCGCCGCACGGGCGCGGCGAGGGTTTCCTCAATGCCCTTCTCGAAATCGGCGAACAGGGACTCGATGATTTCGTCCTTGTTGTGGAAGTGGTAGTACAGGTTGCCCGGACTGATCCCCATCTCGTCGGAAATCAACTGCGTCGTGACATTCGGCTCGCCGAATTCATTGAACAGTACCAGGGAAGTTTCCAGGATGCGCTCGCGCGTGCGGCGCTTCGGCTTTCTTTCCATCAATGAGCAATCTCCACTAGCCGCAGAGGATAGCAGAAACCTCAAACCCGCTTGTCATTGAAGCAAAATCATGTCAGCCGACGCGCATGATGCAGGCGCTTCAGCGCCAGGGCCAGTTCGTCCAGCGTGTCGGACAGGCGCAATGCCGTCAGCCCCATCGACCGGGCGCGACTGCGCTTCAACCGGGCCATGCGACGCGCCAATGTGCGGTGCGGATCCGTGAGGACGGCGCGGTTGATCGACACCCCGTGCCGCGCCAGTTTCGGCGCCAGCTCATCGTGGCGCCGCAGCAACTCTTCGCGCGTCTTTTGGTAGGCCTGTTCGGACAGCCGCTTGCGGTCGGCATAGCTGAACATGTTGGTGAAGAACATGTCGGCATCATCGGGGCTGGGCTCGAACAGGATTACGTCTGCATCCTTGTATTCAATGTCGTACTTCGCCAACCCGGTCTTCATGCGCGAATGGATGATGGCACGGAAGGTTTGCGCCAGAACCACGGGCAGGCCGCCATCGACCAGCCGGCGCCGCTTGAGATGTCTTTCATGGGAGGCATGGCGGGCATCGAAAGGAACCAGCGGATTGATGCAGATGACAAGTCGCGCCCCTTCCTTCAGCGCGACGGAGGCGTGCAGGGTTTTCTTCAGCGCGCCATCGACATACCAGCGGCCTTCGATCTCGA
>JBIJDJ010000181.1:0-6019 GCA_044344175.1 Sulfuritalea sp.
CCGCTACAGCCCTGTGGTGCAGGCCGGCCCGTTCGTGTTTGTCTCGGGTCTGGTGGCGCTGGATGCCAGCACCGGCGCGCTGGTCGGTGGCGGCACCTACGCCGAAACCCTGCAGATCCTGAAGAATGTGAAGCAGCTCGCTGACGAAATGGGTTGGTCGCTGGAGCAACTGGTGCTGGCACGGGTCTTCTGCGCCGATTTCGCCAAGTTTTTCGAGGTGAATCGTGCATGGGAGGAGTTCTTTGCAGAACGGATCCCGCCGGGGCGCACGTCGGTGGGGGTGAGCGCGTTGCCCCTCGGGGCGCTGGTCGAGATCGAGTTTCAGTTTCTGGTTGATCGGCCGGTGGCCGTGTGAGGCGCGCGACCGGGTCGGTGGACGCCACGGCGATGGCAATAACATAAGGAGATAGGAATGAATCAAGGTGAAATTGTTGCGGGCTTTCTGGCGCCGCACCCGCCACACCTGGTGTATGGCGAAAACCCGCCGCAGAACGAACCGCGGTCGCAGGGCGGCTGGGAGGCGCTGCGCTGGGCTTATGAGCGTGCCCGCGAACATCTCGAAGCGATGAAGCCCGACGTGCTGCTGATTCACACCCCGCACTGGATGACATCCGTGGGCCACCACTTTCTGGGCGTGCCTCATCTCAGCGGCAAGTCGGTCGATCCGATTTTCCCCAACCTGTTTCGCTACGACTTCTCGCTCGAGGTCGATGTCGAACTTGCCGAGGCTTGCTGC
This sequence comes from Sulfuritalea sp., assembly GCA_044344175.1. GTDB lineage: Bacteria > Pseudomonadota > Gammaproteobacteria > Burkholderiales > Rhodocyclaceae > Sulfuritalea. The sequence goes on from JBIJDJ010000181.1 coordinate 737, forward strand.
GAGGAGGGTCGAAAGGCCGGGCTCGTGACCAAGATGATGCGCAACCCCAACTTCCGGGTCGACTACGGCACCATCACCTCGCTGCACATGATGCGCCCGCAGTGGGACATCCCGGTGGTTGTCCTCTCGGCGAACAATTCCCCCTATTACCTCAACACGAAGGAGGGTCTGACCGAGATGGACACGCTTGGCAAGGCCACCCGCGAAGCCATCCGCAAGACCGGCCGCCGCGCCGTGATGCTCGCCTCAAACACACTTTCGCACTGGCATTTCCACGAAGAGCCGACCATTCCCGAGGACATGTCCAAGGAGCACCCGCAGACCATGGCAGGCTACCAGTGGGACATGCGCATGATCGAACTGATGCGCAAGGGCAAGATGCAGGAGGTCTTCAGGCTGCTGCCGCAGTTCATCGATGAGGCGTTTGCCGAAGTAAAGTCGGGTGCCTTTACCTGGATGCACGCGGCCATGCAGTATCCAGAGATCGGCGCCGAACTGTTCGGCTATGGCACGGTGATCGGCACCGGCAATGCGGTGATGGAGTGGAACCTTCGCCAGGCCGGCCTTTCGATGCTGGGGGCGCCGGCCGAGAGCCTGACCGCAGGGGCTAGTGGCGCGCAACGCAATAACCTTGATGACTCTCGGAGGTCCGTATGACTGTTGTTTCTGCATTCCTGGTTCCTGACAGTCCGCTGCCGCTACTCAAGCCCGAGGTGCCGGGCTGGGGCCGGCTCAATTCTGCGATGCAGTGTGCCGGGCGCGCTCTGGAGGCATCCAAACCCGACACCGTGCTGGTGTACTCGACGCAGTGGATGGCCGTTCTGGACCAGCAATGGCTGACGCGTCGGCGCAGCCACGGCGTGCATGTGGACCATAACTGGTACGAATTCGGCGACCTGCCCTACGACATCCACGCCGACACCGAACTGGCCTATGCCTGCGTGGCCGAGTCGCCTCGCCGCGGTGTGCATGCTCGCGGTGTCAACTACGAGGGCTTTCCGATCGACACCGGCACCATTGTCGCGTGTTCGTTGCTGGGCATCGGCGGCACTGAACTCCCGATCGTGGTGGCGTCGAACAACCTCTATCACAACGCCGAAACCACCGAGACGTTGGGCGCGCTGGCGGCCGACTGTGCCGAGGAGCTGGACAAGCGTGTCGCCGTTGTGGCCGTAGGCGGCCTGTCGGGTTCGATCTTCCGGACCGAAATCGATCCCGGCACCGACCACATCGCCAACGGTGATGACGACAAATGGAATCAACGCATTCTGCAGTTGATCGAGTCAGGCGATGTGGGGCAGTTGCGTCGCCTGATTCCGGAGTTTGCTAAAGAGGCTCGCGTCGACATGGGCTTCAAGCATTTCCACTGGATTTTGGGGGCGCTCAATGGCCGGTTCTCCGGCGCCCGCGTTCATGGGTATGGTCCCGCGTACGGCACGGGAGCTGCTGTGGTCGAGTTCGTCCTTTGAGTTGGGTTTCTTCAACGAATCCGGATCATTCCGAGGTATAGAAGCAACGGAGATGGGATGAAGCAATACCGTAACTATGTTAACGGCGGGTGGCTTGAAAGCCCGCGCCGCTTCGAAGACATCAACCCGGTCGACGGCTCGCCCATCGCCGAGGTGCACGAGGCCGACCGGACGACGGTCGACAGTGCCATCCGGGCCGGACGCCGTGCGCTGGACGGCGCGTGGGGCAAGACCACAGTGACTGAACGGGCCGCGCTGCTCTACCGCATCGCCGACGAGATAGAGCGCCGCTTCGATGATTTCCTCGCTGCCGAGATGGCCGACACGGGCAAGCCTCTGGCGATGGCGTCGACCCTCGACATCCCGCGCGGCGCCGCCAATTTCCGGGTCTTTGCCGACATCCTCAAGACCGCGCCGCTCGACGCCTTTCGCACCGACCTGCCCGGCGGCGCGCAGGCACTGAACTACGCGGTGCGCAAACCGCTCGGCGTGGTGGGCGTGATCTCGCCGTGGAACCTGCCGCTGCTGCTGCTGACCTGGAAGGTTGCTCCGGCGCTGGCCTGCGGCAACGCGGTAGTGGTCAAACCCTCGGAGGAAACGCCCGGCACCGCGACGCTGCTGGCCGAGGTGATGGACGCAGTCGGCGTGCCGGCCGGCGCCTTCAACCTCGTACACGGCTTCGGCGCGGGCTCGGCGGGCGAGTTCATCACGACCCACCCCGACATTGACGCAATCACCTTCACCGGCGAATCGCGCACCGGATCGGCTATCATGCGCGCCGCCGCCGAAGGCGTGAAGCCGATCTCATTCGAACTCGGCGGCAAGAACGCCGCGATCATCTTTGCCGACTGCGACTTCGACAAGATGCTGGACGGCATGATGCGCGCGATCTTCCTGAATTCGGGCCAGGTGTGCCTGTGTACCGAGCGTGTCTATGTCGAGCGGGCGCTGTACGAGCGCTTTGTTGGTGCACTGGTCGAACGCGTCAAGGCCCTGAAGCTCGACTGGCCAAACGTGGCCGGCACCGACATGGGCCCGATGATTTCAGCCGAGCACCGCGACAAGGTGCTCGGCTATTACGCCCTGGCGCGTGATGAAGGGGCGAAGGTTCTGGTGGGCGGCGGCGTACCTCGCTTCGGCGACGCCCGGGATGCAGGATTCTGGGTCGAACCGACGGTGATCGCGGGCCTGCCCGAAACGGCACGTTGCATCCGCGAAGAGATCTTCGGCCCGATCTGCCATGTGACGCCCTTCGATACCGAGGCCGAGGCGATCGCGCTGGCCAACGATACGCGCTACGGTCTGGCGGCCAGCATCTGGACCAGCAACCTTAACCGCGCCCATCGCGTCGCGCAGGCGATGCGCGTCGGGCTGTGCTGGGTCAACTCGTGGTTTCTGCGCGACCTGCGCACGCCGTTCGGCGGGGCCGGCCTGTCCGGCATCGGCCGCGAAGGCGGCATGCATTCTTTGAACTTCTATTCGGAGTTGACCAACGTCTGCATCCGTCTCGACGAGGAAACCATCTCATGAACGACACCCTTAAACACGTGGCGGTGCTGCACGGCGAGCATCTGCCAGCCGGCAGGCTGATGATGGCGGGAGGCGCCGCCGCCGCGGCGAGGACAGGGGCATGACCGGCGCTCAAGCCAAGGTGGTCGAGGGCAAGGCCACGCCGCGTGGTACGTTCCCGCACGTCAGGCGCGCCGGTGACTTCCTGTTCGTCTCGGGGACCAGTTCGCGCCGCGCCGACAACAGCCTCGCCGGCGTGAGCGTCGATTCGATGGGCACCACCCAACTCGACATACGCGAACAGACGCGCGCTGTGATCGAGAACATCCGCGACATCCTGACCAGCGTGGGGGCGGGCCTCGACGACGTCGTCGAGATCTCCAGCTATCTCGTCAACATGAACGACTTCGGCGGCTACAACGAGACTTACAGCGAGTTCTTCGGCTTCGAGGGGCCGACCCGAACCACGGTGGCGGTGCACCAGTTGCCGCACCCGCACCTGCTGATCGAAATCAAGGCCGTGGCTTACAAACCGCAGGAGAAATGAGCATGGACGGAAGCGGTGTCTCGCGGGAGAGCGTGTTGATCGAGTGGGTGAACCGCTTAACCGCGAGCGTCAGCGCCGGTTTGGCAACACTGGTTCTGCCGGCGTTAGTTTAGGTTTATAGTAGTTTTGAAGAGGCTTGGGGGTGTTGGTGCCGCGGCTTGCGGATACCGTTACGACACTGAAGTTGCCTACAACCTGGGAGAAAAGTGATGCATTTTCAGCGACACGTGGCCGGGTTCTTCCTGGCAGCATGGGTTCTTGCCGTGACCGCCGGCGCCGCCAGCGCGCAGGATTACACGCGCAAGCAGTGGTGGCCTTCAGAATGGGGTGCCGGCGACCAGATCGGTGCGCTCAATCGGCTGACGCCAGCCAAGGTACTTGAGGCTGCCCAGTTGATCAAGACCGGTACGATCTACGACATGACCTTCGTCTACGAAGAGTCGATGCCCTTGTTCAGCCTGACGCCATTTCGCCGCAAGTACACGCTGATCGTGCCGGGCGGGCCGACCTACGGCGCGACCGGCGACAACAAGCTGTTCTGGAACGAAGACTACATCTCCGGGCACATCACGCAGGACGGCACGCAGTTCGACGCGCTGTGTCACATGGGCACCGAACACGGCAAGTCCGGCGATGCCACGGAGCAGCGTTACTACAACGGCTTGTCGCAGGCCGAGGTCGGTGATGGTCGTGGCTGCAAGCAGCTCGGCATCGAACACGTCACGCCGATCTTGACGCGCGGCATCCTGATCGACATCGCGGGCTTCAAGGGCAGAATGCTCGAGCGTAGCGAGGAAATTTCGGTCGATGATCTGCGTGCGGCGCTCAAGCGGCAGGGCATGTCCGAGGCGGACATTCGTCCGGGGGACGCGCTCTTCTACCATACTGGCTGGTCAAGCCTGTGGAAGGTCGACAATGACAAGTTCAACAGCGGCATTCCGGGCCTGAGTCCGGTGGCCGGCGACTGGGTGGTGGCGAAAAAAGTCTTGCTCGTCGGCACCGACAACTGGGGCGTCGAGGCGATCCCGGGTCCCGACCCGAAGCTGTTCGCGCCGAACCACCAGAAATTCCTGGTCGAGAACGGCATCTACATCATGGAGAATCTAGACTTCTCGCGCCTGCTTGCGGCGAAAGTGTACGAATTTGCGTTCGTCTTCGGGGCCGTGCCGTTCAAGGGCGCAACCGGCTCGCCGGGCCGGCCGTTTGCGATCCGCTGAGCGACTCGCGGGGCAGTGCGAGCGCGAATGCCATTCCCGCCCGGAATCCGGCTAATTCCCGGTCGCCACCTGGAGCATCGTTTTGCGATCCGCTTGGTGAACTGACCCACACTGCACCGAGCAGAATGGGGTGACGGCGAGCGTCGCCCATCTTGCTTGAATACCCAGGAAAGCCGGGTATTCCAATTTCTTTACTGAACCAGAAAAGGCCTGAACACATGGATCAGAATCTCATCAATAAACTGGGCGACGAACTCTACGACGCGCTCCAGGCCCGCAAGACCGTGGCACCGCTGACATTGCGCTATGCCGACATCACCATCGAGGATGCCTATCACATTCAGCAGCGCCTGATGTCGCGCCGCTTTGCCGCCGGCGAGAAGATCGTCGGCAAGAAGATCGGTGTCACCAGCAAGGTGGTGATGAACATGCTCGGCGTCTATCAGCCCGACTTCGGCTACCTCACCGACGCCATGATCTACAACGAGGGTGAGTCGATTCCCATCGACACCCTGATCCAGCCCAAGGCCGAAGGCGAGAT
>JBIJDJ010000033.1:0-19577 GCA_044344175.1 Sulfuritalea sp.
TGGGTTCAGAACTTGTAGCGGACGGTGACGGAAACCTCGTCCTCCTTGTTCGCCATGCCGATCGGGCCGGCGCGGAAGCGACCGAGAGGCTCGTAGCCGGTCAGGCCGACCATGCCTTGTTCAGTAGCGGGCCGACCATTCTGGCCACCTGAGAATGGCGGGAACGGATTGCCGTCGCGGGCGTCGCTGTACTTCCGGGCGCCGTCGCCGAACTTGACGTTGGCGCCAAAGGTGAACTTCAGGTTGTCGGAATACAGCCATTCCACGGACGGCGCGGCAACACTTGATCGAGCTTGGAAGTCGTGCGCCATGATCATCTGCGGGCTGACGCGGTCGTTCATGTACCAGCCCTTGATCAGGAAGGTGCCGATGTGGTTGTGCTCCCAGTCGGGCATGCCGTACTTGCCCCACGCTCCGCGATGTTCCTCGTGATCGAGCAGGTGCTGGCCGAACAACTGGGCCGAGAGCAGGAAGGCACGGTTCTCGTTGAGGAAGGGAATGAAGGTCGGCCGATCGAGGCCGATGACGTAGCGCCAGACCTTCGACTCCGAATACAGCGTCGGGCGCGCGGTGTTGGCAAATTCCTCGCCTTTGGTGAGGGACGTTTCCACGCGCAGGCTCGACTTGATCGAGTCGAGCTGCATATCCATCGAGCCGCCGACCAGGTTGATCCGCGGGAAGTAGATGTCAAAGGCGATCAAATAAGGAAACGAACCCGGCGCTCCGGTAAAAGCGTTGACGCTGAGACCTCCCTTGGAATACAGATTGCGCAGGGACGGCAACTGGGAGCGATAGGTCAGTGCATTCAGCGAGAATCCGGTGCCCTGATAGACGCCTTCCCACTTGATGCCGACCTGGGTGTTCGCCATTGACCACTCGGGCATGTGGGCCTTGCGAATGCCGATCTGGTTGGGGCCGAAGGTAGTCGCTATGCCGCCAGTGTTCGGGAATAAGGCGCCAGCAGCGGCAAAGTTAGCCACCGTGCCGCCGTTGTCCCACAGGTTCTTCATGCCGCGGAAGAAGTCGCCGGCGCCGATGATCTGGTTCGGCGTGCCGCCCTGGCCGAGATTGTTCGGGCGGAACTTGTCGAAGTTCCAGACGAACTGGATGTTGGTGTCGTCGAAGGTTTCCGTCGCGCCCATGCGGTACTCGGCGGTGAAAATCCACATCGGAATGCGGATGTCCTGCAGTTCGTCGTAGATGTTGTTGCGCGAATAATCGACCGGGTTGATCACGTCGAGCACGCGGAACAGGTCGGTGCGGCCCCAGACCACCTGCTGCTTGCCCAGCTGGAAATTCCAGCTGCGGCCTTCGCCCGCCGGCATCTTGGCGACGACGAAGGCCTCGCGGATGAAGTCGAGCCGGTTGTTGAATTCCGGCGACGCAAGTTCGTGCGAGTTGTCATCCATGTAATTCTTGATGCAGCCGCGGCTATCGTAATCGCAGGGAGCCTGCGGCACGCCGAAGGCGACGCCGCCTCCCTGCTTGTGCAGTTTGCTGCCGAGAACGATCATGCCGTCGTTTGGGTTGTTGGCGAGGACACCTGCCGTATTAAATAATGGAAGAGGCGGAACCCCAGGGCCGCCATGGGGGTACGGTCCAGCCGGAAAGGGACCTATAGCGGAACTCTCCAACATTATCGGCCCCCCCGCCTTCTTGCCGTACTCGTCGGAGTTCATCTTGTACACGCCGTCGTAGGTGCCGCGCAACTTGGAGCGGAACTTGATGCTGGAGAAGGTGCTGTTGCCCCCCAGGTCCTTGTCGGCCTCGATCTGGACGGTGTTGCGGAATTTCGACAGCCCCGAATTTTCACGGACGTGGGTGTCGTTCTCGTAGAAGGTGTCGACCCGCCACGGCTGTCCGCCCGAACTGCCCATGTCGGGCAGGTTGTCCGCGGCGCGAACCGCGCCCGTGCCAAAACCGATCAGCAGCGCGGCGACCAGCGGCTTCAACTTGTATGAATGGTGTTTCTGCATTGTCTCACTCCTTTTATATTGGATTTTGGCAACAACCTTCACCCCGCTGCCAGCCTCCTTCGCATCGGCGGAATGGACTTCCGCCTGATACCCCCTCGCTGCCTTTTGCCCCCCGGCGCTACACTGCCGGGCAAACATTACGCAACGCTACACGCTCCCCGCCAAACACATACATCAATTAAGGCTATTCAGCGATCAATCAAAATGTTTGTTGCGTTTATGTGACAGTTGCAGGCGCTTACCTGACCTGCAAGACACCGTCTTCATCCAGATAGGCATTCATGATGAAGCGCGGCTTGAAGATCATCACCCACGCCGGCATCAGCAGCAGCGCCGCGAGGGCGTTGAGGATCAGCATGATGCTCAGCAGCAGGGCCGAATCGGACTGGAAGCGCAGGTCGGAAAGGAATACCCACATGATGATGCCGGCGACCAGGGTGGCCGCCGTAAACGTGACGGCGAATCCCGTGGTGGAGAGGGCCTTGATTACCGCGGCGGGCAGGTCGCGCAGGGCCGCCATTTCCTCGCGGATGCGGTTCATGATGTAAATCGCGTAGTCGATGCCGACGCCGATGCCGACGGCGATCACCGGCACGGTATTGATGTTCACGCTGATGTTGTTGATCCCCATGTAGGCATAGGTGAGGATGGTGGCAAAGATCATCGGCAATACCATCAGCCACCCGGCATGCAGCGAACCGTAGAAGACCATGACGAACAGGAAGCTGAGGAACAGCACCAGCGGCACGACCAGCCGGTTGTCATCGAATACCGCATCGTTGATCGCCGCGTTCACGCCGATGACGCCGCCGCCGAGCAGAATCTGGAAGTCTTTCACACCCAGGCTCTCGACCCTGGCGATGCCTTCCCTGGCCAGAGCGACGGCGCGCTGGATGGTTTCTGCCTGGTGGTCCTTGTAGAAGAACACCATGTTGGCGTCGGTGCCGTCGGAATTGAGGAACTCGTTCAGGGCACCCGGAATCGGGCTGCCGGCCATGTAGGCGAACATCAGGCCGCCGACTTCCGCTGCCGAATCGGGAATCTGGAACCAGCGCGGCTCGACGTTGTGGGTCAGGCCATTGACATTGCTGATCAGGGTCGGCAGCGACTTGACACCGCCCAGGCCCGGGTCGTAGAGCATGTGGTTCTGGAAGGTTTCCATGGCGTGCAGCACTTCGGGACGTTTCAGTCCGCCCCGGTCGGTGGTGCGGGCGACGATATAGAGTTCCTCCGAGCCCGGGAAGCGCTCGTTGATCGCCTTGGATGAAACGTTGTAGTCATGCTTCGGATAGAGCAGGGGCGAGCCCGGTTCGGCCTCGCCGATCTTGACCTTGATCGCAAAGGTGCTGCCGACCGCCATCAGTACCGCAACCACGACCAGCGTCACCAGCGCACCGGTGCGATTGCCGACCAACGTGAGCAGCTTTACCACGCCGTCGCGCATGGGGCCGTAATTTGTCGCGGTGTTGCTCGGGGCGGGCAGCAGCAGCAGCAGCAGCGGCACCACCAGCAATACGGTGAAGATCACCGAGAAGGCCCAGAAGCCCGCGTAGTAGCCCAGCTTGATGTTGATTGGCGCCGCGCCGAGGGCGATCACCAGGATGCCGACCGCGTCGACGACGATGGCCAGGGAGCCGGGACGAAACAGATCGTCGAAGGCATTGCGTGCGGCCTTCTTTGAGTCGAGGGTGAGGGCAAGTTCGCTGTAGTAGCGTTCTACCAATTGGATGCTGTGCGACATGGCGCGCGCGGCAATCAGGAAGGGGATCACCAGATTGAGCGGATCGAGGTTCCACTTCAGCAGCGAAATGAAGCCCAGGCCCCAGATCGACGACAGCGCGATGCCGAGCAGCGGCAGGAATACTCCGTAGAAACGCCGGAAATAGGCCACCAGCAGCAGCACCATCAGCCCCATCGTGTACAGGAAGATCTGCATGATCTGCGGCAGGTAGGTGTAGACCCAGCCGATCAGCACCGGCTGGCCGGTGGCATAGATGCGGATGCCGGGGGTCGCTGCCTGGCCCCGAATCTTTTGCAGTTCCTGAAAGGTCTTGTCGTAATCGAGATCGCCTTCGTTCATCTGCGCCTTGATCAGCGCCGCTTTCAGGTCAGGCGAGACCATCAGCCCGTATACCCGCGGGTTGGCCATGACGGACTTTTTCAGCTGGTCGAGCTCCGCGTCGCTGAGATTGGTCTTCGACGCTTCGTAATAGGCGACGGAGTTCAGTTCCCCGGTTTCGGTCAGCCAGATCTTGCGCGCCGTGCGGTGGGTCAGGCTCGAAACCAGATTGTGATTGACACCGGAAAGACTATCGACGTCCTGGGTCAGCTTGTGGATGATTGCTAGCGTCTTGTTGGTGAAGATCGTGCCCTGATCCACCTCGACCGAGACAACGATCTGGCTGGCGCCGCCGAAAGTGTCGCGGATTTCGTTATGCAGCTGGATGTAGGGATGTTTTTGCGGCAGCAGGTCGGCAAACTCGGAGAAAATCTTCAGCCCCGGAATCTGCAGCGCAAAAAATACGGTGACCAGCAGAATGGCGCCCAGGATTACCTTGGGGGCGGCGAAGATGAGGTTTTCGACCTGGTGCAGCGCGTGGGTAATCTTGTGTTTCATGTTGAGCCTTTTATTTGTTGGCTGCCGGGGCGGCCGCCTGTGCCCCGGGTGAGATCAGCTGCAGCGTGCCGGCACCGCCGGCGATCAGCAGTCCCTTGTCGCCGAGCGAGAGTGCCGAGCGCAGGAAAGGCGCCGGGCGTCCTTCGATCAGAGTCCATTCTCCGGCCGTCAGTTTGAGCACGAGGCCGTTGATTCCCATGGCATACATTTCGCCCTTGTGCTTCACCAGCACATACATCGGCGCGCCCACTCCGCCCGGCTGCTTGACCCAGGTGGTGCCACCGTCGGTGGTGTGCAGGATGACCCCCGCCAGACCCGAAACCCATCCGGTGCGGGCGTCCGTAAACAAGGTCGCATGCGGGAAAAAGTCGTTCGGGATCTTCTTGCCGTGCTGCCAGCTGCTGCCCCCGTCCCTGGTCGTCAGCAGGTTGCCGAATTCACCGGTAATGATGGCATTGTCGGCATCGAAGAACTGGATCGACATCAGGATGGCGTCTTCGCCAAAGTCCTGCGATTTCCAGCTCGCTCCCTTGTCCGCGCTCGACAGCAATGTCGTCCGGCTACCGACTACCCAGTACTGCCCCCTGGAGTCGCAGGCGATGGCCAGCGGATTGGCCTTGGTGGTGAGCTCGCGGGCATCCCATTTACTTGCCGCCGCGTCGGCTACCCAGACCTTGCGGTAGAAGTCCAGTGCCACCCATGAGCCGTCGGGGCACGCGGCAAGGCCGATCAGGGAGGAAATTCCCGGCAGCACGGTGCGCTTCCACGACGCCCCGTCGTTGTCCGAGCTGACGATCACGCCGTTGCTGCCGACGCCGATCAGGAGTTTGCCGTTGCTGGCAATCGATTGAAACTGGTCGGAACGCTGGATGGGCGCCTTTTTCGTCGTTTCCACGGCGTCGAGGTTGGCCACCACATTGCAACCGGTAAGCGCGCAGCACAGCGCAAGGGTCGGAAAAAATTTCATCTGAACCGCATCTCCTCTTCGGCGATATTCTTTTTCGGGACAAGACCGCTACAGCAGGCCGTCAATTGCGATTACTGCACCTGCCATCTGTGAATCGGCGCTATTACGCAACGCTTTCACAAGCTTGAGGCCTGTTACCCCTACCTGTGGCATGTCCAACAATTCGACTCCTGTCAGCTTATGTCGAGAGACCGCCAAATTCTTGATTGGTGACGCGAATCGAATTGATTGGCGAGGCACAATGCACTGGAACCGCTTGTCAATAGGATTCAATTAAGCAAACCCCGCGCCACTTGAAATTATTGCGACGCAATATTTGGGCTTGGCGTGAGGTATTGTTTTTATCAAGGCGCCAATCAACAGGGGAGTCAGGACGATATGCGCACGCAACAAAAATGACAAAGCCATACATGGGGTGACGGCATTCAGCGCCAACGATGCAGGTCGGGCCTTATTCATTTGGTCAAATTGACCACGGAGGGGTTGGGGATTTCATCATCCGGTCAATTGGCGGGGTCGCGGTCCGGGCAGGTGGACGGCCAATTGTTTGGGCTCGATCAAAACCGGCGTCTGGCGCCGCCGCGTCGAGAGCGACGCCGATCGCGTATAAACTTCTCCATTTCGGATGGTCGGGAGGCAGACGCATGAAGAAGATTTTGCTGGTTTTGCTCGGATGCGGCGTGGCAGCCCCGGCCCTGGCCCAGGACATCAGCTTGCGCCACGATCTCGAAGGCAAGGCACTGGATACGCTGGCGACCCTGGCCTTGCGCTTCAACGACGAACAGAAGGGCAAGGGCAGGGTGCTCCTGCAGGACACGCGAGGCATGGAAAACAGGCAGGTGCTGCCGCACCTCGCGCTGCTCGATCCCGACGACAGCATGGAGTTTTTTGGCACCCGGCCGCGCTTTCTTCCCTTGTACGAGGTCATGCGCGAAGCCGGACAGAAGTTCGACGCCGCCGGGTTTTATCCTCAGGTTGCCGATGCGGTGGACGATGCCAGCGGGCGCATTCAGGCGCTGCCGATCGGACTTTCCCTGCCGGTACTGTTCACCAATCGTGGCGTCTTGCGCAAGGCCGGGGTCGATCCCGACCAGCCGGTGAAGACCTGGTGGGAATTGCAGAAGGTGGCGGGCCAGATCTACGATAAAGGTAGCAAGTGCCCCCTGACCACCTCGCGTTTCGCCTGGATCCATTCCGAGAACGTGTCGTCGCAGGCAGGTGAGCCCATCGTTGCCAGGGCAGGATCGAAGGACCTGGTACAGGCCAACAGCATGGTCAACGTCAAGCATCTCGCGCTGCTGGCGAGTTGGCAGAAGAGCCGCTACTTTCATTACTCCGGTCCCGGCCGTGAAGGCAATCGACGCTTCCTCAGCGGCGAATGCGCCATGCTGACGGGCGAATCTTCGCTGTATGCCGATGCCAGACGCGCCGGGCTTGATGTCGGCATTGCGGCCTTGCCGCACTATGACGATGTGTATGCACCCAAGCCGGCCGACGTCCTGCCCGATGGCGCGGGCTTGTGGGTACTGGCGGGGCACAAGAAAGACGAATACAAACTGGCGGCCCGTTTTGTCGACTTCATGCTGCGCCCCGAGGTGCAGGCCGAGTGGGTCAAGGGCACCAGTTATCTGCCGATGACGCCGGCGTCGCTGAAGGGACTGCGCGACTCCGGCATCCCGCAGAACGTGCTGGACGCCGCGGAAAAGCGTCTTTCGGTGACGCGCAAAGGCAGTACGCGGGCCAAACACGGGCCCGTCCGCGATCAGCTCCACGAATTTCTGGGCGAAGAGGTGGCCTACGTGTGGACCACGGATCGTCCGGCCAAGGAGGCTCTCGACAACACGGCGCGCCGGGTCAATTCGGCCGGCCCCGCCGCAGTTCCGCCGACCAGGCCGGCGGCGACTTCAGGCAAGCAGTGATCTATCCGCGCATCATTGCGCATCGCTGCGGCGGCGCCCTGGCGCCGGAAAATACCCTGGCCGGCCTGCGCCTTGCGGCGCGTCTGGGCTGTTGCGGGGTGGAGTTCGACGCCATGCTCGCCGCCGATGGCGTGCCGGTCCTGATGCACGACGAGACGCTGGAGCGCACCACTACAGGCGAGGGGCGTGCGGCAGACATGAGCTCCGCCCGGCTTGCCCGGCTCGATGCCGGCAGCCGGCACCACCCGGCTTTCACCGCGGAGCCGGTGCCGACTCTCGACGAGGCGCTGCGCCTGTGCGCGGCTCTGGGTTTGTGGGCCAACGTGGAAATCAAACCGGCGACCGGGCAGGAGGCCGCGACCGGGCAGGCGGTCGCCCGTCATGCCGCCGCGGCGACGGGCAAACTGCTGTTGTCCTCGTTTTCGTTCGTTGCCCTGCGTGCTGCCGCCGACGAAGCGGTTCAACTGCCGCGCGCCGTGCTGTTCGAGGCGATCCCGGCCGATTGGCGCGAGCGCCTCATGGAAACGGGCGCGCGCGCCATGCACGCGTCGGCGCGCGCGCTGACCACCGAGGCGCTACAGGCGGTGCGTGATGCCGGGTTTCCGCTCGCCTGTTACACGGTCAATCGTCGTGAAGACGCCGAGCGCCTGTTTGCCATGGGCGTCAGCGCGCTGTTTACGGACCGGCCCGACCTGTGGGCTGCAGCGGAAATGTAAACGTCGCTCACAGTCGCTTACATTTCGTTTGTCAGCCCGGGATGACCCTCCGCGTTATTCGGCGCATGGGGTTGTCCCATTGCAAACACGAGGAGCACTGCATGAAACGCACATCCAGTCTGCTGATAGCTGCCCTTGCCGCTTTTGCCTTGCCCGTCCTGGCGCAGACCGCGCCGGCACCGGCGAAGAGTCCGGCGGCCACTCCCGGCGTCGACCAGCGCCAGGTCAATCAGCAACAGCGCATCGATCAGGGCGTCAAATCGGGCCAGTTGACCGGCAAGGAAGCGGCCAATCTGGAGAAGGGCCAGGCGCAGGTGGACAAGAAGGAAGCCAAGGCCAAGGCCGACGGCAAGGTCACGCCCAAGGAGCGCGAGAAGTTGCAGCAGGCGCAGAACAAGCAGAGCGCGAAGATCCAGCAGGAAAAGCACGACAAACAGCATGATCTGAATCACGACGGCAAGAAGGATGCCCCGGCCGCGAAGAAGTAAGCCCGTCCCGCGCCGCAGAAGCCCGCCTCGGCGCGGGTTTTTTTATGTCTCGGCTGGAAGCGGAGACGGTATCCCCCGGTGGGATGAGCCGTGTTCTTGTAAAATTGCCGCTTTGCGTCAAAGGCTGCGCCCCGCCATGAAAAGCTCCGAAATCCGCCAGAAGTTCCTCGATTTTTTTGCCTCGAAAGGTCACCAGATCGTGGCTTCCAGTTCGCTGGTGCCGCACGAGGATCCGACGCTGCTGTTTACCAACGCCGGGATGAACCAGTTCAAGGACGTGTTTCTCGGCTTCGACAAGCGCAGCTACAACCGCGCTGCCAGTTCGCAGAAATGCGTACGCGCCGGTGGCAAGCACAACGACCTGGAAAACGTCGGCTACACGGCGCGGCATCACACCTTTTTCGAGATGCTGGGCAACTTCAGCTTCGGCGACTATTTCAAGCGCGATGCGATCAAGTACGCCTGGGAACTGCTGGTCGATGTCTTCAAGCTGCCGGCGGACAAGCTCTGGGTCACGGTGTATGCCGAGGACGATGAGGCCTACGACATCTGGACCAATGAGATCGGCGTGCCCGCCGAGCGCGTGATACGCATCGGCGACAACAAGGGTGCGCGTTACGCCTCGGACAACTTCTGGATGATGGGCGAGACCGGCCCCTGCGGCCCCTGCACCGAAATCTTCTACGATCACGGCGAGCATATCTGGGGCGGGCCGCCGGGCAGCGAAGACCAGGATGGCGATCGCTACATCGAGATCTGGAACAACGTCTTCATGCAGTTCAATCGCGACGAGGCCGGCGTCATGCATCCGCTGCCCAAACCTTCGGTCGACACCGGCATGGGCCTCGAGCGTGTTTCGGCGGTGTTGCAGCACGTCCACGCGAATTACGAAATCGATCTGTTCCAGGCGCTGATCGCCGCCGCCGCGAGGGAGACCTCGGCTGCCGACATGGACAGCCCCAGTCTCAAGGTGCTGGCCGACCACATCCGCGCCTGCTCCTTCCTCATCGCCGACGGCGTGATCCCGGGCAACGAAGGGCGTGGCTATGTCCTGCGCCGCATCATCCGCCGCGCCATCCGCCACGGCTGGAAGCTGGGCGCGCGCAGCGCCTTCTTCCACAAGATGGTGCCCGACCTGGTGGCCGAGATGGGCGAAGCTTTCCCTGAACTTGTCAGCGGCAAAGCACGCGTGATGGAAGTGCTCAAACAGGAGGAGGATCGCTTTTTCGCCACCATCGAGCACGGCATGGCGATCCTCGAAGCCGAACTGGAAGCGATGGAAAAAGCCGGCATCGGCGTTTTCAACGGCGAGACTGCATTCAAGCTGCACGACACCTACGGTTTTCCGCTGGACCTGACGGCGGACATCTGCCGCGAGCGGCAGATCAGCGTCGATAGCGCCGCCTTCGATGCGGCGATGACGCGACAGAAGGAACAGGCACGCGCCGCCGGCAAGTTCAAGATGGCGGCGAATCTCGACTACGCAGGGCCGGCGACGACCTTCCACGGCTACGAATCACTCGAAGCGCGCGGCAATATCCTCGCCCTCTACAAGGATGGCACGCCCGTCAATGAACTGATCGAGGGCGAGATCGGCGTGGTGGTGCTCGACGACACGCCCTTCTATGCCGAATCCGGCGGGCAGGTCGGCGACGTCGGCGAGCTGCGGGGGGCGCACGGCATCTTCGCCGTGGAAGACACGCAGAAGATCCAGGCGCACGTCTTCGGCCATCACGGCGTGGTGCGCACCGGCACCCTGAAAGTCGGCAATGGCGTCACGGCGAAAGTGGACAGCCTGGCGCGTGCGCGCACCATCCGCCATCATTCGGCGACGCACCTGATGCACAAGGCGCTGCGCGAAGTGCTCGGGCCTCACGTGCAACAGAAGGGTTCGCAGGTCGATCCCGACAAGACGCGCTTCGACTTCGCCCACACCGGGCCGATGAGCAATGACGAGATTCGCCGCGTGGAACGGCTGGTCAATGCCGAGATCCTGGCCAATGTCCCGACGCAGTCCCGCGTCATGACGATTGAAGACGCACAGAAAACCGGTGCCATGATGCTGTTCGGCGAAAAATACGGCGATCAAGTACGCGTGCTCGACATCGGTTCTTCTTGCGAGCTTTGCGGCGGCACCCACGTTGCGCGCAGCGGCGACATCGGCTTCTTCACCATTGTTGCCGAGGGCGGGGTCGCGGCCGGTGTGCGGCGCATCGAAGCGCTTGCCGGCGACAATGCGCTGGCCTATGTGCAGAATATGGAGACCACCCTGGGTGGCGTCGCGGGAACGCTGAAGGTAGTCCGCAGCGAGGTACCGGGTCGCCTCACCGCCCTGCTCGACCAGGTACGCCGCCTCGAGCGCGAACTCGCGGGGCTCAAGGGCAAGCTGGCCTCGGCCCAGGGCGACGATCTGGTGAATCAGGCGGTCGACGTCAAGGGCGCAAATGGGCTGGTGATCAGGGTGCTCGCTGCAAACCTGGCGGGCGCGGATGCCACGGCGCTGCGCGAGACGCTGGACAAACTCAAGGACAAGCTCAAGAGCGCTGCCATTGTTCTGGCCAGCACTGGTGACGGCAAGGTCAGCCTGATCGCCGGCGTCACCGCCGATCTGACGGGCAAGCTCAAGGCCGGCGAACTGGTCAACTTCGTCGCGCAGCAGGTGGGCGGCAAGGGCGGCGGCCGGCCCGACATGGCGCAGGCCGGCGGCACCGATCCGGCTGCCTTGCCCGCGGCGCTGGCCTCGGTTACCGCTTGGGTCCAGGCCAAACTGTAAAAGTCGGTGCTGGCGGGACGGCGGCGTATCATTAAGCTTCAGCCGTCCAATGCAAGCGGAGGAGATCATGATCGATTGGTCGTCGTGCGCGAGTGTCGAGCATCAGGCAGACATCGGCAGCAATGCTTGGGTATTTCGCGGTACGCGCGTTCCTGTTGCCGCGCTGTTCGAGAATCTCGAAGACGGTGCAACCGTAACGCAGTTCGTGGAATGGTTTCCGGGCGTCAGCCCCGATCAAGTCCGGTCCGTCCTCGAACACGCAGCCCATAGCGCCCTGCTTGCGGCGTAATGCGGATTCTGTTTGACCAAGGCGTCCCCGCGCCGTTACGCCGCTACCTTGCGGATCACACGGTTTCAACCGCCTACGAGCAGGGATGGTCCACCTTGCGTAATGGTGAGTTGCTTTCTGCCGCAGAGCTTTCCGGTTTCGAAGTTTTTGTCACCACGGACAAGAATCCGAGTTACCAGCAAAACATCACCGGCCGACGCCTCGCCATAGTGATTCTCGGCACCACCAGTTGGCCAAGAATTGAACGTCACACCGAGCGCATCGTTACCGCCATCGTTCAATCGGCGTCAGGTGCTTTTACCGAAATTGAGATTCCCTGGTAACGCGCAGCACTTCGGCGCCCTGCCGTGATGGAGCGATGTGCAGGTGTGGCAGCAATTGCCAGCATTGATCACGCTGGCGGAGACCCGCAAGCCGTCCTGCACCTTGGCCGCGATCAGTCTTCAGAAATCCGTGTCGATGTCCGGCCAAACGGCGCTTAGCGCCGTTTTGAATTCGTTCTTGATGCGTTCGAGTGCCACCTTGCTGTCGCCTTCGAAGCGCAGCACCACGACCGGCGTGGTGTTCGAGGCGCGCGCCAGGCCGAAGCCGTCGGCATATTCGGCGCGCACGCCGTCGATGGTGATCAACTCGCGGGCGCCGGGCAACAGTTTGCGGCCGCCTTGGCGCAGCTTGGCCACCAGCGCATGCGGCTCGCCTTCCTCCATCTTGATGTTGAGTTCCGGCGTCGAAATGGCGTTGGGCAGGTTCTGCAGCGGCCAGTTGGAATCCGCCCAGCGCGAGACGATTTCCAGTAGCCGCGCGCCGGTGTAGAGCGCGTCGTCGAAGCCGTACCAGCGCTCCTTGAAGAACATGTGGCCGCTCATCTCGCCGGCCAGCGGCGCGCCGGTTTCCTTGAGCTTGGTCTTGACCAGGGCGTGGCCGGTATTCCACATCAGCGGCCGGCCGCCCTGGAAGCGGATCGATTCGGCGACCCAGCGCGAGCACTTCACGTCGTAGATGATCTGCGCCCCGGGATTGCGGGTCAGCACGTCGGCGGCGAACAGCATCAACTGGCGGTCGGGATAGATGATCTCGCCGTCGCGGGTGACGACGCCGAGGCGGTCGCCGTCGCCGTCGAAAGCCAACCCGAGTTCGGCGCCGGTCGCGCGCAGCGTGCGCTGCAGGTCGACCAGGTTTTCCGGCCTGGAAGGATCGGGATGGTGATTGGGGAAGTTGCCATCGACCGCGCAGAACAATTCGGTAACCGTGCAGCCCATGCGGCGGAACAGGTCCGGCGCCACGCTGCCGGCCACGCCGTTGCCGCAATCGATGACGATTTTCATCGGTCGTGACAGCTTGACGTCGTCGACGATGCGGTCGAGATAGGCCTGGCGCACGCTGGCGTGGCGCACGTGGCCGTGGCCCTCGCAAAAGTCGGCGCTGGCGATACGGCGCCGCAGGTCCTGGATCATGTTGCCGTAGAGCGTCTGGCCGGCCAGGACCATCTTGAGCCCGTTGTACTCGGGCGGATTGTGGCTGCCGGTGACCGAGACGCAACTCCCGGTGCCCAGTTCGTGGGCGGCGAAGTAAGTCATCGGCGTCGGCACCCGGCCGATGTCGATCACGTCCGTGCCGGTGGACGTGATGCCGTCGGCCAGCGCTCCGGCGAGTGCCGGGCCGGAGAGGCGGCCGTCGCGACCGATGACAATGGATTTGACACCGCGCGCCACGGCTTCGGTGCCCAGCGCCATGCCGATCTGGCGTACCGTTTCCGCGGTCAGCGTGGTGTGCACGATGCCGCGAATGTCATAGGCCTTGAAGATCTCGGGTGCGGGTGTGTGCATGTCTGAAGCCGGATGAATTTGGAGGCGGGATTATCGCACGCTGAATTGGAGCGGCAGATGGGCGTCGAAGTGCGCCAGCAGGCGCTGCGGCAGCCAGTCGATGCGGCCGGGCAGCTTACCGTGCACGAAACCGACATGGCCGCCGTGCTGCGGTACTTCGAAGGTCAGGGCTGCAGGCATGGTGGCGCGCTGCGGCAATGCCGCCAGCGGCAGGAAGGGATCGTTGGCGGCATTCAACAGCAATGTCGGCGTTTGCACCGTGCCCAGCAGCGGCCCGGCGCTGCTTCTCGCGTAATAGTCGTCGGCGCCATGAAATCCGTGCAGCGGCGCGGTGACGGCATCGTCGAATTCGGCCAGGGTACGCGCGGCCTTTGCACGGCCGACGTCGATGCGACCGGGAAAGAGTTGGTCCTTGGCCAATGCGGCGGGAATCAGCGTGCGCAGGAAGTGCTTTGCATAGACCAGGTTGAAGCCCGATGACAAGGCGACGTTGGCCGCCGCGAGATCCAGCGGCGCGCTCACCGCCGCTGCCGCATTTACGATGCCGGATGCCAAATCGCCTTGCTCGGCCAACCACTTCAGCAGCGCATTGCCGCCGAGCGAAACCCCGGCAGCGAACAGCGCCGGATAGCCGCGCTCATGCAGGCGACGCAGCACCCAGTCGATCTCCTGCGAGTCGCCGGAGTGATAGGCGCGGGGCAGTCGATTGGGTTCGCCCGAACAGCCGCGAAAATGCACCACCACGCCGTGCCACCCGCGCCGCTCCACAGCGTGCATCAGGCGCCGCGCATAGTGGCTGCGGGAACTGCCTTCAAGGCCGTGGAACAGCGCCACGCAGGGCGCGTCGGGGCGACCGGAAACCCAGTCGAGATCGATGAAGTCGCCATCCGGCGTGTCCCAGCGCTCGCGCCGGTAACGCGGTAGCGGCCCCTTGATCACCAGCGGCCAGATGGTCTGCGCATGGCCGCCGGGAAGCCACGCCGGAGCGAAGTATTGCGACGGCCTCATAGCTGCCAGGCTTGAAAAAGCAATCGGAACCACAGAGACACAGAGCACACAGAGAAAACCGTTGTATAAGCCACTGCACTCTTGCCTTTCTCTGTGCCTCTGTGTCTCTGTGGTGAGGGCTTTGGGTTCAGTGCAGGATGCGCGGTTCCTCGCCGATGCTGCTGGGCGGTACCGGCGAGGCGTGGTGCGCGACCATGCGCCAGCCCAGGGGGCCGCGCACGTAAATGTTGGTCGCCGCCACCGGCGCGCTCAGGTTGCCATCGTCGGGACTGGTGATATGTTCCAGCAGGGTGCTGACCACGGCGAACGGGGTGGTCACCGTCTTCTGCTGCGACAGGCGTACCTGCAGCTTTCTGCCGTTGGCGAAGATTCGCTGCCAGGCTTCGCGAATCATCGTGTACCCGATCAGTCGCGGCCCGCCCGGGTGCACGCAGATCACTTCTTCGTCCTCGGCCCAAACCGTCATCATGGTGTCGATATCGCAGCGTTCGAGCGCCTCGTAGAAGGCCGTTTCGACATCCTGCGGGCTGGCGAATATTTTCTGGCCGGGCATGTTCAGGCCTGCTTTTGCATCAGTTCTGCCACCTGCTGCGGCATTATTCCGTTCATGCAGTCGAAATGTCCGAGCGGACACTCGCGCTTGAAGCAGGGGCTGCACGACAGGTTTCTCGAAACGATTTTCGCCTGGGGCGACAGGGGTGGCGTATAGGCGGGCGATGACGAGCCGTAGAGCGCGAGCAGCGGTCGTTCGAGCGCGGCCGCGACATGCATCAGCCCTGAGTCGTTGCTGACGACAAAACATGCGGAGGCGATCAGGTCGATGGCCTGTTCCAGCGTGCTGCGTCCGCACAGGTTGAGTGCAGCACCGCCCGCCGCGGCGGCAATTTCGTCGCCGACGACGGCGTCCTTGTCGGAGCCGATCAGCCAGACCGGATTCTGTGGCGTCGCGACGAGCCGCGCCAGTGCGGCAAAGTGTTGCGCCGGCCAGCGTTTGGCGGGGCCGTATTCGGCGCCGGGACAGAAAATCACCGGTGCGGCGTCGAGGGGCAAATTCAGGGCGCGGCGCGCGGCCTGCTGCTGCTCGCTGGTGGAACGCAGACGCGGTGACGGCAGGACGGCGGGCAAGGGCCCGGCCAGCGCGGCATAGCGCTGCACCAGTTGCGGATGGCGGTCAGTGTCGAGGCGATGGCGTTCGTTCAGCAACAGGTAGCGGCTCTCGCCCTGGTAGCCGATGCGCCGGGGAATGCCGGCGAAGAAGGGGATCAGCGCGGACTTCCATGAGTTGGGCAGCACATAGGCAATCGAAAAGTCGGCGCCGGCCGCATTGCCCCTTAAGCGGCGACCCAGCGCGCGGCGGGCGCCGAAACCGAATTCGCCGTGGCGGAAGGGATTGACGATGACCGCATCGACTTCGGCCATGCGACCCAGCAGCGGCGCCGACCAGTCCGCCGCCAACACCTCGATGCGGGCGGCCGGATTGTTGCGCTTGAGCAGTGCTAGCAGCGGTTGGGCGAGTATCGTGTCGCCGATCCAGGACGGAGCGACGACAAGGATCTTCATTGCAAAAGAAGCGTCAGAACTTGCGACGAAGCTTAATGGTGGCCTTTGGGGCGCTCGCCAGTGAAGCGATAGACCGTGCCGCAGTAGGGGCAGGCGGCCTCGCCTGCGGGGCTCTTCAGGACATCGATGAAGACCTTCGGATGGCGTGCCCACAGGGGAGCGCCGGGACGGGGGCAGGCGAGCGGCAGGTCGTGGGCGGTCACGGCGACCTGGCGCTGGGATTCGTCGAGAGTGGACATGGCTTACCTCAGGGCTGGATTAGATGTAGCTGAGCCAGTCGGCGTGGGCCGGCACTTTGCCGTTGACCACGTCGAAGAACAGGCTCTGGATCTTGGTGGTGAGCGGGCCGCGACAACCGGCGCCGATGGTGCGGTTGTCGAGTTCGCGGATCGGCGTGACCTCCGCCGCCGTGCCGGTGAAAAAGGCCTCGTCGGCGATATAGATGTCGTCGCGCGTGAGGCGCTTGGCGATCACCTTGTAGCCCAGTTCCGCTGCCAGCGTGATGACCGTATTGCGCGTGATGCCCATCAGCGCCGAGGCAATTTCCGGTTCGTAGATCACGCCGTCCTTGACCATGAACAGGTTTTCCCCGGCGCCTTCGGCGACGAAGCCGTCGACGTCGAGCAACAATGCTTCGTCATAGCCGTCTTCGGTGGCTTCCATGTTGGCCAGGATCGAGTTGGGATAGGTGCCGGCGAATTTGGCGCGCGCCATGTTGACGTTGACGTGGTGCCGCGAGTAGCTCGAGGTCTTGACGCGGATGCCCTTTTCGAGGCCTTCCTCGCCCAGGTAGGCGCCCCAGGGCCAGGCCGCTATTGCGACGTGGGTCATGGCGCCACGCGGGCTGACACCCATCTTTTCCGATCCGTAGAAGGCGATCGGGCGCAGGTAGCAGGATTCCAGCTTGTTGGCGCGTACGACTTCCTTGTGCGCCTCGATCAACGTCGCCTTGTCGTAAGGCATCGGCATGCGGTAGATGTGCGCCGAGGCGAACAACCGGTCGGTGTGTTCCTTGAGGCGGAAAATCGCGGTGCCGGAGACGGTCTTGTAGGCGCGCACGCCCTCGAACACCGAGAGGCCGTAATGCAGCGAATGCGTCAGCACGTGGGTGGTGGCATCGCGCCAGGGCACGAGCTTGCCGTCGTACCAGATGAAGCCGTCACGGTCGGCCATGGACATGGTGGGTCTCCAGCATTGCGTTAGTTAAGGCTGCGATTTTAGCAGGGGCGCTAAAATGCGCGGATGAATCGTGCCTGGAAGCCCAATGTCACCGTCGCTGCGCTGATCGAGCGCGATGGATGCTTCCTGCTGGTGGAGGAGGAAACCGAGGACGGTCTGCGCTTCAACCAGCCCGCCGGCCACCTCGACGCGGGCGAATCGCTGGTCGCCGCCTGCGCCCGGGAGGCGCTCGAAGAGACGGCCTGGGGTTTCACGCCCACCGCGCTGGTCGGCATTTACCAGTGGCCGCGGCCGCGTCACGCCGCCGGGCCGTCCCAAGGCGGGGCAGCCGGTAGTTTCGAGCGAAGCGAGCAGTCGTCACCCCCTTCCATGGGAAGGGGGGTGGGGGGATGGCCGTCCGGCGACGTTACCTATTTGCGCTTCGCGTTTTGCGGCGAATTGGGCGCGTACGACGCGGGCCGGGAACTCGATGCCGGTATCCTGCGCGCGGTATGGATGACGCCGGACGAGATTCGTGCCACGGCGGATCGCCATCGCAGTCCGCTGGTGTGGCAGTGCGTAAGCGACTGCCTCGCGGGGCGGCGCTATCCGCTCGAACTATTGACGCACTACGACTGATCACCATGTCCAAAGGGAAAATCATTGTCGGGTTGTCCGGCGGCGTCGATTCTTCGGTAGCGGCGCTGCTGCTCAAGCGCGACGGTTACGAGGTCATCGGCCTTTTCATGAAGAACTGGGAAGGTGATGATACGGACGAATACTGCTCCGCGAATCAGGACCTGGTCGACGCTGCGGCGGCCGCGGATGTGATCGGCATCGATTTCGAGGCGGTAAATTTCTCCGCCGAATACCGGGAGCGGGTGTTCGCCGGTTTCCTGAGCGAATACCAGGCCGGCCGTACGCCGAATCCCGATGTGCTCTGCAATTCGGAAATCAAGTTCAAGGCCTTTCTCGATCATGCGCTGGCGCTGGGCGCCGACAGGATCGCGACCGGGCACTATGCCCAGGTGCGCGAATTCCTCGGCAAGTGGCAGTTGCTCAAGGCCGAGGACGGAACCAAGGACCAGAGCTATTTCCTGCACCGGCTGAACCAGGCGCAATTGTCGAAGACGCTGTTTCCGGTCGGTCACCTCTACAAGCGCGATGTGCGACGCATTGCGGCGGAGGCCGGATTGCCGAATCATGCGCGCAAGGATTCGACCGGCATCTGCTTCATCGGCGAGCGTCCCTTCCGCGAATTTCTCGCGCGCTACCTGCCGAAGCAGCCCGGAGAAATACGCGTGCTCGGCAGCGATCGCGTCGTCGGCCGGCACGAGGGCCTGATGTACTACACCCTCGGGCAACGCGAAGGTCTCGGCATCGGCGGCGTCAAGGGTGCGCCGGAGGAACCCTGGTTCGTTAGCGGCAAGGACATGGAGAAGAACATCCTGTGGGTGGTGCAGGGCCACGGGCATCCCGCCCTGCTCTCGGCAAGCCTGGTGGCGAAGGATCTGTCATGGGTCGCCGGCGATGCACCGCACACGCACTGGGTGTACGCGGCAAAGACGCGTTACCGGCAACCGGACGCCGCCTGTCAGATCGAGCGCATTTCCGCCGACGAATGCGAAGTTGTCTTTGCTGCGCCGCAATGGGCGGTGACGCCCGGGCAGTCCCTGGTGATCTACGAATCGCGCGTGTGTCTGGGCGGCGGCATCATCGCAACATATCAGGCGCCATCTTCATAAAATCCTTGCACAAGCCCGCGGTATCGGGTTTAGAATATTTTTTCGGGTGAGGTGCCCGCAAATTCCCGGAGGATTTTTCAGCATGAATAAAGCAGAACTGATTGAAATTGCCGCCAAGGGAGCCGACATCAGCAAGGCGGCTGCCGGCAAGGCGCTCGACGGAGCCATGGCGGCGATAGTCAAGGCGGTATCAAAGGGGGACAAGGTTACCCTGGTTGGTTTTGGCACGTTCAAGTCGGCCAAGCGCGCAGCGCGTACCGGCAAGAATCCGAAGACCGGCGCGGCGCTCAAGATCGCTGCGACCACCGTGCCGAAGTTCAGCGCCGGTGCGGGTTTCAAACTGGCGGTTTCCGGCAAGAAGGCCAAGAAGTAAGGGTTCAGTCTTTCGCCTGGAGGGCCCGCTTGCGGGCCCTTCGCTTTTATGTCCCTACGGACAGCGGGGACGGTATCCCCCGGCGGGATCATGCGGCCGCTGCGCTTAATGTTCTCGCCGCAGGATTCCCGCAGGCTTATGATTGTCCTTTCAGCCCGCGCT
>JBIJDJ010000183.1:0-6003 GCA_044344175.1 Sulfuritalea sp.
CCGTGCCGTCAAGGCGGGCGATCAACCGGGGTAGCAGGTTTTTTTCGGCTTGATGGGTGAGTTCTCCCATCAATCGGTCTGCCAGGCCATCCGTGACCTTGAGAACCGCATTTGGCAACTCCTGATCCAGCCAGCACGAAAGTTCCTCGCGCAGGGCGTCGAGATGCTGCTGCATATGCGGTGGCGCCGTGGCAAGCGCCGCGTCGTGTTCCGTCACGATATCCGTAAGAACCGGTAAGTCGTCCTCAGGCGGCGGAGTCTGCGCGACCTCCGGTGACGACCCTGCAACAAATACCCGTGTGCGTCGAATCAGTGCGTCGGCTTTGCGCAGGACGTCCTCTGTATTGTCGCCAGCCATTCCTTAAATACCTCCCGCGATATCGCAGTTTTCCAGTGGATAGCCGCGTTCGCGATAAAAGCGGAAGCGCTCACGACCCGGGATCCGGTCTTCATCTTCGACGCTGATGATTTCGATCAGGTGCTGAAAGCGGCTGAAGCCGGGCGGGATATCGTCCGACAGGTTCAACAGGCAGGCGTCGTGCGGGGGCGTCTCGAGTTCGAAGGCAAGAACGATAGGGGTCTCTGTAGCCAGTTTGTCCGCTGCGCGACAGTGGGGAGTAAAACCGGTCGCCTGGTGTGTCCACAGCAGGCGGTCCAGCTGTTCGCTGCGCTCGCCGGCCTGCACATATACCAGTACCTGCCTGCCTTCGCTGCCGGCACGCGCGAGCCACGCGGCAACCGCCTGGAGCCGGTCGCGTGCGCCGTGGAAAAAGCTGATCTGTGTCATCCCCGTTTGCGCTTGCCGGCCGGCTTCCGGGCTCGACTCGCCCGATCCATCAGGAAATGGGTGAGCAAGGGCACCGGTCGCCCGGTGGCGCCCTTCTCCTTGCCGGAGCGCCACGCCGTGCCGGCGATGTCGAGGTGCGCCCAATGGTACTTTTCGGTAAATCGGGCGAGGAAGCACGCCGCCGTGATGGTGCCGCCGGGGCGGCCGCCGATATTTGCCATGTCGGCAAAATTGCTTTTCAGCTGCTCCTGATAGTCATCCCAGAGAGGCAGTTGCCAGGCGCGATCATAGGAGTCGTGGCCGGCATCGAGCAGTTCCTTCGCCAGTCCCTCGTTGTTGGCGAGCAGGCCGGTGGCCACGTGTCCCAGCGCGATCACGCAGGCCCCAGTCAGTGTGGCGATGTCGACCACGCACTCGGGATCGAAGCGCTCGACATAGGTGAGCGCGTCGCAAAGTATCAAGCGGCCCTCGGCATCCGTGTTGAGGATCTCGACAGTCTGGCCTGACATCGACGTGATGACGTCACCCGGTTTCGTCGCCGCACCTCCAGGCATGTTTTCCGTGGATGGAATGACCCCGATGACGTTGAGAGGCAGTTTCATCATGGCCGACGCCTTGAGTGCTCCCAATACGCTGGCAGCGCCGCACATGTCATATTTCATTTCGTCCATCTCCGGCCCGGGCTTGAGCGAGATGCCGCCGGAGTCGAAGGTAATGCCCTTGCCGATCAGGATTACCGGCTTTGCGCCGGAGGCGCCCCCTGCATGGCGCAGGACGATGAATTTTGGCGGCTCGTGCGATCCCCGGGCGACGGAGAGCAGGGTGTTCATGCCGAGTTTCTCCATGTCCGCGCGGTCGAGAATATCGACGCCGAGACCATGGGATTTTGCGAGTTGCCTCGCCTGGTCGGCGAGATAGGTCGGCGTGCAGATGTTGCCCGGCAGATTGCCGAGATCCTTGGCCAGCGACATTCCGGCAGCAATCGCCAATCCCTCGGCCAGTGCCGCTTCGGCGCCGGACAACTCATTGCGGCGGGTGACGCAGAACGTCAGTTTTCGCAGCGGTCGCCGCACTTCTTCCTTCTTCGACTTGAGGCGATCAAACCGGTAGAGCGTTTCCTGTACGACGAGTACGGCCTGGCGAATCTTCCAGGCAACGTCGCGCTTCTTGACATTGAGCTCGGTCAGATAGATCGTGCCGTCGAAGCCGCCGGTTTCATTCAGCTGGCGAACTGCCGTGGTCAGTCCGGCGCGGTACTCCTTTTCGCGGAATTCCCTTTCCTTGCCGAGCCCTACCAGCAGGACACGGTCCGCTTCGACGCCGGGCACATTGTGCAGCAACAAGCTGCTACCGGACTTGCCTTCCATGTCGCCACGCCGCAGGATGTCGCTGAGAAACTGGTGGGCTGCTTTGTCGACCACCTCCGCTGCTGCCGAGAGCTTTCTGGGTTCGAAGATGCCTACCACGACACAGGCGCTGCGCTGCTTTTCCGGGCTTCCGCTTTTTATGCTAAATTCCAAAATGCTCTCCTTGGGGGCTGCAGGAAATCATGGAAATTGTTCTGTTTCGGGTCATTTCCACTGCTGCCCTGATTATTCCCCAAGTTTTCACTAAAAGTCAAAGCAGACACTCCGCTACACGATGATTTATCAGCGCGCTGCAATTCGGGAGTTCACCCATACGGCGGCGGGGGTTTTTGTCGCGCTCTTCGCGATCATGATTACCATTCAGCTGATTCGTCTGCTGGGCGACGCCGCAGGCGGCAGGCTCGCCTCTGAAGCCGTTATCGCTCTCCTTGGATTCCGTTCTATCGGCTATCTGCCGGTGTTGCTGTCGCTGACGCTCTTTGTTGCCGTCCTGATGACCTTGTCGCGCTGGTATCGGGACTCGGAAATGGTGGTCTGGCTGGCGTCAGGAATTCCGCTGACGGCCTGGATCAAGCCGGTCTTGAAGTTTGTGGGACCGCCCGTGATCGTGATCGCTTTGATTTCCCTGTTCTTGAGTCCCTGGGCATCGCAGAGGAGCGAGGTTTACCGGCGGGACATGGATCCGCGCAACGACGTGGCACGTGTGTCACCCGGCGCATTCAATGAGTCAAAGGGGGCAGACCGCGTATTTTTTGTCGAGAGTATGGCCGAAGATGACGGGAAGGTAAAAAACGTCTTCGTCAGTTCCATTCAGCAGGGCCGGCTGGGTGTGATGGCGACGGCGGAGGGCCATACGGAAACCATGCCGAATGGTGACCGCTTTATTGTCCTTGAGCGCGGACGGCGCTACGAGGGCACCGCAGGCACGGCCGAGTATCGGGTGATGGAATTTGATCGTTATGCCGTACGCATCGAGACCAAGGAGGCTCGCGCTTTCGAGGATGCGGCGCGCAGCAAACCGCTGTGGGAGCTGCTGCGGGACCCGACGCGGGTCAATCGGGCCGAACTGATGTGGCGTATCGGGATTCCGCTCGCGGCCCTTAATCTGGCGGTACTGGCGATACCCATGGCTTTCGTCAATCCGCGCGCGGGGCGGGCGAACAATTTTCTGTTTGCTCTGCTTGCGTACATGATTTACAGCAACTTGCTCAGCATCAGCCATGCATGGATCGCGGGCGGCAAGCTGAGATTCGAGATCGGTATCTGGGCCGTGCACGTCGCCATGCTCCTGATTCTGATTGTTCTTTTCCATCGACGGCAGAATCCGCTGGCATGGGGAAGGTTACGGTGGCGATAAAAATTTACGAGCGCTATATGGCGCGCGAGATCTATGCATCCACGGGTCTGGTGCTTCTGGCCTTCCTGATGCTGTTTGCTTTTTTTGATCTGATCTATCAGCTTGAGAGCATAGGCAAGGGCGGCTATCAGATTCAGCATGCCATCGGTTTCGTGATATTGACCTTGCCCGGACGGTTGTATGAGTTGTTCCCGATCGGCGTTCTGATCGGTACGCTGTATGCGCTGACGGTCCTCGCTCGTCACTCCGAGATTACGGTGCTGCGCGCCGCCGGCCTCTCGACCAGGGATCTGCTGTTTACGTTGACCAAGATCGGGCTGGTGTTTTCGGTTTTGGCTCTGCTGGTCGGAGAATTTGTTGCCCCGCCCTCTGAGCGGGCCGCCCAGCAGCTCAGGCTGAGGGCGATGGGTGCGTTGGTGGCACAGGAGTTTCGTTCAGGACTGTGGGTAAAAGACGAGCGTTCCTTCGTCAACGTTCGCCAGGTCCGCCCTGATGCGTCTCTGAAGAATGTGCGTGTGTTCGAATTTGATGATCGCTTCCAGTTGGTGTCGATTACCCAGGCTGAACGTGGCCGCTATATCGATGCCGGGACCTGGTCGCTGGTTGGGGTGGTCCGCACCGTGTTTTCGGATGATGCGGCACATGTGGAGAAGTATTCCGAACTGACCTGGAAGTCAGCGCTCAATCCGGATCTACTGGCCGTGCTGCTGGTGCGGCCGGAGCGCATGTCGCTGGTGAATTTGTATTTGTTTATTCGCCACTTGAGCGGAAATCAGCAAAAGACCGATCGCTACGACATCGCGATGTGGAAGAAGCTGATCTATCCTCTGGCGGCGTTGGTGATGATGGCCTTGGCACTGCCGTTTGCCTATATGCAGGACCGCACGGGAGCGGTCAGCGTTCGCGTTTTTGCCGGAGTTATGCTCGGCATCGGTTTTCACATGCTGAACGGACTGTTTTCCAGCCTCGGCGTAATCAACAGTTGGCCGCCGTTCTTTTCCGCCATAACACCGAGCGCGCTTTTCCTGGTGACGGCTGCCGGCATGCTATGGTGGGTCGAGCGACGCTGAGTTGTTGTTCAGTCGCGCTTGAACACCAGGCGGGTACCCGCCAGGCGGTCATGAAGGAACTGGCGGTCGCGATCAAACAGCGCCCAGAGCACTCCCGCACCCAGATACACCAGGCTGGGCCAAGCAAGAACATAACGAAGCGCCAGACGCGCCAGCGAAGGCGCTGCGCCGCTCGGCGTTGACAGCCGGATCTTCCAGGTCTGCATGGCCAAAGTCTGCCCGCCATGATGCCAATACCAGACAAAGTAGGCGCCCAGCACGATGAAGACGTGGCTAAGCAACGCCCATCCCGGCAACACGAGTCCGAATCCGATACCCAGGGCAAGATGCGGCAGCATGAAACCTACTGAAAGCACACCAAGCAGCAGCAGGCCTTCGTAAGCCATGCTGGCGATGCGACGGCGGAGACCCGGCGGTTCGTCCCCGCGGGCTGCTGCTGGGGCTGGCATGGCAGCAGGCTAGCGGGTTGCGGGTTGGTCGGCGGCAGTGACCGACGGCTGAACGCTGGATACGGGCGGTTTGGGGGCAACTGCCGGTTTTGACGGGGTGGGGCGCGGCGTTGGTTTCTGACTTGCCTCGGCCTTAAGCCGGTTTCTTTCGTCCTCGGGAAGTTCCTTGTACTCTTCCCACTTGAGCTTGACCGCATCTTTTTTCTCGGGCGGGGCCTTTTGCAGCGACAGGTACTTTTCCCTTGCGCGTTTGCGCTCATCCGGCGTGAGCTTGGCCCAGGCGGTCATCCTCTGCTGGACGCGGGCTTGTTCTTCAGGGCTCAGAGAGGGGTAGCGCTGGGCGATACCCAGCCACTTCTTGCGGCGAAAACCGTCCATCTTGTCCCATTCGCCGGCCAACGGAGCCAGAACACGCTTCTGCTCCGCGTTCAGTTGAGTCCAGGATGGCTGAGGCAGTGGAGGAGGAGGGGCGGTGACTGCATGGCTGAGCGGGGAGGCCAGCCAAAGCGCTACTGCGAAGATGAGTCCGAAGTGCGCTCGAGCCATGCGTGGAAGCCTCGATCAAGATATGCGGAAGGGGGAAGTTCGTCGGCAAGGAGGGCGCTGTCGATTTCCTCGTTTTCCTGAACCTGCTCAAAAGCATTCCAGTAGTAAGTGCCCATTACGCCAATACTCAGAGCCATGGCGGCGAGCAGGTTGCGGGCGTTGGCAAGAAACGCAAATTCCACGGTATGCCCTATTCCGGCCATGCGTAACCCTGCTACGGGTACTCGCTGGGAACGCAAGGCGATCTGGCGGGCGTCATGGAGACGGCCGGCCACCTTCCGGTCAAGGGTGTCCACGCCCTGATTGAGAATCTGCCTTGCTTTGTAGCCGAATTCAGTATCTTCGTTCATAGCTTTATGCCCTTTGCCCCAAGTGCTGCAGCCAGAGTATGCGTGGCGCGCGAACAATGTGTCTTCACGCTTCCTTC
>JBIJDJ010000184.1:0-5950 GCA_044344175.1 Sulfuritalea sp.
CGACCATCTGCGAGACGCTGTTGGCCTCCAGCGGCAGGTCGTGGTCGGGGCAGTGCGGTGTGCCGGCGCGGGCGTAGAGCAGGCGCAGGTAGTCGTGGATCTCGGTGACGGTGCCGACGGTGGAGCGCGGGTTGTGGCTTGTCGCCTTCTGCTCGATGGAAATCGCGGGAGAGAGCCCTTCGATCAGGTCCACGTCGGGTTTTTCCATCAGTTGCAGGAACTGCCGCGCATAGGCCGAGAGCGACTCGACATAGCGGCGCTGGCCCTCGGCGTAGAGCGTGTCGAAGGCCAGCGAGGACTTGCCCGAGCCTGACAGGCCGGTGATTACCGTCAGGCGGTTCCTCGGCAGGTCGAGGTTGATGTTCTTCAGGTTGTGCGTTCGCGCGCCGCGAATCTTGATGAATTCCATGATGCATGCTGCGCTGTTGGGGGAACCGGAGAATATACCCCGCTGCGGATGCGATAGCCACCGCATGGTTTCCCCTGTCGCAGCCAGGGTCGCCGTGTCGCCGGCGCCGACTTTATCGGGTGCTCCCGGCACGAAATCCGGGATTGACTGTGCCGGCAGGCTTGGGGATACTTCGCCGGCGCCGTCGATTACCCATGCCTTGCGTGATGCCGGGATGCGTTGTGCGGCATGGACAATGACCGGCAAACAGGTCGCCTGCTTGATTCGAACTAAACCGGAAACCACTTGCCCCTCCATGGGAATCGGCCGCTTCACACAGTTCCACGAAAACCCTGCGGTCATTACCTGGTGGTGTGCCCGGCTGGGCGGGGTACTCGGCTGGCTGAAACCGTCGAGACGACGGGCGATTCTGGCGGTGGCGGCGCTTGGTGCGGGTGTGCTAATTCCGCAGAATATGCTGGACAGCCACAAAGGCTGGTCCGTGGCGCCGAGCGGGCCGGAAATCGCGTTTGTCATTGTTGCCCTGTTCGCCATTCTCGGCCTCATGTATCGCGCGGCTGTGGGGTTTTCCTCTCTGCCGGCGATGATCCGACGCCACCCGCAACTGACCTTGCACCTGCTCTACTGGGGCTTTCTTGCGCTGCTCTGGACTAGCGGGCCGGTTACAGGCGGGTGGCGGACCGTGCTGTTCGGGATCGCGATCATCTTTCCCTTTCTCATCTGGCGCTGTGGCTTCCTGCTGCTCTCGGGCCAGCACGGGCGCATGGCCGGCACACGCTTTTCCGACCACCTCATCTACCTCTGGCCGGCTTATGGTGGCAACGACACCCCATACGGCAAGGGACTGGGTTACCTGTCCCAGTGCGAAGCAAAAACGCAAATCGAACTGGCGCGATCCCAGTTGGCGGGGATCCGGCTCATCCTTCTCGGCCTCTGCTGGGGCCTGGTCATGTACGTCCTGGAGGGAGTTATTTACGGGGATGGCAACTCGCTGACCCGTGTCATCGGCGGGCGCACCCTCGGCATTCCGGCCCTGGGACAACTGGTCAAGCAGGGCGCCGAAGCGCCGCTCGCCGCTTCCTGGGTCAGTATTTACTGCGAACTGGTGAAACAGGTGCTGCGCCATGCTGCCGGCGGGCACGTGATCATCGGCGTGCTCAGGCTGTTCGGCTTCAACGTGTTCCGCAACACCTACAAGCCGCTTCTGGCCGAGTCGGTGGTGGAGTTCTGGAACCGCTACTACTACTACTTCAAGGAACTCATGGTGACCTTCTTCTTCCTGCCGACCTATGCCGCGCTGGGAAGAAGGCTCGGCAAGTGGCCGCAGCTGCGCCTGTTTGCCGCCGTTTTTGCGGCGGCCTTTGCCGGCAACGTTTATTACCACCTGATCAAGGTCGGCGAAAGGATGGCAGAGGGCCGGGTTCTCGAAGAATTGTTTGAGCACCGCTCGCGGATTTTTTACTGCTTTTTGCTGGCGCTGGGCATCTTCGTGTCCATGCTCCGGCAGCAGCGCCTCCGGGGACAGCCGCCTGCCGCCGGAACGGCGAACCGGATTCTGCGGATCGCCGGGGTGTGGACGTTCTTCAGCCTGATTTTCATCTGGAACGTCAGGGGACGCGCGACCTTCGGCAACCGGCTCGACTTTTTCCTCGGCATGTTCGGCCTGGCATGAGTCAAGCGTTTGCAGAAGACCTCCGGTAACCGCGTGCCGGATACCAATTCAGCATCTTGATGAAGTCCGTGATGCATAAGTGCGATGCCGGGGATCGGATGGCCGCCGCGTACCTTCACCTGCCGCAACCCGGGGTCGCCGTTGCGCTAGCACCGACTTTCAGCGAGAGATTCAATGGCGGATGATGGCCGGCTGGAGGATTGGCGTCCGCCTGCGTCATTCCGGGATTCCAGGTCGCATCACTATCCGGTCACTTCTACCCATAGCGCGGTCCGCGAGTGATCCCACGGGATTCGCATGTTTGTGCTTTAAAATGCGTACATGCGCAGTACTGCCGGGTCTCCGGTGACTTGATCCCCCGGCAAACCCCTGAACCCCATGCTATCTCCGACTCCAGACGCCATGAGCCGCGATGAAAAGCGCGCGGGCGGCGCCCTCGCTGCCATCTTCGCGCTGCGCATGCTCGGCCTGTTCCTGATCCTGCCGGTGTTTGCCATTCATGCCCAGACCATTCCCGGCGGCGACGACATGATGCTGGTGGGCGTCGCGCTGGGCGCCTATGGTTTGACGCAGGCGATGTTCCAGATTCCCTTCGGCATGGCCTCCGACGCTTTCGGCCGCAAGAAGGTGATCGTCATCGGACTGCTGCTGTTTGCCTTCGGCTCAGGCGTGGCGGCCCTGTCGACCGACATCTGGTGGGCCATCATCGGCCGCGTGCTGCAGGGCGCCGGGGCGATTTCGGCCGCCGTCACGGCGCTGGCGGCGGACCTGACGCGCGAGCAGCATCGCACCAAGGTCATGGCCATGATCGGCTCCTCGATCGGGCTGGTGTTCGCCATCTCGCTGGTTGCCGCTCCGGCGCTGTATGCGGCGATCGGCATGGCCGGCCTGTTCTGGATGACGGCGATCCTGGCGCTCGCCGCGATCGGCCTGGTGACCCATGTCGTGCCGCCGGCGCCGCCCCCGCCGCAGGGACCCAGGCCGCCGTTTCGCGATGTGCTGTTCGACACCCGGCTGCTGCGCCTCAACTTCGGCATCTTTACGCTGCACATGGTGCAGATGGCGATGTTCGTCGTGGTCCCCGGCCTGCTGCTGCGTTATGGCGATCTGCCACTGGCATCGCACTGGAAGGTCTATCTGCCGGCGGTGCTCGCCTCGTTCGTCCTGATGGTGCCGGCGATCATCTTTGCCGAGAAGCGCAACCAGGTGAAGCCGGTATTCGTTTCCGCGATCGCCCTGCTGGCCGTCACCTTGCTGGCGATGTGGCGCGGCAGTTCGAATTTCACCGTGGTGGCGGGTGGCCTGCTGAGTTTCTTCGTCGCCTTCAACATTCTCGAAGCCATGCTGCCCTCGCTGATTTCGCGCATCGCGCCGCCGAATGCCAAGGGCGCGGCACTCGGCGTCTACAACACGACGCAGGCCTTCGGCCTGTTCCTCGGCGGCGCCCTGGGCGGCTGGCTGGTGAAGAATTACGATGCGGGCACCGTGTTTCTTTGCGGCACCGCGATGGCAGTGCTCTGGCTCGTTGCGGCAGCTACCATGCCGGCGGTTCCGGTGCGGCGGGGGGCGGCGACAGCGCCGCCTGCGCATGGCATACTTGATAGCAAATCCTGAGGAGAATTTCACATGGCGTCAGTCAATAAAGTAATCATCATCGGCAACCTGGGTCGTGATCCGGAAGTGCGTTACACGCCCGATGGCGCGTCGATCACCAACGTCACCATCGCCACCACCGACACCTGGAAGGACAAGGCCACCGGTGAAAAGAAGGAAGCCACGGAATGGCACCGCGTGGTGTTCTTCGGCAAGCTGGCCGAAATCGCCGGCCAGTACCTGAAGAAGGGCCGGCAGGTGTATGTCGAAGGCGCCCTGCGCACCCGCAAGTGGCAGGACAAGGAAGGCCAGGAGCGCTACACCACGGAGATCGTTGCCAACGAGATGAAAATGCTAGGTTCCCGCGAGGGCATGAGCGACGCACCACCGCGTGAGAGCGCGGGCGCGGGTGCCGCCGCCGGCGGCAATCGCCCGGCGGCAGCGCCGCAACCGGCGGGCGGCAACTTCAATGATTTCGAGGACGACATTCCGTTCTAGTCGACAGGTTGCAGCGGAGATGTCGCAGTCGCAACGGGCCCCGGCTGCCGCAGGCCATGCGGATTGGCCGATTGAAATCCGCCCTGCGTCCGCTCTGCGCGAACATGGCTGAAAAACTCAAACTCTTTTCCTGGCGCGACATGGTTTATGTCGTGCTGCCTTCGCTGTTGCTGGCAATCGGCGCGTTCTGGCTGGCGGCGCAGTTCATCAAGCCGGCGCCGCCGGACCGGCTGGTCATCAGCACCGGCGGCGATGGCGGTGCGTACCAGATTTTCGCCGCGCACTACAAGGAAGTGCTGGCGCGCTACGGCATCACGCTGGTGGAGAAGCCGTCCGCCGGCTCGATCGAAAACCTGGAGAGGCTCCGCAACGCCGAGTTCGAGGTGGATGCGGCCTTGATTCAGGGGGGTACCGCACGCGCCAGCGAAGATGACGAACTGGTATCGCTGGGCGACTTCTACTACGAACCGCTGTGGATTTTCTATCGTGAGGGGGTCGTGAGCGGGGGCGACAAGCTCCTCGACCTCAAGGGCAAACGGCTGGCTGTCGGTGGTACGGGCAGCGGCACCAATCATCTCGCTAAAGAACTGCTTGCCGCCAACGGTATCGACGCGACGAACACGACGCTGGTCGAAGCGGGCGGCCTCGGCCTGGTCGAGAGCCTGCGGAAGAAGGAAGTCGACGTCGTGTTCGTCGTCGGGCCGACGCAGTCGGCGCTGGTGTGGTCGCTGCTCTATACGCCGGGCGTGCGCCTGATGAACCTGGTTCGTGCCGAGGCCTACACCCGTCGCTTTCCGTTTCTGGCGCGACTGGTGGTGCCGCGCGGCGCCGTCGACCTGGCGCAGGACATTCCGCCGCGTGATGTCAATCTGGTATCGCCGATGGCGACCCTGCTGGTGCGCCAGGACACGCATCCGGCCCTGATCGGCCTGCTGCTGCAGGCGGCGAGCGAGGTCCACGGCGGTCCCGGCGTGTTCCAGAAGCCCGGCGAGTTTCCGCGCGCCGGGCACAGCGAGTTTCCGCTGTCGCCGGAAGCCGAGCGCTATTACAAGTTCGGCAAGCCCTTTCTGCAGCGCTTCCTGCCGTTCTGGGCGGCCACTTTTATAGAGGGCAAGGTGGTGATGCTGCTACCGCTGCTTGTTGTGCTGTTCCCTCTGATCAGGTTCGCGCCGCAGATCTATGGCTGGCGGGTGCGTTCGCGCATTTACCGGCGCTATGGCGAACTGAAGTTTCTCGAATATGAACTCAACGCAAATTCCGGCTTGCACACTCGCGCCGAATGGATCGGGAAACTGGAGGATATCGAGAAGGATGCCGGCACGATCCGCACGCCGCTGGCCTTCTCCGACATGCTCTACACCCTGCGCGCGCATATTGACCTGGTGCGCCATGCGATCCTGCGCCACACGTCGCATTGAGAGCTTGTGAATAAATCTACTGCGCGTACCGGATCGGGGATTGGGCGGTGCTCGCTATCCTCATGTACAACGACGTACATTCCGGTAGCTGCGCTCCGGCCGCACCCCGCTGCGGCCCGCTCGCTACGATTTCTTCACAAGCTCTGAGGCGCCGAGCGCAGGCGCCGGCGCGGTGCGTCCCGTCGCGAACTTCCGATTCAGAGCCGGCGGATCTTTTCCATCAGGGCGGTCGTCGAGCGCTCGTGAACGAAGGGAATCGAGCGCACGCTGCCGCCC
Organism: Sulfuritalea sp.; assembly: GCA_044344175.1. Classification (GTDB taxonomy): domain Bacteria; phylum Pseudomonadota; class Gammaproteobacteria; order Burkholderiales; family Rhodocyclaceae; genus Sulfuritalea. The sequence goes on from JBIJDJ010000184.1 coordinate 5,867, forward strand.
CAGGCAGTCACTTCCCCGTAGCCGACAATTTTTTCAAGCGGCCAGTCGCCGCCCTTGACCAGCACGTCGGGCCGGCAATCAAGG
>JBIJDJ010000034.1:0-19246 GCA_044344175.1 Sulfuritalea sp.
ACAGCGCATTTTTATTGCCATGATCTTACTAACTCTGGCGTCAGGTGGCCTGATCTGGGTGCTGACCTCCTGGACGTTGAAGCGCGAGCTCTCACCGATGCTTGATGCCGCAAGAGCGTTAGCTGCCCACTCGGCTACAGATGGGTTCCCGCAGTTCTTGCCTATCACCAGGCAAGACGAAATTGGAGATCTCATTGTCAGTTTCAATCACCTTCTGGAAGTCCTGAGACAACGCGAAGAAGCGCTGCGAGAGCAGGAAGGACTCTACCGGGCCGTTGCCGATAACGGCCAGGTGTTGATCTGGATGGCGGGCCTCGACAAGGGCTGCCATTACTTCAACCAGCCATGGCTGGTGTTTACCGGAAGAACGCTGGAACAGGAGTTTGGCAACGGCTGGGCCGAGGGTGTGCATCCGGATGATTTGCAGCGCTGCCTGGACATCTATGTGACGGCCTTCGACAAGCGCGAAGCTTTCCGCATGACCTACCGCCTGCGCCGCCATGACGGCGACTATCGCTGGCTGCTCGATGACGGCGCGCCGCGCTACGACAGTTCCGGACTGTTTGTCGGCTATGTCGGGCATTGCCTGGATGTGACGGAGCACAGGCAGGCCGAGGATGCCCTGCGCGAGAGCGAGGCGCTGTTCCGCGCCGTATCCGAATCGGCCCACGACGCCATCGTCACCGCCGACAGTTCGGGGAGAATCATCAAATGGAATCCCAGCGCCGGGCACACGTTCGGCTATTCGGCGAGTGAAGCCATTGGCCAGTCGATGACCTTCCTGATGCCGGGCCGTTTCCGCGATCAGCATGTTGCCGGCATTAACCGGGTCAGTGCCGGCGGCGAGCCGCACGTCATGGGCAATCCCGTTGAACTGGTCGGCCTGCGCAAGGATGGCAGCGAGTTTCCGCTGGAACTGTCGCTGGCCCGGTGGCAGATCGCCGAGAGCAACTTCTTTACCGGCGTCATTCGCGATATCACCAAGCGCAAAAAGATCGAGCTGGAACTGGATCACCAGAAGGAGCATCTGGAAGAGTTGGTTCAGACGCGTACGATCGAACTGATGCAGGCGCTTGAAGTCGCGAAAGTCGCGGATCAGACCAAGGACGCCTTTCTCGCCAACATGAGCCATGAGCTGCGCACCCCCCTGAGTGCGGTGATCGGCATCGCGAATCTGGCGCAGGGCATCAGCACGGAACCCAGATTGCGCGACTATCTGGACAAGATTGTCAAATCCGGCAAACACCTCAATCGCATCATCAACGAACTGCTCGACCTTTCCAAGATTGCCGCCGGCCGCATGGAACTGGAGGCCATTTCATTCAGCCTGCGCACGGTGATCGCGCATGTCGAATCGGTGATGTCGCACCGCGCTGCGGAAAGGGGACTGGCCATCGTCATGGTGATCGACGACGCGGTGCCCGATGTATTGCTCGGCGACCCCACCCGTATCGCGCAAATATTTCTCAATCTGATCGGCAATGCGCTCAAGTTCACCCAGGCCGGGGTGATCAAGGTTCGCGTCGGCCTGCACGGGCGCGAGGACAGCCGGGTCTGCCTTGATATCGAATTTGAAGATACCGGCATCGGCATGCGGCCGGAGGACTTGAAGCAGTTGTTCAAACCCTTCTCCCAGGCCGACGCGACGGTGAGCCGCAGGTTCGGCGGCACGGGTCTGGGGCTGGCGATCAGCCGGCACCTGGCGGAAATGATGGATGGCGACATCAGCGTGGCCAGCATCGAAGGCAGCGGCACCACCTTCAAAGTCAGAATCTGGCTGGGTCTGGGCGACGCAGCCGACCTGTCCGCCACCGATACCGCCACCGCGGAACCGCTGCCGCAACGCTATCGGGATGCCCGCATTCTGGTCGCCGATGACCAGCCACTCAACCGCGAGATCGTCGAGGCGCTGCTGGCTGCGGCCGGCATTACGCCACGCCTGGCAAAAAACGGTCAGGAAGTGCTGGACATCCTGATCGAATCCGGCCCCGATGCCTTCGATCTGGTTCTGATGGATATCCAGATGCCGGTCATGGACGGTCTCACCGCCACCCGTGCGCTGCGCGGCCGGGCCGGATTCGAGAAACTGCCGATCATCGCCATGACCGCGCACACCATGGCGCACGAGCAGGAACTCAACGCGGCGGCCGGCATGAATGACCACATCGGCAAGCCCTTCGACAATGCCAGTTTCTATCGCACGCTGGCGAAATGGATTCCCTCGGCCAAACAGCAAGCCACCGAGGCGACAGCAGCCTTGCCGGCGAAACCCGAAGCATCGCTTGACGCGGGAAATGAACTGGGCAGCCTGCGCGGCGTCGATGTCGCGGCGGCACTCGCGCGCTTTTGCGGCAACGAAGTTTCCTACCGGCGCTGGCTGGCAGACTTTGTGACTACGGCGGGTGCAATTCCCGGCCAGATGCGCAGCGAGATTGCTGCAGGACAGACGGATGCGGCTGGCAAGCTGGCTCACGCTTTCAAGGGGCGCGTCGGCATGTTGGGGATGACCGGTCTTCATGGCATGGTTTCCGCGCTGGAACTGGTCTTGCGCGATGGCAATCCGGCCGCTGAGATGCTCGTCACGCTGGAGCGGTCGATTGGGGAGATGTGCAGCGATTTGGCCAGGGTCCTGAAGCCAGGCACCGCAGGTACGCCAGTCAAGGCAGATACGGCACCCGCCACGCAAGCTCTTGAAAGCGTGGTCTGGCATGACGCGTACAGCGTCGGTGTAGCGGCGCTGGATGCTCAGCACATGACGCTGATCGGAATGATCAACCGGCTGGCCGACTGCCATGCAGCCCGCAGTAGCGGATCTTCCGGCGCCTTCCACGAAGTGTTGTCGCGCATGTTCGACTACACGCAGGTTCATCTCAAGGCCGAGGAAGACTACCTGCAAAGGATTGGCTACCCGCAATTCGAAGCCCATAGAAGCGAACACACCGCATTCATCGAGAAAATGGGCACCTTCAACATGGCAGCCGCGGAAGACATTCAGGACGAGGCGGCTGTGCATCGCTACCTGAAGGATTGGTGGTTGTCACACATCCTCGAATCGGACATGCAGTACCGCCTTTTCGCTGAAAGCACGCTGTAATGCCTGTCACCGGCACCGATCGACGACTCCTGCGCTCCGGCACACCGGGGGTAGCGGCGGTGCTCCTGCTCGGGCTGTGCCTGGCCGCAGGCGGCGCGTGGTGGTGGCAGAACGGGATCGACCTGGAGGCCGAGACTCAGTTCAAACGCAGCGTCGAACGCGTGGTGGCCGATGTCGACCTGCGCTTCCGCCAGCCGGTCTACGGCTTGAATGGCGCCCGGGGCTTGTACGCTGCCAGCAAGCGTGTGCAGCGCGCAGAGTTTCTGGCCTATGTCGAATCGCGCGACCTGCCCAAAGAGTTCCCCGGCGTGAGGGGGTTTGGTTTTATCCAGCACGTCATGCGTCCGGGATTGGATGCCTTTGTTGCCGCCGAGCGGGCCGACGGCGCGCCAGGGTTCGCCGTTCGCCAACTCGCGGACAAGAACCACGACGATCTTTACATCATCAAGTTCATCGAGCCGGCCGCGAACAATGCCGGCGCTCAGGGCCTGGACATCGGTTCGGAAGCGAACCGGCGCAGCGCCGCACAGCGCGCCATTGACAGCGGCAAGCCGACCATCACCGCGGCGATCGCGCTGGTGCAGGACAAGCGCCAAACCCCCGGCATGCTGCTCTATGTGCCGGTGTACGCCCGCGGAACGCACCCCGCAAATGCTGACGAGCGGCGCGCCGCGCTGCGTGGCGTGTTGTACGCGCCGATCGTCATCGCCGAGCTGCTCGACGGATTGTCCGAGGTAGGGCCGGGCCGTCTGGATTTCGAGGTCTTCGATAGCATCGCCGGTACCGCCCTCGGTACGCCGATTTACGATGCCGACAATTACGTCGCCAGCGCTGCCGGTGGCCGGGAGGAAATGACGGGGCGCCGCTTTTCCACCATTCACGCGCTAGCACTGTACGGTCGGGAGTTGACGCTGCGCTTGAGCAGCACCCCCGGGTTTGATGCGGCAATCGACCGCTCGTCAAAGTGGTGGGTGTTCTCGGGCATCGCACTGCTCGGCATTTTTCTCGCGCTGCTGCTGCGGCAGCAAACCACCGGCCGCCGCCGGGCGGAAGTACTGGCGCAGCAGATGACCGCGCAACTGCGGCAGGAACAGGAACGTTTGAGAGACTTCTCCAAAAGCGCTTCCGACTGGTTCTGGGAGACCGATGCAGAGCATCGCTTCTGCTACTTTTCCGACAACTTTGAAGCGACCTATGGGATGGCGCCAGGTCAGTTGCTGGGCAAGAATCGCCAGGGACTGCTGGAACTGGATGCGCTTAATCCGCCGGAGCGGATAGAAGCGCACCTGGCCGAGCTCGATGCACATCGGCCCTTCAAGAATTTCGAGTACCGGCTTCGCCTCAGTGGTGGTGATATCCGCTGGATCGCGGTGTCGGGCCTGCCGCATTTCGATGCGCACGGACGTTTTGCCGGCTACCGCGGCACCGGCACGATCATTACCGAGCGAATTCAGATGCTCGAGTTGATACAGAAAAGCGAAGCTCGGCATCGGGCACTGTTTGAGCACTTGAAGATTCCGATGTTGCTGATCGATCCAAAAGATGGCGCCATCGTCCGTTGCAACCAGGCCGCCGTGAGGTTTTACGGCTACGACCGGGATCGACTCCGGAGCATGCTCATTTTGGAGATCAATCAGCTGCCGCCCGACGAGGTCCTGGCCGAGATGGCCCTGGCAAAGTCTGAGCAACGGGACTGCTTCTATTTCCCGCACCGTCTGGCGAACGGCGAGATCCGCCAGGTCGAGGTGCGCTCCGGCCCGGTCGAGATCGATGGCCGCGAACTGCTCTATTCCATGATCAACGATGTCACCGAGCGACGAGCGGCCGAAATGGCGCTGGTCACGGAAACCGCGCGCCTGAACGCCTTGTTCGAAACCGCCAGCGACGGCATCCATATCCTCGACAAAAAGGGCAACCTGAAGCAATGCAGCCACTCGTTCGCAGCGATTCTGGGATATAGGAATGAGGAGATCAGCGGCTTCAATGTGGCAGATTGGGACGCGCAGATACCGAAAGAAAAGCTTCTTGATGCCATTCAGGATCTGATCAAAGTACCGGCAAAGTTTGAAACCCGGCATCGATGCAAGGACGGCACCCTTATCGATGTCGAAATCCATGCAAAAGCATTCGAGATCGCCGGCGAGAGCTTCTTGTATGCGTCGTCGCGCGACATCACGGAGAGAAAGCTGCACGAAGCAGCGCTGGCCAACCAGAGCCGCAGCCTGAGCGACATCATCGAGGGAACCCACGCCGGTACCTGGGAGTGGAACGTCCGGACCGGCGCAACTGTGTTCAATGAACGCTGGGCGGAGATCATCGGCTACACCCTGGACGAACTCGCCCCGATCTCGATCGAAACATGGATGAAGCTTGCCCACCCGGATGATCTGAAACTGTCTGGAGAACTGCTCGAGAGACACTTCGCCGGCGAGCTCGACTATTTCGAATGCGAATCCCGCATGCGCCACAAGGATGGCCGCTGGGTCTGGGTGCTGGACCGAGGCAAGTTGGCGAGCCGGACGGCGGAAGGCAAACCCTTGGTGATGTTCGGCACCCACATGGATATCACCGAGCGCAAGCAGGCGGAAGAAAGGATTGCGCTTCGCGAGCAATTGTTGAAGGAAAGCGAGAGCCGTTTCCGTGCCATGGCGGATAGCGCGCCCGTATTGATTTGGGTTTCGGGCGTCGACAAGCTGTGCAACTACTTCAACAAAGTCTGGCTGGAATTCACCGGACGCAGTAGCGAACAGGAAATGGGGAACGGCTGGGCCGATGGTGTTCATCCGGAGGATTGTCAGCGTTGTCTGGACACCTACGTGACCGCCTTCGACGCACGGCAAGAATTCTCCATGGAATATCGCTTGCGCCGATTCGATGGCGAATATCGCTGGCTGATCGATAACGGCGTGCCGCGTCACGACGATCAGGGAAACTTCATGGGCTACATCGGTTCTTGTATCGACATCAATGATCGCAAGCAGGCCGAGCAACGCCTGGGACGTCTTCTGGTCGAACAGAAAGCGCTGCTGGAAAATGAACTGGTCGGCATCGTGACGGTGAAGGACCGCGTGATCGTCTGGGCCAATCCGGCCTTTGAAAAAATGCTCGGCTACGCTCATGGAGAACTGGCTGGCAAGGCCACCCGCAACAACTATCCGAGCGAAGAGGCCTACCTGGCCTTTGGCGCTGCCGCCTACCCGGTACTTGCTGCCGGGAAGATTTTCCGCTCCCAGTTCGAGCATGTGCGCAAGGACGGCAGTCGCGTCTGGCTGGATGTGAGCGGGGCATTCCTGGATCGGGAAGCCGGGGAAACGCTGTGGGGATTTGTCGATATTTCGGAGCATGCCCGGACGGTGGCGGAACTCAAACGTTCGAATGCCGAGCTGGAACAATTCAGCTATTCCATCTCGCACGACATGCGCCAGCCGCTGCGCATGGTTTCCAGCTACATGCAATTGCTCGAGAAGAGCCTGGCCGATCAGCTCAATGACGAGCAGCGCGGGTACTTCGATTTTGCCATCGACGGCGCCAGGCGCATGGACGGGATGATGCTGGGGCTGCTCGACTACTCGCGCGTCGGGCGCAAGGGCGAACCGCCGGCGTGGATCGAAAGCCGTGCCTTGCTCGACGAAGCCTTGCTGTTCCTGCAACCGGCGATTGCCGAGGCGCAGGCAGATATCCGCATTGAAGGCGTGTGGCCGAAGGTTCTTGTCAGCCCGGATGAAATGCTGCGCCTGATACAGAATTTGATCGGCAACGCCCTCAAGTTCCGCGTTGCCGGGCGCACGCCGGAAATTACGTTGACCTCCGGCAGCGTCGGCGGGACGCCGGCGCTTCAGGTATGGTGTGTCAGCGTCACCGACAACGGCATCGGCATCGTCCCCAACCAGATCGACCGCCTGTTTCAGGTCTTTCAGCGCCTGCAAAGCCGTGCCGACTTTGCAGGCACCGGCATCGGACTGGCGCTGTGCCGCAAGATCGCCGAGCACCATGGCGGCAAGATATGGGCCGAGTCGGCGGGCGAAGGTCTGGGCAGCACCTTCAAGCTCAGCCTGCCGATGGCACTCGCGGCAACGGAGAAATCCGATGAGTGAAGCTCCCCCTCGCTATCTGCCGAAGCTGCTGGGCTTTGCCGTGCTCTATGCGCTGCTGGGCAAGGCAGTGCTGCTGTTTTTTTCGACCAATGGCATTGTCAGTGTTGTCTGGCCGCCGAGCGGATTGGCGCTGGCCGCGTTGCTGATCGGCGGCCAGCGGTATTTTCCGGGCGTGTTCCTTGGCGCGTTTCTGGTAAACATCATGACCGGTCTTGCCCCGGGCGCGTCAGTCGCGATTGCAACGGGCAGTACCCTGGAAGCGCTGCTGGGTGCCTGGCTGCTGACTCGCCGGGGGAAACTTGACCTCGATCTGCGATCCTTGAGGTCCTACCTGCATCTTGTCGGCTGGGGCGGTTTCCTTGCCAGCAGCGTCGCTGCGCTGAGTGGGGCGACAACACTTCTGGTTTCGGGGTTCCTGAACGTCGGCACCTACTGGCAGAGTCTTCTGACCTGGTGGATGAGCGACACCCTGGGCATTGTGCTGATGACCCCGTTGATTCTGGTTTGGCGACGGCTCCCGCGGGGTGATTGGGCGCCGCAGAGAATCGTTGAGCTTACGCTGCTGAGCGCGGTGACCGTGATGGCCGGCCAGATTGTTTTCCTTGGTTGGTTCAGTGCCGCGTTCGGAAAAATTGCTCTCGGATACTGGATGTTCCTGTTCAAGACCTGGACGGCCGTACGCATGGGCATCCACGGCGTGGTGCTGCTGGTGGTCATTTCGGCAATTCAGGGGCTGTGGGGCGCGGCGCTGGGCGTGGGCTTTTTTGCCAATGACATTGCCAAAACCGGGCTTTTCAATTACTGGTATTACACACTGGTGCTGTCCTTCGTGGGTATGGCGCTGGCGACCTACCTGAGCGAACGCCAGCAGTTGGAAGCCAGCTTGAAAGACAGCGAACTGCGCTACCGCACGGTAGCCGACTTCACCTCGGACTTGGAATACTGGATCATGCCGGACGGCGCCTTGCGCTATGTGTCGCCCTCGTGCAAGCAAATCACCGGGTACACAGCGGACGAGCTTTACGCTGATCCGGAATTGCTGACGCGGATCATTCACCCTGATGATCAGCATCTCTGGGCCGAACATACCCATCACGTCACCGCCCAAGGCGTACCGAAAGCGATTGATTTCCGCATCCGCACCAAGGACGGTGCGGACCTATGGATATCCCATCTATGTCGGCCCGTGGTGGACGATGGTGGACAGGCGCTTGGACTGCGCGGCAGCAACCGCGAAATTTCCGAGCAAAAAAAGGCCGAGGCGGAACTCCAGCGCAGCCATGCCGATCTGCGGCGCTTCTCTGAAATCACCGCCCACCACCTCCAGGAGCCGGCACGACGGATGGCCAGCTACGCCGAACGCCTGGGCAAGCAACTGGCCGGCAAACTTGACGACCCCGAGGCCCGGCTGTCGCTCGACTTCATCAGCCAGCAGGCGCGCTACCAGCAAAACATGCTGCGCGATGTCGAGCGCTACCTGGCGGCCGATCAGCCGCGCGGCGAGATCGCATTGTCCGATGCGCGCCAGACCGTCGCCGCCCTGCTGGCGCGAGCGCAAGACCGGATCAGCGCCGCCGGTGCCGGAATCACCGTGGGCGAGTTGCCGCCGGCCTGGATCGACGCTCCGCGCCTCGTCGATCTGTTCGAGATCGTGCTCGGCAACGCCCTGCAGCATGGTGGCGCAGAAAGTCGGCGCCGGCGGGACGGCACTCCCGAGAGCAATGCGGCAGCGCCCGGAGCCGTCCCGCTGCACATCACCCTCGACGGCGAGCGCATCGGCACGCTGGTGCGCTACCGCGTCAGCGACAACGGCCCGGGCATCGAAGAGCAATACCGTGAGCGCGTGTTCCGCGCCTTCGAACGGCTGGAATCAGGCGGTGCGGGCACCGGCATCGGCCTCGCCATCGTGCGTCGCATTGCCGAGAGTTGTGGCGGGCGAGCCTATATTGATGTCGCGCAAGGCGGCGGCTGCTGTGTTGTGTTCGAATTATCCGCAAAGGAAACAACGTGACTACTGAACAACCGCGTTTCGTGATTCTGCTCGCCGAAGACGAGCCGGCCGACGCGCATCTGGTCAAGACTGCCCTGGCCGAAAATGAAATCCCGGCCGATCTGCATCATGTGGTCGATGGTCGCGAGGCGTTCGAATTCCTGCGCCGGCAAGGCCCGCGCTTTGCCAATGCGCCGCGCCCGAATTTGATCCTGCTCGATCTCAACATGCCGCGCATGGATGGCCGTGAATGCCTGGCGGCACTCAAGCAGGACGCGACCCTGCGCGATATTCCGGTGGTAATTCTGACGACCTCGGAGGTCGAGCGCGATGTCGTCGCCTCATATCATCTCGGCGCCGCCGGCTACATTACCAAGTCGGCAGACATGTTGCAGTTTCTCGCCGCCATTCGTGGCCTCGGTAATTACTGGATCGATCTGGTGCGCCTGCCGCACCAATCACAGTGAGTTCAGCGAAACATGATGACTAAACTACTTCATGACAAGCTGTTGATTCTCGTTGTCGAGGACGATCCCGGCGACTTCGGTCTGGTGCGGGCGCATCTGCGCCAGGCCGGCTTTGGTCACGCCGGCGAACCGGAGCCGCTGTGGGCCAAGACGCTGGCCGAGGGCATGGCAGCGGCCATATCTGACCGACCCGATGCCATCCTGCTCGATCTGTCGCTGCCGGATTCAAGCGGACTGGATACCGTGCGCGCCATGCGCGCTGCCACGAGCGATGTGCCGATCGTGGTGCTGACCGGCAATGACGAGCACAGTCTTGCCCTTGATGCGCTCGAAGCCGGTGCGCAGGATTATCTGGTCAAGGGCCAATTCGATCAAGAGATGCTGGGCCGCGCCCTGCACTACGCCCAGGTGCGCAGCAAGCTCGAACAACAACTCCTGCGCCACCAGCAACACCTGGAGGAGAGCGTGACCGAAAGAACGGTTGAACTGTCACGTGCCCGTGACGATGCCGAAGCCGCCAACCGGGCCAAGAGCATCTTCCTCGCCAACATGAGCCATGAACTGCGCACGCCGATGAACGGCGTCATGGGCATGACTGATCTGGCGCTGCGCCGCGCCACCGACCCGCAGCAGATCGACTGGCTCAAAAAAAGCCAGGGCGCCGCGAAACACCTGCTTTCCGTCATCAACGACATTCTCGACATTTCCCAGATCGAATCCGAGCGCCTGGTTCTGGAGGAGAAGAATTTCTCGCTGGCAGACGCCATTGAAGACGTGCGGCAAATGCAGGATGCACCGGCCCGGGCCAAAGACCTGAACCTGTCGTGGAATAGCGATCCTGCCTTGCCCGATCAGTTGTGCGGTGACGCGATGCGCCTGCGCCAGATCCTGCTCAACTTCACCGGCAATGCCATCAAGTTCTCCGAGCGCGGTCAGATCACCGTGCGTGCCACGGTCGCCGAGGAAGACAGCCTCAGCGTGTTGCTGAAGATCGAGGTGGCCGATCAGGGCATTGGCATCAGCACCGAGCAGCAGGCCCGGCTGTTCCACGCGTTTACCCAGGCCGACGGCTCGATGAACCGCAAGTACGGCGGCACCGGGCTTGGGCTGATCATCTCCAAACGCATAGCGCTCCTGATGGGCGGCGACGCGGGAGTGATCAGCGAGGAAGGGCAAGGCAGCACCTTCTGGGCAACAGTCCGGCTCAGGCGGGCGGGCGACGGCGAGCAGCCCGACGCCAGTGCCCCAGCGGAACCGGCGCGCGAGACGCTGGCACGGGACTTTCCCGGCATTCGCGTGCTGGTGGCCGAAGACGAACCGGTGAACCGCGAGGTGATGATGTTCCTGCTGGAGGACGCCGGCCTCGCGCCGGAGGCCGCCAGCAATGGCCATGAAGCCGTTGAGATGGCCCGTGGTGGCGGCTACGCCCTGATCCTGATGGATGTGCAGATGCCGGCGATGAACGGGCTGGAGGCCACCCGTGCCATTCGTTTGCTGCCCGGCATGGCGGCCATCCCGATCTTGGCCCTGACCGCCAATGCCTTCGACGAAGATCGCGATGCGTGTCTCGCCGCCGGCATGGATACGCATATCGGCAAACCGGTGGCACCGGATGCCCTCTGCGAGATCGTGTTGCACTGGCTGCGGAAGTCGGCCGAGGTGGCTCCGGCTTGATCGCCGTCAAGGCTCTGACCGACGCTAATCAGTTCTGGCCGGGCGCCATGAAATGAATTCGCCTCGCGTCCGCAAGGTCGTCGGTGATGCCGACCATCCCTTGGGTAAGAACACAAATAGGGTGGCTGCCTTTTTCGATGAGATGCGGTCGACCCTCGAACGAGGTGATGCCGTGAAACTTGCCGGGTTTGGGGTTTTCCAGTTACGCGACAAAGCGCCACGCCCGGGCCGCAACCCAAAGAGCTGCGAAGAAGCCCTTATCAAGGCGCGTCGTGTCGTTATTGTTCACGCCAACGCCAGGTTGAAGGCGGCTGTTGGACAAGCGTCAGAGCTGAAGCCGATATGAGTGTTGAGTACGTCAGCAGCCTGATATGAGAAATTTTCTGAGCTGCAAGAAAGCCATTCTCGGTGCAGTGCGCGCTTCACCGAGGCTGATGGACAAGATGTTTGCCGCGCAGAACCGCGAACGGGAGCAAGTGCTTAAGGAACTGGTCAAAGTGCGTGGACTTATGCCGCTGCTGATGAAACTACGAAACGGCAAGCGATGGACGAACCCCGAACAGAATGCTCTGCGAGAGCAGTTGCGCGCACTGGCCAACCTTTCTCCGTATCTGGCAGTGATGGTGTTGCCCGGTTCCTTCGTCGTATTGCCGGCGCTTGCATGGTGGCTGGATCGGCGGCGCCAGATTCGTAAGGTTGAGCTAACCGTATTGTGACCCCCGTTCTAATGAAGACGAGCCCATCTTCCCCACCCTTCCTTTACCCGCTACCGCCATGCCCTCATCTGAAAACATCTACTGCTACCACTGTGGCCGACATCATCTTCGCGATGAAATGCGCCAGATCGAAACCAAAACTGGCAAGAGGTGGCGCTGCATCAAATCCATCGCGGCAACTAGGATCACCAGCGCTCAACGCGATGCCTTTGGCAAGACCGTTTCCGCCATCAACGCCTCGGAAAATCAAGCGCGGACCAAATCGAGGGTCAACGCCGAACGATTGTTGGCCGGGAGATAGAACCCGTTGTGAGCAATGCCCTTTCCGGCGGCCTGAGGCAACTCGCAGAATCCGCCGAGCCTCTGATCTATCGCCTCGCCGCGTATTTCATGATGAGCTTGCTCGATGATCCGGCCATGCTGCAGCGCTTCGTCGCCGGGGTGAAGCGCTTGAGCGCGGTGAAATAAGTTAGCCTTGGGGCGTGAAACCCAGCGCCTGCCGCCTCCGCCATCTGCTGTTCGCCTGCGTCGCCCTGCTCGCGGCGGCGACGGTGCGCGCACAAACCCCGGAACTCGAAGCGCCGCGCGCACTCGCGGCGCTGGAGCAGGGGTTGGCCGCCGAAATGGGGGTCGGCCTCAGGCGCAATGCGCGGCTGGCGATCAGCTTGTACTGCGATGCCGCGATCACGGGCAGTGCCGAAGGATTCTTCCGCATCGGGCGGATTCTTGCCAGCGGGCCGGTCCATCTGCGCAATCAGGCGCTGGCCAATGCCTATCTGGCGCAGGCGGTGCAGATGGGCCACCATGTCGCGATCGCTTATTTCGATGAGTCCGTTCCCTTTGCGCCGCTGGAAGAAGACTGCAGCAAGCTGGAACCCGTCGCGGTCACCGGCCCCTTCGACCTCGACGGCTATCTTTCCGCCCTGTCGCCGGCCAAGCGCCGGATCGCCGAACTGATCCGTCGCCACGCCGCCAGCTACGGCATCGAGGTGCGCATCGCCCTCGCAATCGCCCTGGCCGAATCCAACCTGAACGCCGAGGCCGTCTCGCCAAAGAATGCGCAGGGGGTGATGCAATTGATCCCGGACACGCAGGCACGCTTCGGCGTCACCCGGCCCTTCGACCCCGAGGCCAACATCAAGGGCGGGCTGGCCTACCTGAAATGGCTCAAGGCGCGCTTTGACGGCGACTGGTCGCTGATCGCCGCCGCCTACAACGCCGGCGAAGGCGCGGTGGAAAAGCACGGCGGGATTCCACCTTATCGCGAGACCGAAAGCTATGTGAAGCGGGTGCTGTTTTTTGCCGGTTTTGCAAAGTCGAGGGGCATCTGATTCTTTGGTAATCCGGCGGGGCGGATAAAATCGCCCTGCTGCCGCAAGTGCCGGCAAGCCAGACTGCAAGCAACAGAGGCATCGAATGCTGAAGTTCTACATTTTTTGGGGTATTTTCATCGCGATCGTGATCGGGGTCATCGTTTCCCAGGTGAAACGACGCCGGCGCGGTGGCCACCCGCAAAGGCCGCCGCCTTCGACCCGGATGCAGTTCCATGCCCACACGGACGCGGACGCGCATGCCAGCGGCACGCCCCGGCTCATTTGCATCGGCGGGAGCCATCACGGCCACAGCCTGGCGATACCGCCGGGGGGGCTTTCGATCGGCCGCGCCAAAGACAACCTCCTGATCATCGTCGACGGGAGCATTTCGGCCCATCACGCCTGGATCGGCATGGTCGATGGCCGTGTCATGCTGCGCGACTACCAGTCCCTGAGCGGCACCTTTCTCAATGCCGACATGAACGTCCGGGTGGGCGATGCGGTGCTGGCCGATGGCGACACCATCCGCTTCGGCGGCGAGGGTGGCGAAGAGTTCCGCCTCGTCGTCGAGTGATCCACGGCGGCGCCGGCCTTGCCCGAAAAGTCGGCGCTGGCGCTACGGTGATTCAGGCAACCATCGAAATCAATTCGAAAGCCGACCCGAACTCACCGGCGCCGTCGGGCGCGGCGAATGCGTGAAACTGCCTACACCCGATCGGCCCAGCGTTCGATCAGGTGCGCCGCCGCACGATGGGCCAGCGCGCTGGCAGTGAAGGTGGGATTTACCGCGCCGCTGCTGGGGAAAAGGCTGGGGCCGCCGATGAAAAGATTCGGGATGTCGTGGATGGCGCCGAAGGCGTCGGTGACCGATTGTGCCGGATCCCTGCCCATGCAGGCGCCGCCGAGCAGGTGCATGCCGACCATCGGGCCTTGCCAGGTTTGCGTGGCGCCTGCGGCACGAAAGATTTCCTGGCCTTCGCGGCTTGCGTGGGCGTGGAGTTTGACGGCGTTGTCGTCGAAGCGATGGGTGAGTTTTGCCAGCGGCATGCCGAATCGATCCATCCTGTCGCCCAGTTCAACGCGGTTTTCCGCCAGCGGAATGCTTTCGCCGACGAGAGTCATGGAACCGACGTGGCTGGCGTCATCCTTCATGAAGCGCGTCAGCGCGTCACCGAACAAATCGGCGCGCCCGGCGGCGATGCCGAGCAGGTCGTTGGGTCGCAGGGCATGGGCGATCAGCCACTGGTAGCCGCCGACGAATCCCAGCCCCTGGTCCTTGGTGTAGCGATCCTGACAGACGAGTTGACCGCCGCTGACGCCGAGATGATTCTCGGTCGCTTCGGCAAAGCGTCCGAATACGGTACAGGCAACGTGCGTATGCAGGCGACGACCCAGCTGGTCGCCGGAATTGCCCAGTCCGCGCGCATGCGCCGGGGTGGCGGAGGCCAGCAGCAGGCGCGGCGTTTCCACCGCGTAGCCGGCGACGATGACGACGCCGGCTTCCTGAAACACGACTTCGCCCGAGGCGAGCGCAACTTCTACGCCGGTTGCGCGTGTGCCCTTGGCATTGGTTGCGATGCGGATCACATGGGCGTCATGTTCGATGCGCGCGCCTTGTCGCTGCGCATCGCGCAGGTAGGTGACCAGCGGATTGGCCAGTGCGCCGGTGGGGCAGCCGGCGTCGCACCAGCCGTCATAGATGCAGGCCGGGCGGCCCTTGTAGGGCACCGAGTTGATGGCCATCGGCAACGGGGCGACATGCAGCCCCTTGGCGGCGAAGCCTTTGGCGATCAACTCGCCCTGCTTGAACACCGGCAGAGGCGGCATCGGGTAGGGCGCGCCTGCGGGCCGCCAGGATTCGGCGTTGGCGTCGCCGGAGAGTCCGACCTCGGTCTGCACCGCGTCATAGGCTGACTGCAGGGCTTCGTAGCCGAAGGGCCAGTCGCTGGCGACGCCGTGGCGGCGGTGCATTTCGAAGTCTTCGGGATGCAGGCGAAACCAGCAGGCGTAGTGATGCAAGGCCGAACCGCCGCTACCCTGGCCGGTATTGAAATTGACCCCCAGGGCATGGGCGCCGCCCGAGACCTGGCAGCCGGGCGTGCCCTTGAGTTGCCGCGACCAGATTTGCGAACTTGCCAGCTGGCCGAGTTTGCGTTTGGGGCCGGCCTCGAAAATCTTCACGCGCTTGCCGGCGGCCGCGAGCCGTGCGGCGAACAGGCTGCCGACCTGGCCGGCGCCAACAATTACGGCGTCGACCGGTTTGAGGGCTCGATGTGCGCTGGATGGGTTCATGGGCGTTGTTCCGGGCTCATGCCGCCACCGGCCACGAAAGCGGCGGGACGATGTGCGGGCGGTAGGGAATGTCGAGGCGTGCGAAGCCGGACACGGTGCCATAGACCACATCGACGGCGTCGGAACGGGTGACGAAATAGAACAGGCCGGCCGGCGGGCCTTGCCAGTTTTCGATCTTGCCGGCGAGAATGGCGCCAACCAGATCGGTGCGCTGGCTGGCGGCGAGCGCGCTGAATGGGCTGCTCCGGCTGGACTGCGCGGCGGCTTCGATGGCGGCGATGCCCTGGCGATAGAAGCCGGCGTAGTCTCCGGGCCAGTCCAGGTAGCGCAGCGTCAGGCAGGCAGCGTCGCGCGGTCGGCTGAGCTGGTCGATGACAAACGGCACGACGCCGGCGGCCTTGGCGCCCGGTACCAGCGTGTCGGCCCACAGCGCCAGGATGTCGCTCTCGGCATTCGGCAAGATCGACTGGCGTCGGCGCGCGGCCTGTGCGTCCTCGCCGAGCAGCGCACCCAGTCCGAGCAGGGGCGCTTGTTGCAACAAGCGCCGGCGTTGCGGATTGACGGTGCCCCGGTAATCACCTGACGACATTTTCATTGCGCCTTCTCCCCGTTTGGTGCCGGCACTTCGCGCCTGCCGATGGCGCCGGCTACGATATCAGATGTGGCTAATGAATTTCTCGCGTCTCGAGGAATTTCACTTCCGGATGGCGTTCCTGCGTCATCTGCAGATTGACCCGGTTGGGTGCCAGATAGACGTAATCGCCGGCGCCGTCGAGCGCGACATTGACGCCGGCCTTGTCCGCCAGGGTGCGGATCGCCAGGTCGTCGCCGCGCAGCCAGCGTGCCGTGGCCACGGGGTAGGGCTCGAACATGACGTCGACGCCGTATTCGAATTCCAGCCGGTAGGCGACCACGTCGAACTGCAGCGTGCCCACCGCACCGAGAATCAGGTCGTTGCTGTGGATCGGCTTGAACAGTTGCGTTGCGCCTTCTTCGGCGAGTTGTTGCAGGCCCTTTTGCAGGGCCTTCATTTTCATCGGATTGCGAATCTGGGCGCGGCGGAAGTGTTCCGGCGCGAAGCAGGGAATGCCGGTGAACTTGAGGTCCTCGCCTTCGCTGAAGGCGTCGCCGAGCAGGACCGTGCCGTGATTCGGAATGCCCAGGATGTCGCCCGGCCACGCTTCGTCGGTGGTGTTGCGGTCCTGCGCCATGAAGGTGATGGCGTTGTTGACCGCCAGCATCTTGCCGGTCGAACGCTGCCGCAGCTTGATGCCGCGTTCGAACTTGCCCGAGCAGACGCGGACGAAGGCGATGCGGTCGCGATGCTTGGGGTCCATGTTGGCCTGGATCTTGAAGACGAAGCCGGAAAACTTCGGCTCGCCGGGTTGCACCAGGCGTGATTCGGTCGCCCGCGGCTGCGGTGGCGGCGAGAGTTCGACCACGGCGTCGAGCAGCGACTGCACGCCGAAGTTGTTGATCGCCGAGCCGAAGAACACCGGCGTCTGCTTGCCGGCGAGGTAGGCCGCGCGGTCGAAGGTATGCGAGGCGCCGCGCACCAGTTCGACTTCCATGCGGAGTTCTTCGGCCTGATCGGGGATCAATTCGTCGAGGCGCGGGTTGTGCAGGCCCTTGATTACTTCGGCCGTGCCCTTCTCGGCTTGTGGATCGAAGAAGCTGATGCTGTCGTCGTAGAGGTGGTACACGCCGCGAAAGCGCTTGCCCATGCTGATCGGCCAGGTCATCGGTGCGCACTGGATTTCCAGCACGGACTCGATTTCGTCGAGCAGTTCGATCGGCGGCCGGCCCTCGCGGTCGAGCTTGTTGATGAAGGTCAGGATCGGCGTGTCGCGCAGGCGGCAGACGTTGAGCAGCTTGATGGTCTGCGCTTCGACGCCGTTGACCGAGTCGATCACCATCACTGCCGAGTCGACGGCGGTCAGGGTGCGGTAGGTGTCTTCGGAAAAGTCTTCGTGGCCCGGCGTGTCGAGCAGGTTGATCATGCATTCGCGGTAGGGGAACTGCATCACCGAGCTGGTGACGGAGATGCCGCGCTGCTTTTCGAGCTCCATCCAGTCCGAGGTGGCGTGGCGCGACGCCTTGCGGGCGCGGACTTCGCCGGCGACCTGAATGGCGCCGCCGAACCACAACAGCTTTTCAGTAAGCGTGGTCTTGCCCGCGTCCGGATGGGAAATGATGGCGAAAGTGCGGCGACGGGCGGTTTCGAGTTCGAGCTGGGACACGGCGGCAGGGATATCGTTGCGAAGGGCCGCGATTATACGGTGCGGGCCAGAAAGTCGGCGCTGGCGATACGGCGCCTTTGGCGTCAGAGCTTGTGAAGAAATCGTAGCGAGCGGGCCGCAGCGGGGTGCGGCCGGAGCGCAGCTACCGGAATGCACGTAGTTGTGCATGAGGATAGCGAGCACCGCCCAAGCCCCGATCCGGCACGCGCAGTAGATTTATTCATAAGCTCTCAGGCGGGCTCCAGATGCTCCAGCATGAGTTGCACGGTCTGCGTGCCGTTCCACTCGTTGATATCGACGCGGAAGGCGGCGCGGATGCGATCCGGGGCGCAGTTGGCAAACCCGTTGGCAGACCCGTCCGCGAAATTGAACTGGATGGCGTCGAAACGCTGGCCGCCTTTTTGCAGCTTGAGTTTGAGGTGCTTGTCTTTCACGAGGCGCTGATTGAGCACCTCGAAGCTGTCGGCAAAGACCGGCGCGGGGAAGCCCTGGCCCCAGACTTCCTGCTGCATCAGGCGCACGGCGTCGAGCGAGAAGTAGCCGGATTCGAGCGGGCCGTCGGTTTCCAGCGTGCGCGAGAGTTGCGCCGGCGAGAGCAGTTCGCCGCAGACTTTTTCGAAGGCGGCTTCGAATTCGGCGAGACGCTCTTCCCTGAGCGTGAGGCCGGCGGCGGCAGCGTGGCCGCCGAAGCGCAACAGCATGCCCGGATGGCGCTTGGCCACCAGGTCCAGCGCATCGCGCAGGTGCAGCCCGGGAATCGAACGCCCGGAGGCTTTCAGCTCGCCTTCATTGCCGCGGGCAAAGGCGAAAGTCGGGCGGTGCAGTTTTTCCTTGACGCGGCCGGCGAGGATGCCGATCACGCCCTGATGCCAGCCGGGATCGAACAGGCTCAGGCTGGCGCGGTTGCCGGGGTCGAGCGAGGCCAGCAGGATTTCCGCGTCCTCGCGCATGCCGGTTTCGATGACGCGCCGCTCGCGATTGATGGCGTCCAGTTGCTGGGCGATGTTCAGCGCGCGGCCGGGGTCGTCGGTGACCAGGCACTCGATGCCCAGCGACATGTCGGCCAGGCGCCCGGCCGCGTTGAGGCGCGGGCCGAGGGCGAAGCCCAGATCGAAGGTCGCGGCGCGGCCCGGCTCGCGGCCGGCGATGGCGAGCAGCGCAGCGATGCCGGCCTGCATCTGGCCGCCGCGGATACGGGCCAGGCCCTGGGCGACGAGGATGCGGTTGTTGCGGTCGAGCGGCACCACGTCGGCCACGGTGCCCAACGCCACCAGGTCGAGCAGGCCGGCCAGGTTCGGTTCCGGCTTGTCTGCGTAGGCACCGCGCCGGCGCAGTTCGGCGCGCAGCGCCAGCATCACATAGAACA
>JBIJDJ010000035.1:0-19175 GCA_044344175.1 Sulfuritalea sp.
TTCCTGATCCAGTTGCTCAACGGCCTGCAATACGGCCTGTTGCTGTTTCTGGTCGCCAGCGGCCTGACGCTGGTGTTCGGCATCATGGGCATCATCAACCTGGCGCATGGCAGCTTCTACATGGTCGGCGCCTACCTGGCCTGGTCGCTCGCCAGCCTGACCGGCAGCCTGACCGCTGCGATTCTGCTTGCCATCCCCCTGACCGTGGTCCTCGGCATGGCGCTGGAACGCCTGCTGTTCCGCCACCTCTACCAGCGCGACCACCTCTACCAAGTGCTGCTGACCTATGGCCTGATCCTGGTCTTCGAGGAACTGCGCAGCCTGATCTGGGGCGATGACGTACATGGCGTCGCGGTGCCGGACCTGCTCAATGCCTCGATTCCGCTGACCGACAATCTTTCCTACCCGGTGTATCGCCTGGCCATCTCGGGCGTCTGCCTGCTGCTTGCGGCAGCGCTGTATTTCCTGATCCAGAAAACCCGGCTCGGCATGATGATCCGCGCCGGCGCCAGCAACCGCGACATGGTGCAGTCACTCGGCATCGACATCAAGCTGATCTACACCCTGGTCTTCGCGCTGGGCATCGCACTGGCCGCCTTCGCCGGCATGATCAACGCGCCGCTGTCATCGGTGTTTCCCAACATGGGCAGCCAGGTGCTGATCATCTGCTTCGTCGTCGTTGTCATCGGCGGCATCGGTTCGGTGAAGGGCGCCATGGCGGCTTCACTGATGATCGGCCTGGCCGAGACCTTCGGCCAGGTGCTGGTGCCGGAAGTGGCGGGCATGCTGGTCTATGTGCTGATGGCGATCGTGCTGGTGTGGCGGCCGCAAGGCCTGTTCGGGCGTTCCTGAGATGAATTCCCGCCTCACTCAGCTTCTACCCTGGCTCGTGCTCGGCCTGCTGGCCCTGTTCCCGCTGGTGGAGAGCACTTTCTACATGCAGTTGCTGACCAAGGTGCTGATCATGGCCATCTTCGCCATGAGCCTCGATCTGCTGGTCGGCTACACCGGCCTGGTCAGCTTCGGCCATGCCGCCTACTTCGGTCTTGCCGGCTATGCGCTGGCCTTGATGACGCCGAAGTACGAGGCGGTCAGCCTGTGGTGGTCGCTGCCGGCGGCGATCGGCGTCTGTGCGCTGTTTGCGCTGATCATCGGCATGCTGGTGCTGCGCACGCGCGGCATCTACTTCATCATGGTCACGCTGGCCTTCGCACAGATGCTGTTCTTCGTCTTTCACGACACCAAGCTCGGTGGCGGATCCGATGGCGCCTACATCTACGTCAAGCCCGACATGAAGCTGGGTGACTTCGATCTGGCCAATCTGGAAAAGCCCGAACAGTTCTACTGGCTGGTATTGTTCCTCATGGCAGCGACCTACCTGCTGCTGCGCCGCGTGCTCGGTTCCAGTTTCGGCCGCGCCCTGCTCGGCATCAAGGTCAATGAACATCGCATGCGCGCCTTGGGCTTTCCGGTATTCCGCTACCAGCTGGCGAGCTTCACGCTGTCGGGCGCGCTGGCGGGCATCGCCGGCTATCTGGCGGCCGTGCAGTATGGTTTCGTCAATCCGGAAATCCTCTCCTGGCACCAGTCGGGCGCGGTGCTGATGATGGTCATCCTGGGCGGCATGGGCACGCTGTACGGCTCGGTGATCGGTGCCTTCGCCTTCGTCCTGCTGCAGGAAGTGCTTTCGAACCAGGCCTGGTTCGGCATCGCGGCCAAGCACTGGCAACTGGCGATGGGCATTTTCATCATGCTGGTGGCTCTTTACATGCCGCAAGGCCTGGCCGGCCTGGCGCAGAAATTCCGCAGCAAGCCCGTGACGGAGGCCGCTGATGAGTGACAAGCCGCAGACCGTGAGCGGCGAGCCCATCCTGCGCACGAAAGGGCTGACCAAGCGTTTCGGCGGACTGGTCGCGGTCAGCGATGTTTCGCTCGATCTGTACCTTGGCGAAATCCATGTCGTGATCGGACCCAACGGCGCCGGCAAGACAACCCTGACCAACCTGCTGTCGGGGGACCTGCCGCCGACCTCGGGCGAGGTGATGTTCGGCGGCCGCGACATCGCCGGCTGTACCTCCGACCACATCTCGCGCCTCGGCATCGGCCGCAGCTACCAGAAGACCAACATCTTCCTGCCCTTCACCGTCTTCGAGAACTGCCGCCTCGCCGCACAGTCGCGTACGCCGCATGCCGTGCGGGTGTTTCACCGGGCCGAAAGTTACGTCGGGGTCAACCGCCAGGCGGAGGAATCCATGGCCGCGGCGGGCCTCACCCATCGCGCCGCGCGCGTTGCGGCGACGCTCTCGCACGGCGAGCAGCGCCAGCTGGAAATTGCCATGTGCCTGGCGACGCAGCCGCGCGTACTGCTGCTCGACGAACCGCTGGCCGGCATGGGGCCGCACGAGTCGCAACGCATGGTGGAACTGATCAAGCAACTGACCGCGGATCACGCCATCATGCTGATCGAACACGACATGGATGCCGTGTTCGCGCTGGCGCACCGGCTCACCGTGATGGTCAACGGCGAAGTGCTCGAATCGGGCACGCCCGAGCAGGTGCGCTCCAGTCCGGCCGTACAACTGGCCTACCTCGGCGGCGAGGAACTGCTCCATGACTGAAGCCATAAACGCATCCGCCGCGCCGGCCTCGGCCGCCGACACGCTGCTCGAAGGCAGCGGTCTGCACACCTATTACGGCGTCAGCCACATCCTGCACGGTGTCGATTTCGCTGTGCGGCGCGGCGAGACCATCGGCCTCATGGGGCGCAACGGCATGGGCAAGACCACGCTGATCAAGACCCTGCTCGGCCTGGTGCGTCCGCGCGAGGGGCAGGTCAGGGTGCGCGGCGACGACATGACGCAGGCGGCAACACATGCCATCGCCCGCCGCGGCATCGCCTACGTGCCCGAGGGCCGCGGCATTTTCCCTAACCTGTCGGTACGCGAGAACCTGGTCATGGCGGCGCGGGTCGGCGTCGACGGCCGTCGCGAGTGGGACTTCGACCGCGTTATCCATACTTTCCCGCGTCTCGGCGAGCGCCTGAGCAATGGTGGCGCGCAATTGTCCGGCGGCGAGCAGCAGATGCTGACCATCGGCCGTGCGCTGATGACCAATCCCGATCTGCTGATCCTCGACGAAGCCACGGAAGGCCTCGCGCCGCTGATCGCCAGGGAAATCTGGAGCATCATTAAGACCATCCGCACCTCCGGCATTGCCACCGTGATCGTGGACAAGAACTACGCGGCCGTGATGGCGCTGGCGAATCGCAGCGTGGTGCTAGTGAAGGGCAGGGTGGTGTTTTCGGGTGACTCCGGCGAACTGTCCGACAGCCAGGATCTGATGCAACGTTTCCTCGGAGTCTGATGCGATGCATGCCGGTTTCGTCCAGGTCGGTGGTCACAATCTCGAATACCAGCTGATCCCCGCGCATCAGATCAACCGGCCGACGCTGGTGCTGCTGCATGAAGGCCTCGGCTCGGTGGCGATGTGGCGCGACTTTCCGGCGCGCCTTGCCGCCGCGACGGGTTGCCGGACGCTGGTGTATTCGCGCTACGGCTACGGCCAGTCCGACCTGCTGCAGGAAGCGTTCGGTATCGACTACATGCACCGCGAAGGGCACGAGACACTGCCCGAACTGCTTGCCGCGCTGCAGATCGAAAATCCGTTGCTGGTCGGCCATTCCGACGGTGCCTCGATTGCGTTGCTGCATGCCGGCGCCGGACACAAAGTGGCGGGCCTGGTGCTCATGGCTCCGCACTGCTTCGTCGAGGACATTTCGATCCGCAGCATCGCGGCGGCCAAGGTCGCCTTCGAAACCACCGACCTGCCGGCCAAGCTCGGCAAATACCACCGCGATGTCAATCGCACCTTCTGGCGCTGGAACAATATCTGGCTGCATCCCGACTTCCGTGCCTGGAACATAGAGGACTGCCTGCCGTTGATTCGCGCCCCGATCCTGGCCATCCAGGGTGAGGACGATGAGTACGGCACCATGGCGCAGATCGCGGCGCTTGAACGGCAGGCGACAGCCGCGCCGGATGTCGAATTGCTCAAGCTGGCCGACTGCCGGCACTCGCCGCATCGCGACCAGACCCTTGCCGTCATCGATGCGATAGTCCGCTTCGCGGACGACATCGATATCGCCGTCCCGCCGGTGCCGACTTTTGCCCCGCCGGTGCCGACTTTTCATGCAGATTGATGAGAATCCTGCCTTCGGCAATTGACCACTTTCCGTCAATTGTATACAGTATCCACTAATTGAAGCGGCCCGCGCCGATTGCAGAACCACAGGAGGAATGACAAGTGACCAAACCAGGCGAAGCGAAGCTCAATCATCTGTTCCAGCCGGGGAAAATAGGCAAGTTCGAGGTCAAGAACCGGATCAAGTACGGCGCCTGCTGCGTCTCGAATTACAACGGCCGCGACGGCACCATCACGCCGCGCGAACTGGCGCGGGTGCGGGTCATCGCCGGCACCGGCTGCGGCCTGATCACCAACCAGGGCGCCTACCCCGATGCGCTGGGCGAGGGCAAATCCTACTTCCGCCAGATTGCCATCCACGACGACAAGTTTCTGCCGCAGTTCGAGATGATCGCGCGCTACATCCATGATGCCGGCGCCATGGCCATGCAGCAGATACTGCATGCCGGGCGCTACGGCGGCATCGACCTCGGCTACTGCGTGCAGCCTTCCGTGGTGCCGCAGACCCTGCCGCACTTCCGTCCGCCGCGCGAACTGAGCAAGGAGCAGATCAAGGTTGTCATCGAGCAGCATGCCGACGCGGCGAAGCGTGCGATTCGCGCCGGCTTCGACGCCACCGAGGTCACCAGTTTCATGGGCTACCTGCTGGCCAACTTCAATTCCCGTTTCACCAACCAGCGCACCGACGAATACGGTGGCTCGGTGGAAAATCGCGGCCGCTTCATGCGCGAACTGATCGACGCCATCAAGCAGGCGACGCCCGACAATCCGCTTTCGATTCGCCTCAACGGCGCCGAACTGATGGATAAGTGGGGTGGCAATACCCAGGAAGAATCCTTCGAACTCATGCAGCAGGCCGTCGATTGCGGCGTCGACATGATTTCGGTCACGGTCGGCTGGCAGGAAGCGCCGGAGTCGTCGTTTGGCCGCGACGTCGAGCCGGGCTACTGGAACTTCCTCTCGGAAAAAGCCAAGAAGCTGTTCCCCAACGTGCTGGTCGCCTTCGGCAATCGTCTGCCCGATCCGGCCATGGCCAATCAGTGCGTGAAGGACGACGTGTTCGATTACTGGGAAGTCTGCCGTCCGCTGCTGGCCGACCCGGAGATGATCCACAAGGCCGCGGAGGATCGCATGGAGGAAGTCCGTCCCTGCATCGGCTCGCTCAACTGCCTGTCGCGCCTGTTTCGCGACCTTCCCTATACCTGCACCATGAACCCCATGCTCGGTCACGAGGTCGAGCCCGAATACCACGTCACCGAAGCCACCGAGAAGAAGCGCATCATGATCATCGGCGCCGGCCCGGCCGGCATGGAAGCAGCCATCACCGCGCGCCGCCGCGGCCACACGGTGACGGTGTTCGACAAGGCCGACAAGATGGGCGGCAACCTCGCCGCCTATGCCGCCAATGACCTGGCGCGGCCGGCCGACCTGCAAAGCGTGATCGACTATTACGGCGTGATGGCGAAAAAGCTCGGTGTCGAAGTGCGCCTCAACACAGAGGCCAACGCCAAGTTCATGAGGAGCGTCTTGCACGAATACGACGTCTGCATCGTCGCGGCCGGATCGCGCACGGACATGGCGGTGTTCCAGTACCTCGACGGCGCCGAACTGCTGGTCGATGCGCTGGAAGTGGCGCACGGCCGGGTCAAGACCGGCAAGCGCGTGGTCATGATCGGCGGCGGCATGATCGGCCTGACCATTTCCGAGTTCCTCGCCAAGGCCGGACACGAAGTTACCGTGATCGAGAAGGAAAAGCGCATCGGCGGCGACATCATGCCGACCTTCAAGTGGCGGCATACCGCCTGGGTCGATGAACTGGGCATCCAGACCGTGACCCTGGCGCAGCTGGTCAAGGTGACGAAGGAGGGCGCCACGGTGAAGACGCCCAAGGGAGAGCAGTTCATCCCCTGCGACAGCGTCATCGTCTCCAGCCCGCGCAAGGCCAACCACGACCTGTTCCACGAGTTTCAGTGGATGGTCGACGAGTTGCACGGCGGCGGCGACGCCACGGTGCCGCGCGGCCTCGATCAGGCCATCCAGGAAGGCTATCGCCTCGGTGTCAGGATTTAGGCGAATCGCATTCAGCAGAGGAGGAAAGGTATGCCCTACAGCGCCCATGTCGATACGTTTACCCGCGACAACCTGCCGCCGCCTGAACAGCAGCCGGAGTTCCTGTTCGACCTGCCGGAGCTTGAGTTTCCCGAGCGGCTCAACTGTGCCTGGCCTTTGCTCGACCGCCACGTTGCGGAAGGGCGCGGCGATCGCGTCTGCATCCAGGCGCCCGGCCTGCGCTGGACCTATGCCGATCTGCAGGAACGCGCCAACCGCATCGCCAACGTACTGGTGAAGGATCTCGGCGTGGTGCCGGGCAACCGCGTCCTGCTGCGCGCGCCCAACAACCCGATGATGGCGGCCTGCTGGTTCGCCGTGATGAAAGTCGGCGCTGTTGCCACGGCGACCATGCCGCTCTTGCGCGCCAAGGAACTCAAGCATGTCATCGCCAAAGCGCAGGTGACCCACGCGCTGTGCGATTTGCGCCTGGCAGAAGAATTCAAACTGGCCGCCGCCGAGTCGCCCGAACTGAAGCACATCCGCTGGTTCAACGACGCCTCGGCCGACGGGCTCGAGGCGGCAATGGCAAAGCATTCCGCGAATTTCGCCAACGTCGATACGGCGCGTGACGACACCTGCATCCTCGCCTTCACCTCCGGCACCACCGGTCAGCCCAAGGCCACCATGCACTTCCATCGCGATGTCATGGCGTCCTGCGTCTGCTGGCCACCCCACGTCCTGCGCCCGGTGGCGGACGACGTGTTCATGGGCACGCCGCCGCTGGCCTTCACCTTCGGTCTCGGCGGGCTGCTGCTGTTCCCCTTGAGCGTCGGGGCGTCCACGGTATTGCTCGAGCAGGGCGCGCCGCAGGACCTGGTAGACGCGGTGGCGAAATACAAGGCGACGGTGCTATTTACCGCGCCCACCTCCTATCGCGCCATTGCGCCCATCGCCGGCTCGCTGCGCAACAGCAGCCTGAAGAAGTGCGTCTCGGCCGGCGAGGCACTGCCGGCGGCAACCCGGGCGCTGTGGAAGGAGGCCACCGGCATCGAGATGATCGACGGCATCGGCGCCACCGAACTGATGCACATCTTCATCTCCGCCGACGAAGCGCATGCGCTGCCCGGTGCTACCGGCACCGTGGTGCCCGGCTACGTCGCCTGCGTGATGGACGACAACGGCCGGCCGGCGCCGGTGGGTGAAGTCGGCAACCTGGCGGTGAAAGGCCCCACCGGTTGTCGCTATCTCGCCGACGAGCGCCAGGCAAAGTACGTCAAGGACGGCTGGAACTACACCGGCGACGCCTACTCGATGGATGCCGCGGGTTATTTTCACTACCATTCGCGCACCGATGACATGATCATCTCGGCGGGCTACAACATCGCCGGACCGGAAGTCGAGGATGCCCTGCTGCGCCATCCCAAGGTGGCCGAGTGCGGCGTCATCGGCGCCGCCGACGCGGAGCGCGGCCAGATCGTCAAGGCCATAGTCGTGCTGCGTCCAGGCAATGCGCCGACGCCCGAAACGGCGAAGGAACTGCAGGACTTCGTCAAGCAGAGCATCGCGCCCTACAAGTATCCGCGAAGCATAGAGTTCGTCACCGCGTTGCCGCGCACCGAAACCGGCAAGCTGCAGCGCTTCAGGCTGCGTCAAACCACCCAGGGAGAGAATAAATGAAGATATTGCAGCCGCCCGGCTGGGCCAAGCCCAAGGGCTACAGCAACGGCGTGATGGTGCGCGGGCAGATGATCTTCGTTGCCGGCCAGGTAGGCTGGGACGAGCATTGCATTTTCCAGGCTGACGATCTGGCGGGGCAGGTCGCACAGGCGCTGAAGAACATCGTGGCGATCCTCGCCGAGGCCGGCGCCCGGCCGGAACACATTGTGCGCATGACCTGGTATCTCGGCGACAAGGACGAATACGACGTGTCGCAAAAGGACCTGGGCCGCATCTTCCGCGAGATCATCGGCACCTACGGCGCGGCCATGACCGCGGTGCAGGTTGCCGGCTTCGTCGAGAAGGGCGCGAAAGTCGAGATCGAGGCGACGGCGGTGATTCCGGACGCATGAATGGACTCCGAGCGCTGGTCGCGCCTGCTGGCACGGATGCCCGAAGTCATTGAGGTCGAAGGGCCGCCGCTCGCGGTCGCTTTCATCGGCGCCGATGACCATGCCGCAAAGCGCGGGCTGGCCTGGCTCTGGTGGCCCGGCAGCCACGCCCGGCCGACCGGCCCGGTGGCCTTCGACGGTCGCTATCCCGCGGACTGGGGCCTGCTGCTGGTGGTGAACGACATGGCCATCGAGAAAGTCGGCGCTGACGGCACGGCGATTATGTCCCACCTGGTGCGACGGTTCGACATCAAGCCCTTCGTCCTGCGCCGGCGCGACGAACTCGATGCCTCGGGCGTGCTCGAATTTATCGATACCCTGGAACTGGCAACGCCCAAACATTGATGACGACAGTGACGGATGCGACGGAAGAAATGTTCGGCGACATGAGCCTGTGGCAGTCGATGCTCGATCGCCAGCACGAACTGTTCGTCGGGATGGATTCCGGTTCGCGGATCGGTTTCGTGTCGCGCGAGGCATCGGGCATCCTGCCCGGCAAGCGCCTGGAAGGCGTGCAGGTGGTGGCGACCGAAGTTCCCCTGATGGCCTGGGAAGTGGAAAACGGCGGCATGTCGGCGCGCATCGAGCGCTTTGCCGGGATGGCGTCGACCCGCGTCGACCTCCTCCTGGTGGCCGACCGGGAGGCGATGGACACGATGCTGGCGGAGCTGGGCGGCGACATGCTGAAGACCATCAAGCGCCTGATCCGGCGCGGCAACATCATGTTCTTCGTCTTCAGGAACAAGGCCCAGTTGCAGGACGCCGGCTACGAAGACTTTCTCGAATCCCTCGGGCTGGCCTTCCTCGGGGCCTGCCGGTGATTTTCTACAATCCCCGTGGCGCTCCCGAACTTGCCTGCGACCACTGCGGTTGCCGCTGGGTCGATCGCACCAATGGCGCCCACTGCTACGAATGCGGCGAGGAAATTACCGCTGAATCAATTGCCGAGTTTCAGCGCGCGCTGCAGGTACTTGCCGAGAAGAACAATCAGCCGGGGGGCGGCACCACGTAGCGTTCCAGGCGGGCCCGCATGTCGGCGGAAATCGGCACCGAGCGGTGGTTTTTCAGCGAGGCGACAACGACGGTGAGCGTGGCCTGAACCCGCACCGCGTCGCCCGACTTGCCGGTGACGTTCAGTTCCACCGAACTCTTGCCGATGCGGTTTACCGACAGCGACAGGCGCAGCATCTCGCCGACCTTGCTCGGCGACAGGAAGCGACAGGTGATGGTGCCCATCGGCACGCCCATGCCGTCCTCGACGTGGAAGCGGGCGAAATCGATGCCCAGCCCCTGATTGAACCAGTCTTCCACCAGTTCGTTGAACAGGACGAAGTATTGCGGGTAAAAGACGATGCCGGCCGGATCGCAGTGATGGAAGCGGATCAGCTTGTCGCATTCGAACGGGCTTGGGGTCACTGGGGTGTGCTCCGGATAAAAAAGAAAAGAGAGCTTACGCTCTCTTCCTGCGGACGGCTTTCGGTTTTTATCCTGAAAAACTCAGTTGAACCACAGAGGCACAGAGAACACAGAGGAAAAACAAAGTGCTGCGCGGTAACGCCGGATCACCCAACGGGTGAGAGGCTGACGACCCAAAAGGCATTGATTCATCGCCTTTCTCTGTGCCTCTGTGTCTCTGTGTCTCTGTGGTGATGTTTTTAGGTCTATTTGAGTTCAGGCGACTTTGGGCCAATCGACCTTGGGCAGCTCCTTGAGTGCCGCGTCCACCAGTTCCTTCGGATAGTCGAGGTCTTCGAGCTTGCCGGAGAGGTAGCGGTCGTAGGACGCCATGTCGAAATGACCGTGTCCCGAGAGACAGAAGAGCAGGGTCTTCGGCTCGCCGGATTCCTTGCAGCGCAAGGCCTCGTCGATCACCGCGCGAATCCCGTGGCAGGACTCCGGCGCAGGCATGATGCCTTCCGCCTTGGCGAACATGATCCCGGCGGCGAAGGTGGCTACCTGCGGCACGGCCACGGCTTCGATCAGCTTTTCGTGGTAGAGCTGGGATACCAGCGGCGACTCGCCGTGGTAGCGCAGGCCGCCGGCATGGATGCCCGGGGGCATGAAATTGTGGCCCAGGGTGTACATCTTCATCAGCGGCGTGTAGCCGGACGAGTCGCCGTAGTCGTAAGCGTAGATGCCCTTGGTCATCGAGGGGCAGGAGGTCGGCTCGACGCCCACCAGGCGGACCTTCTTGCCGGCCGCCTTGTCTGCCAGGAAGGGGAAGGCGATGCCGGCGAAGTTGGAGCCGCCGCCGCAGGGTGCGAACACCATGTCGGGATATTCCCCAACCTTTGCCAGCTGCTTTTTGGCTTCCTGGCCGATGATGGTCTGGTGCAGCAGCACATGGTTCAGCACCGAGCCCAGCGCATAATTGGTGTCCTTGCGCGAGGCGGCTTCCTCGACGGCCTCGGAAATCGCCAGACCGAGGCTGCCCTGGTTGTCCGGGTCCTTGGCCAGCGCATCGCGGCCGGCCTGGGTCATGTCGGACGGGCTGGGAAAGACACTGGCGCCCATGGTCTGCATCATCGAGCGACGATAGGGCTTCTGTTCGTAGCTGATCCTTACCATGTAGATGCGTACTTCGACACCGAAGATCTGTCCGGCAAAGGACAGGGCCGAACCCCATTGGCCGGCGCCGGTCTCGGTGGTCAGGCGCGAGAAGCCGGCCTGCTTGTTGTAAAAGGCCTGTGGTACCGAGGTGTTGGTCTTGTGTGATCCGGAGGGACTGCCACCTTCGTACTTGTAGTAGATTTTGGCGGGTGTGCCGAGAGCCTGTTCCAGCCGGTGCGCGCGGATCAGGGGGGTGGGCCGCCAGAGTTTGTAGATTTCGCGAACCTGTTCCGGAATTTCAATCCAGCGCTGGGCGCTCATCTCCTGCTCGAGAATGTTTCCGGGGAAAATCTCCAGCATCTTCTCCGGACCCACCGGATTGCCGTCGGGCCCGAGCGGCGGCAGAGGTGGATTCGGCATGTCGGCGACCACGTTGTACCAATGGGTAGGTATCTCGCTCTCATCCAGCATAATACGGGTCGGGCTCACGTCTTGACTCCTTGGGGGTAATTGTTGGCTGTTCAGATGGATTCGACTGCTATTCATGGTCACGGCCGCCGTGCCTCGCGCCGATCAGGGCGGCATTATAGATCAGGCCGCAGCAGTGCTTGAAACCGGTGACCATGTCTTGATCCTGCGGCGGTGCGAGTGTTTTCCGCTGCGGGAATGCGGTCCTTTACGGAGGGCTGTATTTTTGAGGGCGCAATTGCGGCACAATCCACGGATTAATGGCACAGGGTCGGCCCGCCGGTGCGGCGGGCCAGTCCGGAAAGAGACGGAATACAAGCATGCATGGCGACACCGATACATTGTTTGAAATCCTCCGCCAGTGGCGGGCTGAAGGCAAGCGGGCGGCACTGGCCACCGTGGTGAGCACCTGGGGTTCCTCCCCCCGTCCCGAGGGCAGCCACCTTGCGGTCGATGAGGCGGGACATTTCGTCGGCTCGGTTTCCGGCGGCTGCATCGAAGGTGCGGTAATCGAGGCAGCGGGCCAGGTCATGGCCGGCGGCCGGCCGCAGATGCTTGAATTCGGCGTCAGCGACGAGCAGGCCTGGCAGGTCGGGCTCGCCTGCGGTGGCCGGGTGAAGGTTTTCGTGGAGCCGGTCGAATGAAGGCGGCGGCGTTGGCGAGACTGGCCGCGGCGCAGAAGGAACGGCAAGCCCTGATGGTGGTGACGCGCTTCGCGGATGGCGCACAGTGCCTGGTGGATGCCGCAGCGGCGGATGGAGAACTGCAACTGTCGGCGGAACAGCTTGCGCAGGCGAGAAGCCTGCTCGGCACGGGCCGCAGCGCCTTGCTATCCGGCGCGCCGGCGGACGCCGATGGCCTGTTTGCGCGGGCCTATGTGCCATCGCCGCGCCTGTTGATCGTCGGTGCCGTGCATATCGCCCAGGCCCTGGCGCCGATGGCCGCCGCGGCCGGCTTCGAAGTCGTGGTCATCGACCCGCGCGGCGCTTTCGCCTCGCCCGAGCGCTTTCCCGGTGTGCAACTCAGCGACGAGTGGCCCGATGAAGCGCTGGCGCGACTGGGGCTCGACGACGCGACGGCGCTGGTGGCGCTTTCGCACGATCCGAAACTGGACGATCCGGCGCTCGAACTTGCGCTGCCTGCCAGGCTGTTCTACATCGGTGCGCTAGGCAGCCGGCGCACCCATGAAAAGCGGCTGGAGCGCCTGTGCGCGGCCGGCCTGGGCGAACTGACCGGACGCATTCATTCGCCGATCGGCCTGGATCTGGGCGGCCGTTCGCCGGCCGAGATCGCGGTAGCGATCCTGGCCCAGGTGATCCAGGTCCGCTACCGCGGCGAACACAAGTGATCTTCGGCGAATTCCCGCTGGCGGAATGCGAGGGACTGCTGCTGGCGCACAGTCTGCGTCTGCCCGACGGCATGATGAAGAAAGGCCGCCGTCTCACCAGTGCCGACTTCCGGGCACTGGCTGACGCCGGCTATCAAACGGTCTACGGCGCCCGCCTCGCCGCCGGCGATCTGGCTGAAGACGCCGCCGCGGCCGCCGTCGCCGCATTACTTGAAGGCGAAGGCATCGTCGCGCGCAAGGCCTACACCGGCCGATGCAATCTGCATGCCACGCAGCGCGGCCTGGTCACCGTCGATGCCGGCATCATCGACCGGATCAACGCCATCGGTGAGGGCGTGACGGTGGCCACCCTGCCGCCGCTGGCGGCAGTGCGGGCCGGCGCCGTGGTCGCCACGGTGAAGATCATCCCGCTCGCGGTCGGTCGCGAACATATCGACCGCTGCGCGGAACTGGCGGGGCAGGGCACGGCCTTCGGTTTGCTGCCGTACGGGGTGAAGCGCGCCGCGCTGATTGTCACCGAGCAGGCCGGCGACCCGGCGAAGAACTACGCCACTGCCGTCACCAGCAGCCGGCGCCGCCTCGAGGACCTCGGCAGCCACCTCGGCCTGGTGCAGCGCTGTGCCCACCGGCGCGAAGCCGTGGCGCTTGCCCTGCGCGAAACCCTCGCGGCCGGCTGCGAACTGGTCATGATCGCCGGCGCCACGGCGCCCAAGGACCGTGCCGACACCATTCCATCCGCCATCGTCGCCGCGGGCGGCGAGATCCTCCATTTCGGCATGCCGGTCGAGCCGGGCAACATGCTTCTGCTGGCGCGCATCGGCGCGGTACCGGTGATCATCCTGCCCGGTTGCGCCCGTTCGCGCCGCACCAATGGCCTCGACTGGATCCTGCAGCGCATGCTGGCCGGCCTGCCGATGGGCAGCGCCGAGATCATGGCGATGGGCGTCGGCGGCCTGATCCGCAACTCGCCCGAGGCCGAGGAAGATCCGGACGCCGTTGAACCCGCCGAGCAGCGCATTGCGCCCGGGCGTCGCGTGGCGGCGCTGGTCCTGGCCGCCGGCAGCAGCCGGCGCATGGGCGGCACCAACAAGCTGTTGCAAGACGTGGGCGGCGTGCCCATGCTGCGGCGCGCGGTGAATGCCGCGCTGGCGTCGCGCTGCACTTCCGTGCTGGTGGTCACCGGCGCAGATTCGGCCGCGGTGCAGGCCTGCCTCGGCGGGCTGGACGTGCAGTGCGTACACAACCCGGAGCACGCAAGCGGCATGGCGTCTTCGCTGCGCTGCGGCCTCGCCGCCCTGCCGGCCGATGCCGACGCGGCGCTGGTGCTGCTGGCCGACATGCCGCGGATCGACGGGGGCCATGTCGATCGCCTGCTCGCCGCCTTCGATCCGCGGCAACCGAAAATCGTCGCCCCGGTCAGGGATGGTCGGCGCGGCAACCCGGTTCTCTGGCCGCGCGAATTCTTTGCCGAAATGATGTCCGTGGAGGGCGATGTCGGTGCCCGAGAAATACTGCAGCGCCATGCGGCACAGGTCGACAGCGTGACGTTCGACGGCGACGCGATTTTCGCCGACATCGATACGCCGGCGGCGCTGGCGGGGTTGAACGGCGGATGAGCCACACCGCCGCAAGCCTGCGCGAGCAATTTCCGCTGCTGGCGGCCGCGCCAGAGCTGCATTACCTCGACAGCGCGGCCACCGCACAGATTCACCGCGCGGCACTCGATGCCGTGATCAAACACGAAACCACCCGCCGCGCCAATGTCATGCGCGGCACCTATCGCCTCGCCGAAGCCGCCGACCTTGCCTTTGATCAGGCGCGACAGAGCGCGGCGCGCTTTCTCAACGCCAATTCGGCCGACGAGATCGTGTTTACTTCCGGCGCCACGGCCGCGCTCAATCTTGTCGCCCATGCCTTCGGCGCCACGCTGCGACCGGGCGACCGCGTGCTGATCTCGGTCGCCGAGCATCACAGCAATTTCGTGCCCTGGCAAATGCTGCGCGACCGCTGCGGCATCGAACTGGCGCTGATTCCGGTCAGCGCCGACGGACGGCTCGACCTGGCGCACCTGGCGGAACTCATGGGCAGCCGCTGTCGCCTTGTCGCCGTCACGCAATGCTCCAACGTCACCGGTGCCTGGACCGATGTCGCCGCCATCGTCGCCGCCGCGCGCAAGGCGGGCGCCAGGGTGCTGCTCGACGGCGCGCAAGGCACGCAGCACGGCCCGCAGGACGTGCGTGCGCTGGGCATCGATTTCTACGCCTTCTCCGGCCACAAGTGTTTCGGCCCGGGCGGCGTCGGCGTGCTGTGGGGCAGGGCGGAGGTGCTGGCGCAGATGCCACCCTTCCTCGGCGGCGGCGGCATGATCGGCGAGGTGACGCCCGAGGCGTCCACCTGGGCCGCGCCACCGCAACGCTTCGAAGCCGGCACGCCGCCCATCGCGCAAGCCATCGGCCTCGCCGCCGCGCTGGACTGGATGATGACGCTGGACTGGGCCGCCATCCGCGAGCGCGAAGACGCGCTGTGCCGGCGCCTGATCGAAGGCCTCGCCCGCATTCCGGGGCTGCGCCTGCTCGGGCCGCAACAGGGGAAGCGCGCGCCCATTATCTCCTTCGACATCCACGGCCTGCATCCGCACGACATCTGCCAGGTGCTCGATGCGCAAAACCTTGCGCTGCGCGGCGGCCACCATTGCGCCCAGCCGCTGCTGGACGCTTTGGGTGCGGAGGTCTGCACCCGCGCCAGCATCGCGCTCTACAACGACGAGACCGACATCGACGCGCTGCTCGACGGCCTCGATCGCGCGCTGCGGGAACTGGCATGAACGGCGGCGACTCGCTCTATCAGGACGCCATCAAGCAGTTCGCCCAAGCCGCCCACGGCCGCGGGCAACTGGAAAACGCCACGGCTGAAGCGACGCTCAGCAACCCGCTGTGCGGCGATCGCGTGCGCATGCAGGTCGCACTCGATGCCGGGCGCATCGTCGCCATCGCCCATGAGACCAAGGGCTGCCTGCTTTGCCGGGCGGCGGCAGCGCTGCTCGGCGCACGTGCGGCGGGGTACGACGCCGCCGCGATCGAAGCCGTCAGCGGCGAACTCGACGCCATGCTCAAGGGCGCCGCGCCCGTCCCCGCGGCGTGGCCCGAACTGGCGATGTTCGTTCCGGCCCGCGCCCACGCCAGCCGGCACCGCTGCGTGCTGCTGCCGTTTCGTGCCTTGCAGGCGGCCATCTGCAAAGTTCCCGAAGGGACGCACCGCGCTGGCGCTGGCGCTGCAGCGAATGCGGCAGACACAGCCGGAGGGAAACGAGGTGCCCGCTGAAACCGGACGCGAACTGGTTCACACCAGGCAGATCACCTGTCGTGCCTTCCGCCTGAAGAACGGCTGGCTGGAAATCGAGGCCACCCTGACCGACGAAAAAGCACAGGAGGTGGCCTTCCGTTCGCGACCGCCGGTGCAGCCGGGCGCCCACATGCACAGCATGTCGCTGCGGCTGACCGTCGACGCTGACTTCCTCATCCGCGATGTCAGGGCGGCCACGCTGACCGCCCCCTGGGCTGCGTGCGGCGGCACCGACGAGGCCTACCGCAAGCTGATCGGCCTGCGCATCGGCCCCGGCTTTTCGCAACAGATGAAGAAGCTTGTCGGCAACGTCGAGGGCTGTACCCACGTCACGGAACTCGTGGCGCAGGCCGCCAAAACCTACATGCAGGCTTCATGGCCTGACCGCATCACGCGGCAGCTGGCCGTGGCCGCCGACCCGCGGCAATGGCCCGATCAGAGCGCGGTTGGCTTCGTCAACCACTGCCACGCCTGGCGTCAGGATGGCGAGACGCTGGCTCGGGAATATCCCGAGTTGGTATCGCCGGAGAAATAGGTGCCAAGCGAGGTCCGCGACCGCCAGGACAATCGCATGAAGCTCCACCTCCCTCCCCTTCAAGGGGAGGGCCGGGGAGGGGACGGGAAAGGGCCGTGGCGCACCCCGAATTCCTCCGAATGGGTGCCGCCGGCATTCATGCCTTCGGCAAGCTGGGGCATCTGCTCTACGATGTAAAATTCTCATTAGTCAAGGCAGAGTCAGGTGGGCGCCTATGAACATCGTCGCACACTGATCCTGTCCTTCACGCAGATCATCCACGCTATCCACGCCGTCCCGCCAGCACCGACTTTTGCCATTGAATAAGGAAACCTGAACCATGCGCCATTACGAAACCCGGAAACGGATCCTGGTCACCGGCGGCGCAGGTTTCCTCGGCTCGCACCTGTGCGACAGGCTGCTGGAGCAGGGCCATGAAGTGCTCTGCGCCGACAACCTCTTCACCGGCACCAAGCGCAACATCGACCACCTGCACGGCAACCCCCGTTTCGAGTTCATGCGCCACGACGTCACCTTCCCGCTGTATGTCGAGGCTGATGAAATCTACAACCTGGCCTGCCCGGCCTCGCCCATCCACTACCAGCACGACCCGGTACAGACCACCAAGACCAGCGTGCACGGCGCGATCAACATGCTGGGCCTGGCCAAGCGCCTGAAGGCACGCATCCTGCAGGCCTCCACCAGCGAAGTCTATGGCGACCCGCAGGTGCATCCCCAGGTCGAAGGCTACTGGGGCCACGTCAATCCGATCGGCATCCGCTCCTGCTACGACGAAGGCAAGCGCTGCGCCGAAACCCTGTTCTTCGACTACCACCGCCAGCACAAGCTTGAAATCAAGGTCGCGCGCATCTTCAACACCTACGGCCCGCGCATGCACCCCAACGACGGCCGCGTCGTCTCCAACTTCATCGTCCAGGCACTGAAGGGCGAAGCCATCACGATCTACGGCGACGGCAGCCAAAGCAGGTCGTTCTGCTATGTGGACAACCTGGTCGACGGCCTCATCCGCCTGATGGAATCCCCCGCCGGCTTCACCGGCCCCGTCAACCTGGGCAACCCCAACGAATTCACCATCCGCCAACTCGCCGAAAAAGTCATCGCCATGACCGGCTCGAAATCCGAAATTGTTCAGAAGCCCCTGCCCGGCGACGACCCCACCCAGCGCCAGCCCGACATCAGCCTCGCCCGCAGCAAGCTCGGCTGGGAGCCGGATATCCAACTCGAACAGGGTCTGGTGCAGACCATTGCGTATTTCCGGCAATTGCTGGCGGGTAACTGAAAAGCGGCGCTACTGCATGGACCTCTACAGGTCCGCTGGAGTGGTCTTTCTGTCATGACCGCAGTTGATTCGCCATACGGGACCCGCGACAGTGTCGATGGCGAGTTGCAAACGCCAAGCGGAAGGGTGCCCAGAGTCAGGACGGTCTGGATACTTGAAAGCGGTTCCGACCAGCTTCGACTTATTACCGCTCATCCAATTCAGGAGGCGCCATGATCACCGAACATGCGTCCGTACTGTTGACCGAAGATATATCCTCTTCCGGCCTTCAGGCTGGAGATGTTGGCGTGGTTGTCCATATCCATCGCCAGGGCGCGGCCTACGAGGTTGAGTTCATGACGCTCGATGGTGGGACGCTTGCGATTGAGACTCTGGAAGCCAGGCAAGTCCGTGAGGCTGGGAGTTGTGACGTGCCCCATGTGCGGGAGCGCATTGCCGCCTGATCTGGCTGTCAAGCGAGGCTAGAGGCTGTCGCTCGCTTCGCAGGCTGTAAGAAAGCGCCGACGTTCATCGTCGCTCAAATAGCGATCCCGCCCCTTGGCTTCCTTGGGCTTGCGGACCTTGCGGACCGGGTTGTCGTCGATCCACTCCCACTCTTTCACGGCAATGCTGAAGATGTGAGACAGCACGGCGAGGTAGCGATTGACCGTAGCGGGACTTCGCTTGGGGCTGGAAGCTCTCTGCTTGAAATTAGCGCGACGGGGATTGCGGGGAGAGTTGAGCAGTTTCTCCCGGCATTCGGCTATCAGGCCGGGAGTGATGTTAGCCAGCGTATATGCGCCAACTTGGGCTTCCCACCAGTCGAGTTGGTATGGCTGTGATCGGGAACACCCCGGTTTATGGGGCATTACTTCATCGCGGTACTTCTTGATCGCGTCGGCGAGAGTGCGCTTCTTGGACTCCGTCGTTTTGAAGTGCCTTCCTTCGCGAATCGCTGATTCGGTGGATTGCGCCCAGCGACGCGCATCAGTGCGACGCTCAAAGGAGGCGTGCTGAACGGGGTGGCCCTTGAGCCGGACCTTTACACGGTATGTGGTAGCGCCGTCCGCGTTAAGACGCGGTTCGATAGTTGCCATGACAAAATCTCCATCGCAGTGCGGCGTAAAGCCGCAAAAGCCACACGTGCGACAGGCACGGCGGCACCGACTGATTTGGAATTAAGTAACGGCGTAACTAGTAACCAGCACTTCAAGGACGGGCTACTGTCCCAAAAGTGTCCCATATGAGGTGGGATCGCACCGAGTCGCTTGCCGGGCTATTCGGTGATTTCCTAACCCGTGATCGAAATCAAAG
>JBIJDJ010000185.1:0-5873 GCA_044344175.1 Sulfuritalea sp.
TGCCTCTGTGGTGAAAGGATCTTTATGTACAACAACATCATTACCGAA
Organism: Sulfuritalea sp.; assembly: GCA_044344175.1. Lineage (GTDB taxonomy): Bacteria > Pseudomonadota > Gammaproteobacteria > Burkholderiales > Rhodocyclaceae > Sulfuritalea. Next base: position 49 of record JBIJDJ010000185.1, read on the forward strand.
ATCGACCTTGGGGTCGGCATCATTACCCTCAACCGGCCCGAGCGGCACAATGCCTTCGACGACGCGCTGATCGCCGAATTGTCCGACGCCATAGACCGCATGGCGGCCGATCCTGCCGTGCGCGTGCTGGTGATGTCGAGCACCGGCAAGAGTTTTTGCGCCGGCGCGGACCTCAACTGGATGAAGCGTGCCGCCGGCTACTCGAGCGAGGAAAACCTGCGCGATTCGCGCGCGCTTGCCGAGATGCTGCGCCGCCTGGCGCAATGCCCGAAGCCGACCATCGCCCGCATCCAGGGCCCGGCCTATGGCGGCGGCGTCGGCCTGATCGCCTGCTGCGATGTGGCGATTGCCACCTTCGACGCCCAGTTTGCGCTGACCGAAGTCAGGCTCGGCATTATTCCTTCCGTGATCAGCCCCCATGTCATCGCCGCCATCGGCGAACGCTACGCGCGGCGCTACATGCTGACGGCCGAGCGTTTCTCGGCCGCCGAGGCCTACCGCATCGGCCTGCTCCACGAGATGGTGACCGACGATGCGGCACTCGACGAAGCCGTGGGCGAGATCGTCGACGCGCTCTTGGGCAACGGGCCGATGGCGGTCGCGGAGTGCAAGAAACTGATCGGCGCGGTGGCATGGAAACCGCTGGCGCCGGAAGTCATCGAAGACACCGCGCAGCGCATCACGCGCGTGCGCGCCAGCGAAGAGGGGCGCGAAGGCATGACGGCGTTTCTCGAGAAACGCAAACCCAACTGGATTCAAAATCATTAACCACAGAGACACAGAGACACAGAGAAAGACAGAGATAGCGTTCGCTTCTCTCTGTGTCTCTGCGTCTCTGTGGTGAGAGGCTTCCATGTTCACCAAGATTCTGATTGCCAACCGGGGCGAGATTGCCTGCCGGGTCATCAAGACCGCGCGACGCATGGGCATCCGCACCGTCGCCGTGTATTCCGAGGCCGATGCCGGCGCGCGCCATGTGCGCATGGCCGACGAGGCGGTCTGCATCGGCGCGCCGCCGCCCAGGGAGTCCTATCTGGTGGCGGACAAGATCATCGCCGCGGCTTTGGCCACGGGCGCCCAGGCCGTGCATCCCGGCTACGGTTTCCTTTCCGAGAACGAGGAATTCGCCGAAGCCTGCGCGAAGAACGGCATCGTCTTCATCGGCCCGCCGGTGAGCGCGATCCGTGCCATGGGTTCCAAGTCCGAAGCCAAGAAGCTCATGGAGAAGGCCGGCGTGCCGCTGACTCCGGGCTATCACGGCGACAATCAGGATCCGGATTTCCTCAGACAGGAAGCCGACAAGATCGGCTATCCGGTGCTGATCAAGGCGGCCGCCGGTGGCGGCGGCAAGGGCATGCGTGCGGTCGACAGGAGCGGGGACTTCCTCGAAGCGCTGTCCTCCTGCAAGCGCGAGGCGGCGTCCTCCTTCGGCGATCAGCACGTGCTGATCGAGAAATACCTGCAGCGTCCGCGCCACATAGAAATTCAGGTCTTCGGCGACACGCACGGTAACTGCGTCTACCTGTTCGAGCGCGACTGTTCGGTGCAGCGCCGCCACCAGAAAGTCCTGGAAGAAGCGCCGGCGCCTGACATGCCGCCGACGCGCCGCGCCGCCATGGGCAAGGCCGCCGTCGATGCGGCCAAGGCGGTCGGCTACGTCGGCGCCGGCACGGTCGAGTTCATCGTCAATCAGGACGGCACCTTCTATTTCATGGAAATGAATACGCGGCTGCAGGTCGAGCACCCGGTCACCGAAATGATCACCGGCCTCGACCTCGTCGAATGGCAACTGAAAGTCGGCGCCGGCGAGACGCTGCCGCTGCGCCAGGAACAACTCGTGATCCGCGGCCACGCGCTGGAAGCGCGAATCTACGCCGAGGATCCCGACAAGGGCTTCCTGCCGTCCATCGGCAAATTGATCCACCTCGCACCGCCGGCGGAAACCCTCAACGTGCGGGTCGATACCGGCGTCGAACAGGACGACGAGATCTCGCCGCATTACGATCCGATGATCGCCAAACTTATCGTCTGGGACGGGTCCGACACCAATGCCCGCGAACGCGCCCTCGCGCGCATGCTGCAGGCATTGGCCGACTACCGCGTGGTGGGGGTGTCGAACAATATCGGTTTCCTCTCGCGCCTGGTGGCCTGTCCGGCCTTTGCGCAGGCCGATCTCGACACCGGCCTGATCGAGCGCGAGCGCGCCTTTCTCTTCCCCGAAAGCACCGAGCCGCCGGCCGAAGCCTGGCTGGTTGCGGCGCTTGCGGAACTGATTCGCGATCAGCAATACGCCGCCGCGGAAGCCGTCGAGAGCCGTGATCCGCACTCGCCCTGGCATGCGCGCGACGGCTGGCGCATGAACGGCAATGCGCGGCGCGAAATCCGGCTGCGTGCCGGAGAAACCGAAAAGGTGGTGAATGCCGGCTATGCCGGGGACAGTTTCGTGCTTGAATTCGAAGGCAAGACGGTCACGGCCACGGGACGTTTCACCGGCAGCAGCGAACTGCGCGTCGACCTGGGCGGCCGGCGCATCAATGTCACCGTGGTTTCCGCCAACGAGAAGCGCCATGTTTTCATCGACGGGGTTTCCTTTGTCTTTGCCGCCATCGACCCGCTGTTCCACGCCGGTAGCGGCGGCGGAGCGGAGGGTGGGTTGACGGCGCCGATGCCGGGCAAGGTGATCGCGCTGATTGCCCCTGTCGGTTCCAGGGTCGAAAAGGGAGCGCCGCTGCTGATTCTGGAGGCCATGAAAATGGAGCACACGATCGCCGCGCCGGCGGCAGGAACGGTGAAAGCCTTCCTGTTCAATGTCGGCGAGCAGGTCAGCGACGGCGCCGAGCTAGTAGAATTCGAGGCTGACAAAAAATAGCCGCCACATAGAATGACCCTCCCCAGCAAAGTACGCATCGTTGAAGTCGGCCCGCGTGACGGACTGCAGAACGAAAAGACGCCTGTTTCAACCAAGGTAAAGGTCGAACTGATCCGCCGGTTGGGTGCCGCCGGGCTCAAGAGCATCGAGACTACGGCCTTCGTTTCGCCGAAGTGGGTGCCGCAGATGGCGGACAACGCGGAAGTGTTTTCCGCCGTCCACAAACTGCCCGACGTCAGCTATCCGGTGTTGACGCCCAACATGAAGGGCTTCGAGGCGGCGCTGGCTGCCGGGGCGAAGGAAGTTGCGGTGTTCGGCGCGGCCTCCGAGTCGTTTTCGCGGAAGAACATCAACTGCTCGATCGCCGAGTCGCTGGAACGCTTCCGCCCCATCGTCGAAGCCGCCAAGGCGGCAGACATCAAGGTGCGCGGCTACGTCTCCTGCGTGCTGGGTTGTCCCTACGAAGGCGAAGTGCCGCCGCTGGCGGTGGCCGGCGTGGCGCAGGCGCTGCTCGAAATGGGCTGTTATGAGATCAGCCTGGGCGACACCATCGGTGCCGGCACACCCGAAAAGACCCGCGCCATGATCAAGGCCGTGGCGCGCCAGGTTCCCCTGAAGAAAATTGCGGGTCATTATCACGATACCTTCGGCATGGCCGCCGCCAACATCTACGCCTCGCTACAGATGGGCATCGGCATTTTCGACAGCTCCGTTGCCGGCCTCGGCGGTTGTCCCTATGCCGCCGGCGCTTCCGGCAATGTCGCTACCGAGGATGTGGTCTGGCTGCTGTCCGGCCTCGGCATCGATACCGGTATCGACCTCGATGCGCTGGTGGATACCGGTGTCTGGATCTCCAAACAACTCAAGCGCGAACCCGCTTCGCGCGTGGCGCGGGCCATCCTCGCCCGGCGCGCGATGGCAGCCGTCGCCAATGCCTGAGGCCGCGGCCTCGCCCTGCATCAACGTCTGCAAAATGGAAGCGGGTCTTTGTGCCGGCTGCTTTCGTACCCTGGACGAGATCGCTCGCTGGGCCAATGTCGGCGACGACGAGAAGCAACTGATTCTGGCGGCGGTGGCGCAGCGGCGCGGCCGGCTCGATCCCGAGGCCGGTCCCGCCTGCAATTGCCAGGACCGATGAAGCTGCCCGACGCTATCCAGGTCATCGAGCGCGGCTGGTTGTCGTCGAACAACATCCTGTTCTTCGAGGGGGACGCGTCCACTCTTGTCGATGCGGGCTACGTCGGCCATGCGCCGCAGACCGTCGCACTCGTAAAGTCGGCGCTGGCGACACGGCGCGGCAGCGTCGGCCTCCGCCGCCTGATCAACACCCACTCGCATTCCGATCACATCGGCGGCAATGCCGCGCTGCAGGCGGCCTTTGGCTGCAAGATCGTGATCCCCGCCGGCATCGAGCGCATGGTCGCCGAGTGGGATACGGATGCGATGATGCTCGGCCCGGCGAAGCAGCGCGGCGAGCGCTTCGCCCACGACGGCGTGATCGAAGCCAACAGCGAATTCGAGATGGGCGGCATGGTCTGGCAGGCGCTGCCCGCTCCCGGCCACGACATGGAAGCGCTGGTCTACTACTGTGCCGAGACGCGCATCCTGATTTCCGGCGACGCGCTGTGGCAGGACGGCTTCGGCATCATTTTCGGCGAAGTGATGGGCCGGAAGGATGCCCTGCCGGCAACGCGCAGCACGCTGGAAATGATCGGCCGGCTCGGTGTCGATATCGTCATACCCGGACATGGCGCGCCCTTCGACGATTTCGATGCCGCCATGGTGCGTGCCCTGCGTCGTCTCGAATCCTTCGAAGCTGATTCTTCGCGCGTCGGGCGCAACGCCGTGCGCGCCTGCTTCACCTTCAACCTGCTCGACCTGCAGCGCCTGCGCGAGGACGAGCTGGCGGCCTACCTGAAGAGCGTGCCCTTCTTCGACAGCGTCAACCAGAGCATCCTCAAATTGTCCGACGAGGATTTCGCCTCGTGGCTGCTGGGCGAACTGCTGCGTTCGCGCTCCGTCGAAGTGCGCGACGGCTGGATCCTGCCGACCATGGCGCCTTAGAGTTGGCGATGGCTGACAGTACAGATACCGGAACCCTGGCCCGGCTCCTGCGCGAGCGGCGCAGCGTCCGCGACTTTACCGGCCGGGAAGTGCCGGCGGAACTGGTCACCGCGATCCTCGACGACGCGCGCTGGGCGCCGAGCTGGTCGAACACCCAACCCTACAAGATCGCCATCGCCGGCGGCGCGTTGAAGGACCAACTCAAGGAACAGCTTCTGGCGCGATTCGATGCCGCAACCAAGCTGCAGGCCGGCGGTGTGCCCGGCAAGCTGGCGGCGTTCCTGACGCGCAGCAAAGCCCTGCCCGACGGCGACTTCGATACGCGTTTCGAATACCCGGCGGAACTCACGCCGCGCCGCCGCGTGACCGGCTTCGGGCTGTATTCCGCGCTCGGCATCGCGCGCGAAGACAGCGCCGCACGCCACCGCCAGATGCGGCGCAACTGGGAGTTCTTCGGCGCGCCCATGGTCCTCTTTGTTTTCGTCCGGCAGGAACTCGGCGCGTATTCCGTTCTCGACGCCGGAATTTTCCTGCAGTCGCTGATGCTGTCGGCGCAGGCACGCGGCCTCGGCACCTGCGCCGAAGGCGCGCTCGGCACCTGGGCCGGTCCCGTGCGCGAAGCCTTCGAGGTGCCGCCCGCGTATAAGCTGCTGTGCGGTCTTGCGCTGGGCTGGCCGAGCGGGCATGCCGTGAATGCCTACAATCCGGGTCGCGCCGACGTGGCGGAGATGCTGATTCCGGAGAAGCGCGGCTGAGGCCGGCGTGTCGCCAGCGCCGACTTTCTAGCTTCGTTCCATAAGCTGCGCCGGGAGTTCGCCCCGGCAGGCGACCTACTTTCTTGTTCGCGCAAGAAAGTAGGCAAAGAAGCGCCCCCCGCCTCCCCGGCCTGACT
>JBIJDJ010000036.1:0-19099 GCA_044344175.1 Sulfuritalea sp.
TTGAAAAGCATGCGTTTCATGTGTGCTCCCGCGCGCATTCAAGCCAGGCGGGCACGACAAGTCGCACATCGCGGGCGTCAGGACGCTTGCGGTGTGCCTCGGGTTTGCGGTTGCTTCGGCGTTTTCATGGTGCCTTTGGTTTAACGTGGCAAACGGGGTTGATGACTTGTCTTCGGTAAGGCGGTCGCTGACTCATGATCAGCGTCCGGCAATCTGTGCCCAAATCTGTGCGTGTGTAGCGCGCAATCAAGTAGTATCGCTCTTTCGGGCGAGCGAAATACCCTGTGGTTCGCGGCTTGCGTGCCGGTCGGTTTGTGAATTCCGGCGGCTGTCTGATGGTGCTTGCGCAAGCTTGTCGCCTCTCTGCATACGGTCGCTGAACAGCGAAAGCAAAGGCGGCGACAACACCCCGGAGACCATGCCACCGACGCCACTTCGGGCCGCCGGGCACACCGTCACGGGACGGCTAACCAAGAGCACAGTATATTGCAAATGAAGGACTTGAGCAAAGATTCGGTGACATGGCTTGAAGTCGGCGAGGAATCCGAAGGCCAGCGCATCGACAACTTCCTGCTGAAGATCGCCAAGGGCGTGCCCAAGAGCCATATCTATCGCATCCTGCGCAGCGGCGAGGTGCGGGTGAACAAGGGCCGGGTGCCGGCCGAGTACCGGCTGCAGGTCGGCGACCGCTTGCGTGTGCCGCCCATCCGCACCGCCGAGCGCCCTGCGCAAGCCGCTGTGCCGGCACGGGAATTTGAAATTGCCCATGAGGACGAGGCGCTCATCGTGATCGATAAGCCCTCCGGTGTCGCGGTGCACGGCGGCAGCGGGGTGTCCTTCGGCGTGATCGAGCAGTTGCGCCGGGCGCGGCCGTTGGCGAAGTTCCTCGAACTGGCCCATCGCCTCGACCGCGAGACTTCGGGTCTGCTGGTGGTGGCCAAGAAGCGCGTCGCACTGACCAAATTGCACGACATGTTTCGCGATGGCGGCATCAACAAACGCTACCTGGCGCTGGTCAAGGGTCGCTGGCGGAACGAACTGCAGCATGTGCGTCTGCCGCTGCACAAATACCTGACGGCCGAGGGTGAGCGCCGCGTCAGCGTCAATGCAGAGGGCAAAGCCGCACATTCGATCGTGCGCCTGGTAGCGCGCTGGGAGAACTTCAGCCTGGTCGAGGTGGAACTCAAGACCGGGCGCACCCACCAGATCCGCGTGCACCTCGCACATCTGGGCTTTCCCATCGCCGGCGACGACAAATACGGCGATTTCTCCCTTAACAAGGCCTTGCAGAAGACCGGGCTCGGCCGCATGTTCCTCCATGCGGCGAAGCTGGCGCTGCCGCATCCGCTCTCGGGCGTGCCGGTGGAACTCGAATCGCCCTTGCCGGCTGAACTGCGCAGCTATACGGAAAAGCTCGATAGGAATGAACAAAGGGATTATGGGAAAACGTTTTGAACTGATCGTATTCGACTGGGACGGGACATTGATGGATTCGACCGGCGCCATCGTCGCCAGCATCCAGGCGGCGGCGACGGACCTCGGTATAGCCCCGCCCTCGGACGAGCGCGCCAGCCACATCATCGGCCTCGGCCTGATCGATGCCCTGCGCCATGCCTTGCCGGACCTGCCGGCCGAGCGTTACCAGGCGGTGGCCGAACGCTATCGTCATCATTACCTGTCGCGCGACCAGGATCTGCTGCTGTTCGACGGTGCGGCGGACCTGATAGCCGAGCTGGCTGCGGCCGGATACACGCTCGCCGTGGCCACGGGCAAGACGCGCAAGGGCCTGGACCGGGCTTTCGAGGTCAGCGGGCTGGGTCCGCGCTTTCACGCTTCGCGCTGTGCCGACGAGTGTCATTCCAAGCCGGACCCGCAGATGCTCGAGGAACTGATGGCCGAGTTCGGGGTGGAGCCAGGGATGACGCTGATGATCGGTGACACCACCCACGACCTGCAGATGGCCCGCAATGCCGGCGTGGCCGCGCTGGGTGTGGCTTACGGCGCGCACCCGCGGGCGACTCTGGAAGCGCAAGCGCCTTTGTTCTGTGCGGCCAATGTCGCGGAACTGGCGGCGTGGTTGCGGCAACAGCCTTGACGCAGCGCCGGATTTGCCGCGGCGATGAACTGGTCGACGGCGGAAGCGGTCAGCGCTTCGTGCTTGAGCGCAATGGCTGCGAGGAATCCGCCTTCGTCGTGCGTTTCCGCGGCCGGGTACACGGCTATCTGAACCGTTGCGGCCATGTTCCGGTGGAAATGGACTGGCAGCAGGGCGAGTTCTTCGATAGTTCAGGCTTATACTTGATTTGCGCTACGCATGGCGCGCTCTACGCGCCGGATTCAGGGCGTTGTCTCGGCGGGCGCTGCAATGGCAAGGGGCTGATGGCGGTTTCCGTGGCCGAACATGACGGGTGGGTTGTTTTGACAGAGGAAGGTGGGCAAGGTGGCGGATAGCAACAATGATGCGAACTGGGAACGCAAGGTTCTGGAAAAACTCGCGCTCGAAGCGCTTGCCGAGCAGCGGCGCGGCCGGCGCTGGGGCATCTTCTTCAAGCTGCTGGGCTTCGGCTACCTGGCGGCCCTGCTTTTCATTGCGCTGGACCTGGGGCAGGGCGACAAGCTTGGCGATGGTGAAAAATTCACCGCACTGGTGAATCTCAACGGCGTCATCAAGTCCACGGGCGACGCCAATGCCGAGCACGTCATCGGCGCCCTGCAGGCCGCCTTCGAGGACAAGCATACGGCGGGTGTGATCCTGCGCATCAACAGTCCGGGCGGCAGCCCGGTGCAATCCGGGATCATCAATGACGAGATGCGGCGCCTGCGCGCCAAGTATCCGGCGATTCCGCTGCACGTGGTGGTCGAGGACGTCTGCGCCTCCGGCGGCTACTACGTGGCGGCGGCAGCGGACAAGATCTTCGTGGACAAGGCCAGCATCGTCGGTTCGATCGGCGTACTGATGGACGGCTTCGGCTTTACCGGCACCATGGAAAAGCTCGGCGTCGAGCGTCGCCTTCTGACGGCCGGGGTGAGCAAGGGTTTTCTTGATCCGTTCTCGCCGGAGAACGAGACCGACAAGGCGCATGCCAGGCAGATGCTGGCCGAAATTCACCAACAGTTCATCGACGTGGTCAGAAAAGGCCGCGGCAAGCGGCTCAAGGAAACGCCCGAAATGTTCTCCGGCCTGATGTGGAGCGGCGCCAGGAGCATCGAACTGGGCCTGACCGACGGCTACGGCACGGTCGATAGCGTCGCCCGCGATGTGATCAAGGCCGGCGACGTGCGCGACTTCAGCATCAAGCAGAACTTCGCCGAGAGGATTGCCAAGCAGTTCGGCACCGACATGGCTGAAGGCATGGCGAATGCCCTGACGCGGTTTACGTTACGCTGACGATGCTGACGCCGAGGTCGGCGAGCAGGAGTTCCTGGGCGCTGATGCGGCTGCGTTTGGTCGGCTTGATGCGGTATTCGCCGCTGCCGTCCATTTCCCAGGCCTGACAGTTGTCCGCCAGGTAGGGCTTGAGCCCTTCCTTGAGCACGCGCTGCTTGAGCTTGGGTTCCAGCACCGGAAAACTGATCTCAATGCGGCGGAAGAAATTGCGCTCCATCCAGTCGGCGCTGGACAGGTAGATGTTCTGCTTGCCGTCGGCGTGGAAATAGAAAATCCGGTGGTGCTCGAGGAAGCGGCCGATCACCGAGCGCACCTGGATATTCTCCGAGAGGCCTTTCACGCCGGGGCGCAGCGAGCAGACGCCGCGCACGATCAGGTCGACAGTAACGCCGGCGGCGCTGGCCTCGTACAGGGCTGAAATGATTTCCGGTTCCAGCAGCGAGTTCATCTTGGCGATGATGCGCGCCGGCTTGCCGGCCCGCGCCGCCTCGGTTTCGCCGTGAATCGCGTCGAGCATCTTCGAGTGGAGTGAAAAAGGCGCCTGCCACAGGTGCTTCAGCGCGCTGGCCTTGCCCAGCCCCGTCAGTTGCTTGAATACTTCATTGACGTCGTCACCGATTTCAGGATTCGAGGTCAGCAGGCCGAAGTCGGTATAGAAGCGCGTGGTGCGCGGGTGGTAGTTGCCGGTGCCGATATGGATGTAGCGCCGGTAGCCATGATCCTCGCGGCGCAGGACCATCAGCATCTTGGCGTGGGTCTTGTAGCCGACCACGCCGTAAACGACATGGGCACCGACTTCTTCCAGGCGCGCGGCGATGGACAGGTTCGCTTCCTCGTCGAAACGCGCCATCAGTTCCACTACGACGGTGACCTCCTTGCCCTTTTCGGCGGCGCGCAGCAGGTGCTCCATCAGCACCGAATCAGTGCCGGTGCGATACACGGTCATCTTGATCGCGATCACTTGCGGGTCGTCCGCTGCCTGCTGCAGCAACTGGATCACCGGATTGAAGGTCTGGAAGGGATGGTGCAGCAGGATGTCGTGCTTGCGGATGCTGGCGAAGATGTCATAACGCTTGGTCAGCACCTTCGGCAGGCCCGGCTGGAAGGCCTCATACATGAGGTCCGGGCGATCCACCTGGTCGGGTACCGACATCAGGCGCACCAGATTGACGATGCCCGGCACGCGATACAGGTCGCTGCCTTCGAGGCCGAACTGCTGCAGCAGGAATTCGGTCATGACTTCCGAACAGTTGTCGGCGACTTCGAGGCGCACGGCATCGCCGAAGTGGCGCTGCGGCAGTTCGCCCTGCAGGGCGATGCGCAGGTTCTTGACTTCTTCGTCGTCCACGAACAGGTCGGAATTGCGCGTGACGCGGAACTGGTAGCAGCCGAGCACGTTCATGCCGGTGAACAGTTCGCTGACGTATTCGTGAAGGATCGAGGAGAGGAAGACAAAGCCGTAGTCGACGCCGCAGAGTTTTTTCGGCAGGCGGATCACGCGCGGCAGGGCGCGCGGCGCCTGGACGATGGCAGCGCCCGAGCTGCGGCCGAAGGCGTCGGCGCCTTCGAGCTCGACGGCGAAGTTGAGACTCTTGTTCAGCACGCGGGGGAAGGGATGCGAGGGGTCGAGGCCGATCGGGGTCAGCACCGGCATGACTTCCCGGCGGAAGAAATCCAGGATCCAGGCGCGCTGTTCATCGTTCCACAGGCTGCGGCGGAAGAAAGCGATGCCCTGCTTTTGCAGGGCGGGAAGAATCGCGTCATTGAGCAGCGCATACTGCTCGGCGATCAACTGATGGGCCTCGTCCGTAACACGGCGAAACACGTCCTGCGGCGGCATGCCGTCGGCGCCTGCGGAATGGCTGCCCAGCTTGATCTGCTCCTTCAGGCCGGCGACGCGGATTTCGAAAAATTCGTCGAGATTCGACGAGACGATGCAGAGGAAACGCAGGCGCTCCAGCAGCGGTACGCGATCATCCGCAGCCTGAGCGAGGACGCGCCGGTTGAAGGCGAGCAGGGACAGTTCGCGATTGAGGAAATGGTCGGCTGGAAATCGGCGGGAAGGCGACATGGGGGCTTTCTGGCGACTCAAAAAGAACGATTATGTGTCAAATTCATTGCGGTAGTGTGACCGGACCAAACCCGAAGCACACGGTAGAATCCTGCCATGGGATATGAACTGATTGCCGCAGTCGATCTCGGCTCCAACAGCTTTCGCCTGCAAGTGGGGCGGATCGTGGCCAACCAGATCTATCCGCTCGACGGACTCAAGGAGTCGGTGCGCCTCGCGGCCGGGTTGACGCCGGACAAGCGTCTCGACGCTGCCGCGCAGCAGCGCGGAATCGAGGCGCTGGCACGCTTTGCCGAGCGTCTGCGCGACTTTGACCAGGGGGCGGTGCGCGCGGTGGCGACCAATACGCTGCGTGTGGCGAAAAACGCCGAAGCTTTCCTGGAGAAGGCCGAGGCCGCGCTCGGCTTCCCGATCGAGGTGATCGCCGGGCGCGAGGAAGCGCGCCTGATCTATCTGGGCGTGGCGCATACGCTGGCGAATCCGCAAACGCGGCAGCTGGTAGTGGATATCGGTGGCGGCTCCACGGAATTCATCATCGGCCAGAACGTCAATCCGATCCGGCTCGAATCCCTTTACATGGGTTGCGTCAGCTTCAGCCTGCGCTTCTTTCCCGACGGGCGTGTAGACAAGCATTCCTTCAGGGACGCCGAGCTGGCCGCGCGGCGCGAGCTGCAGAGCATCGTCCATACCTTTCGCGAAACGGGCTGGGACGAGGCCATCGGTTCCTCGGGTACCGCCAAGGCCATCGTCGACCTGCTGGAACTGAACGGGTTTTCCGATCACGGCCTGACCCGCGAGGGATTGGAGAAGCTGCGCGGCGAACTCCTCCATGCCGGGGAGGCTTCGCGCATGAAACTGCAGGGCTTGCGCGCCGACCGGATTCCGGTATTGCCCGGCGGCCTGGCGATCATGTCGGCCATCTTCAAGGAATTCGGCCTGGAGCGCATGGCGTTTTCGGAAGGTGCCCTGCGCCTCGGCGTGCTTTACGACCAGTTGGGCCGCTATCATCACGACGACCTGCGCGAAGCCACGGTGACCCGCTTCATGCAGCGCTACGAGGTGGACCAGCGGCAGGCGACACGTGTCGCCCGCACGGCGCTCGACCTGCTCAACCAGATGGTGCCGACCAGTCGCGTGGCGGACCATCCGGATGCGCTGTTTCTGGTCTGGGCGGCCTACCTGCACGAGGTCGGGATATCCGTGGCGCACTCGAGCTATCACAAGCACAGCGCCTACATTCTCGCCAATGCCGACATGCCCGGATTTTCCCGGCGCGATCAGGCGCGGCTGTCGCGGCTGGTGCTGGCGCATCGCGGCAAGCTGGAGCGCGCCCAGCCGCTGCGTGGCGAAGCTCCGGAATGGACACTGATTTTCTGCCTGCGCACGGCGGCCCTGCTGCACCGGTCGCGCGATGACCAGCTCTTGCCGCCGCTCTCCGCCGGCTTCACCCGCAACGGTTTCCATTTCAGCCTGGGCGCCGAGGGCTTGAATGTTCTGCCCCTCACCACGGCGGCGCTGAAAGATGAAGCGCAGCAGTGGGCCGGAATTGGCGGCGACCTGCGGATTGATCGCCGGGCTTGATCAGCCGGACCGGTTTTCCCGATCGACAGGTCGGCGGCTGTCGGTGTCTGAGCGAGGCCTGCTATGATCAAATACCGCAGCACCACCTGACGAGAAGAGTGCCATGACCAATCCCTACGCCACCGGGCTGGACAAGAATCCGGCCAACTACGTCCCGCTGACGCCACTCAGTTTCATCGAGCGTTCGGCCTACATTTATCCGCAGCGCGTGGCTTCGATACACGGCGCTCGCCGCTACACCTGGCTGCAGGAATACGAGCGCAGCCGGCGGCTGGCCTCGGCGCTGGCGGCGCGAAAAGTCGGCGCCGGCGATACGGTGGCGGTGATGCTCAACAACACGCCGGAGATGTTCGAGTGCCATTTTGGCGTGCCGATGTGCGGTGCCGTGCTCAACACCCTGAACACGCGCCTCGACCCCGAGTCGATCGCCTTCATGCTCAACCACGGCGAGGCAAAGGTGCTGATTACCGACCGCGAGTATTCGCCGATGGTGAAGAAAGCCCTGGCCGAACTGGGCCGCGAGATACTCGTCGTCGATGTCGATGATCCCGAGTACACCGGCCCCGGCGAGCGCGTCGGCAGCATCGACTATGAAGCCCTGCTGGCCGGCGGGCGCCCGGACTATGCATGGCAGACACCGGCCGACGAGTGGGATGCGATATCGCTCAACTACACCTCGGGCACCACCGGCAACCCCAAGGGCGTGGTCTATCACCACCGCGGCGCCTACCTCAATGCCCTGTCCAACATCGTTTCCTGGGGCATGCCGCCGCAGTCAATCTACTTATGGACGCTGCCGATGTTCCACTGCAACGGCTGGTGCTTTCCGTGGACCGTGGCGGCCAATTCCGGGACCAATGTCTGCCTGCGCCGGGTCGATGCGAAGCTGATCCTCGATGCCATCCGCGAGCACAAGGTCAGCCATTACTGCGGCGCGCCGATCGTGCATTCGATGCTGATCAGCGCCCCGGCCGAGTGGCGCGCCGGCATCAACCACAAGGTCTCGGCGCTGGTGGCCGCCGCCCCCCCGCCCGCCGCCGTGATCGAAGGCATGGGCAAGATCGGCTTCAACATCACCCACGTCTACGGCCTGACCGAGACCTACGGCCCGGCCGCCGTCTGCGCCAAGCATGAGGAATGGCTGGAGTTGCCGCTGGACGAGCAGGTGCGGCTCAACGGCCGCCAGGGCGTGCGCTATCACTGCCAGGAAGGGATCACGGTCATGGATCCCGTATCCATGCAGCCGGTGCCCTGGGACGACCAGACCATGGGCGAGATCATGTTCCGCGGCAACATCGTGATGAAGGGCTACCTGAAGAATCCGAAGGCGACGGAAGAGGCATTCCATGGCGGCTGGTACCACACCGGCGACCTGGCCGTGATGCAGCCCGACGGCTACGTCAAGATCAAGGACCGCAGCAAGGACGTGATCATTTCCGGGGGCGAGAACATTTCGTCGATCGAGGTCGAGGATACGCTGTATCGCCATCCGGCCGTGATGGGCGCCGCCGTGGTCGCCACGCCCGATGAAAAATGGGGCGAGGTACCCTGTGCCTTCATCGAGTTGCGCGAAGGTTCCAGCGTCACGGCCGAAGAGTTGACCGAGTTCTGCCGCGAGCGCATGGCGCGTTTCAAGGTGCCGAAGAAGTTCATTTTCGAAGCCCTGCCGAAAACCTCGACGGGCAAGATCCAAAAGTACGTGCTGCGTGAGAAAGCCCGGTCGGCCACAGCCATTGAATAGCCGCCACACTTTGCGACAATACGATCCGATTCAACCTGGTCAGGAGACGCCACCATGAATGCCCCCAATGACACCCCAGCGGAAACCACATTACCTCTCCTGCTGCGCGAAGACAGGGATGGCGTCGCGACCCTGACGCTCAACCGCCCGACCCAATTCAATTCGCTCTCGGAAGAACTGCTGGCCGACCTGCAGGCGGCGCTGGATGCCATTGCCAAGGACGCCGCGGTGCGCGCCGTGGTCCTTGCCGGCGCCGGCAAGGCTTTCTGTTCCGGCCACGACCTCAAGCAGATGCGTGCCAACCCGAGCAAGGCCTACCAACAGAAGCTCTTCAAGCAATGCGGCAAGGTGATGATGACCATTGTCGAAATGCCGCAGCCGGTGATCGCGCGCATTCACGGCATCGCCACCGCCGCCGGTTGCCAACTGGTCGCCATGTGCGACCTGGCCGTCGCCGTCGAGGGCGCGAAGTTCGCCGTGTCGGGAGTGAATCTCGGCCTGTTCTGCTCGACGCCCTCGGTCGCGCTGGGCCGCGCCATGGGCCGCAAGCAGGCGATGGAAATGCTGCTGACCGGCGATTTCATCGATGCCGCCGAGGCGCAGCGGCGCGGCCTGGTGAATCGCGTGGTGCCGCTTGAGCAACTGGATGCGGAAGTGAAGAAACTCACCGACTCGATCTGCGCCAAGTCCCCGGTGGCGCTGGCCATGGGCAAGCAGATGTTCTACAGGCAGCTTGAAATGGGACTCGACGGCGCCTACCAGCTGGCGGCCGAAACCATGGCCTGCAACATGATGGCCCACGACGCGGCGGAAGGCATCGATGCCTTCATGCAGAAGCGCAAGCCGGAATGGAAGGGCTGCTGAAAGCTTGGGAATAAATCTACTGCGCGGGCCGGATCGGGGCGTGGGCGGCTCATTTGGCAAACCCGGCTATCCTCATGTACAACAACGTACATTCCGGTAGCTGCGCTCCGGCCGCACCCCGCTGCGGCTCGCTCGCTACGATTTCTTCACAAGCTTTGGCTTTGAAAAAGTCGGCGCTGGCGACACGGCGATTTAGCGAGTGACTGAGCCGGCTCCGGCGCCCGATCGCGCGGCGCAACTGCTGTCCGTCATCGATACGCTGGTCGCCGAAGTTCGTAGCGGTGGCCGCGCCAGGGCGACGCTGGACAGTGCGCTGGACAAGGACCTCGGCCTGGACAGCCTGGCGCGCGTGGAACTCCTGGCGCGCCTCGAAAAGGCTTTTGACGTTCGCCTCGGCGACGATGTGCTGGGCGCGGCGGAAACACCGCGCGATTTGTTCATGGCTGTCGCCGCCGCTGCACCTGCTGCGGCGGAAGCGGTCGGTGACAGGGCCGCGTGGCAGGCGCCGGAACCACTGGAAGAGGGCAACCCGGACAATGCCGTGACGCTGGTCGAGGTATTGCAGTGGCATGCGCGGCGACATCCCGAGCGGCCGCATGTGCTGTTCCAGCGTAGCGCGACGGAAACCGACACGCTGGGCTACGGCCAACTGCTGGCGATGGCACGCCAGGTCGCCGCCGGCCTGCGCGGCATCGGCATTGGCCCCGGCCAGTGTGTCGCCCTGATGCTGCCGACCGGCCTGGAGTTCTTCCACAGCTTCTACGGCATCCTGCTGGCCGGTGCGGTTCCGGTGCCGATCTATCCGCCAACGCGGCCGGGGCAGATCGAGGACCATCTGCGGCGCCAGGCCGGGATCTTGCAGAACTGCGAAGCGGCGGCGCTGATTACCTTCGATGCGGCAAGGATGGTGGCGCGGATACTTTCCGGCCTGGTGCCGACCCTGCGCGAGGTGACGACGCCGCAAGAGCTCTGCGACGCGGGAGGTGCAGCCGCGCCGGTGGCGGATCATTGTGGCCGGGGTGCCGAGATTGCCTTCATCCAATACACCTCCGGTTCCACCGGCAATCCCAAGGGGGTGACGCTGGATCATGGCAACCTGCTGGCCAATATCCGCGCCTGGGGCCAGGCCGTTGAGTTGACGCCGGCCGACGTGGTGGTCAGTTGGCTGCCGCTGTACCACGACATGGGCCTGATCGGCGCCTGGCTGGGCAGCCTCTACCATGCCTGCCCGCTGGTGCTGATGTCGCCGCTGGATTTCCTGGCGCGTCCCGAACGCTGGCTGTGGGCCATCCATCAGCATCGCGGCACGGTGACGGCGGCGCCCAACTTCGCCTTCGAACTCTGTCTGCGCCGTCTCGATCCGGCGCGGCTGCAGGGCCTCGACCTGAGCTCCTGGCGCTATGCGGCGAACGGCGCCGAACCGGTGGGGGCCGAGACGCTGGCCCGCTTTGCGGCCGCCTTCCGGCCCTATGGCTTTCGCGCCGAAGCGCTGGCGCCGGTGTATGGCCTCGCCGAGTGCTCGGTCGGCCTCGCCGTGTCACCGCCCGGACGCGGGCCGCTGATCGACCGCGTACAGCGCGCGGCACTGGCCGCAGGCGAGGCGCTGCCGGCAGCCGAAGACGACATCCACGCGCTGCAACTGGCGGCCTGCGGCCGGCCATTGCCGGGCCACGAAGTCCGCATCGTCGATGAGTCCGGCAACCCGTTGCCGCCGCGTCGTGTCGGCCGCCTCGAATTTCGCGGGCCGTCGGCGACGCGCGGCTATTACCGCAATTCGGAAGCGACGGAAAAACTGATCCGCGACGGCTGGCTCGATTCCGGCGACCTGGCCTATCTGCTCGACGGTGACATTGTCATCACCGGGCGCATCAAGGACACCATCATCCGTGGCGGGCGCAATCTCTATCCCTACGAACTGGAAGAGGCCGTCGGCAGCATTCCCGGCGTGCGGCGCGGCTGCGTCGCAGTGTTCGGCGTGGCGGTGGCCGGGCAGGGCACCGAGAAGCTGGTGGTGGTGGCGGAAAGCCGCGAGACGGACGACGCGGCGCGGAATGAGCTGATCCGCCGCATCAACGCGCTGGGCGTAGACCTGCTTGGCGCGCCGCCCGACGACGTGGTACTGGTGCCGCCCCAAGGCGTGCTGAAGACTTCCAGCGGCAAGATCCGCCGTGCGGCAACGCGCGAGGTGTATTGCGGCGAAGGATTCGGCGCCGGCGGTCGCGCGCTCTGGCTGCAAGTGCTGCGTCTCGGTGTGGCCGGGTTCCGGCAGGGCCTGCGCAGCGGCGCGCGGCGCGGGGGCGAACTGCTCTATGGCGGCTATGCCTGGTGCGTCTATGGCCTGCTGGCGGTGCCTGCCGCGGCAGGCATCCTGCTGCTGCCCGGCGCCGGCTTGCGCTGGCGCTTTGCCAGCACGGTAGCGCGGACCTGCATGCACCTGTGCGGCATCCGGCTGCAGGTCGCAGGCCTCGAGCATGTGCGCACGCAGGCGGGCGTGTTCGTCGCCAATCACGCCAGCTATGTCGATGCCATCGTGCTGGTCGCCGCGTTGCCGGTGCAGGTCAGCTTCGTCGCCAAACAGGAACTCGCCGGTCATCCCTTGGCCGGTCCGCTACTGCGTCGCCTGGGCGCGGTGTTCGTCGAGCGTTTCGACGCGAGGCAGGGGGTCGATGATGTGCGTCGCCTGGCCGAGCTTGCCGGCAAGCGCCCCCTGTTCTTCTTCGCCGAGGGAACCTTTACCCGCCGGGCGGGCTTGCGGCCCTTCCGCCTGGGGGCTTTCCAGGTGGCCGTGCAAAACCGGTTGGCCGTGACGCCGGTGGTGTTGGGCGGAACCCGCGAAATATTGCGCGACGAATACTGGCTGCCGCGGCGCGGTGCGGTACAACTTACTTTCTGCGCGCCCATCGTTGCGACGGGCGGGGGCTGGCAGGCGGCACTGCAACTGCGCGATGCAACGCGGCGGGAAATCCTGAAGCATTGCGGCGAACCCGACCTGGGGTAGCCGGCACCGTGAGGCGGTACGGACAAGCCGAACGCGTGGCCGGTTCAGCGGCAGCCGGCAGCCGCCTTGCGCAGTTTTTCCATGATGGCGGCGGCCTCTTCCATGCTGGCAAGCGGGATCTTCGCCTCGTGGCCGGCGCCGAAGGATCCACCGCCAAAGTAGATTTTCAGTTCGGTGCGGGTCGCCTCGACGTATTGCACGATGGCCAGGTTGATCCAGCGCCGCTTGCCGGGTTCATCCGTGGGAACTTCGTACAGGCAATAGGCCGTCGACCCCGGAAACACGGGCTCGGCGCAAGCCACTCGTAACCAGCCCAATGCGACCGCGGCGCAGATGATGTTCAGCAACCGGTTCCGTTTCATGCCCATTCCGGAAAGATGGCGGCATCCGGGATCATGGCGGCAGCTTCCCTCAAGCCTTGCGCAGCATGGCCGCCAGCATCGCTATCGTCATCGAGGTGAAGGCGACCAGCGACCACTCTGCAATCGACAGGCCGAGGAACTTCCAGCCGGCCTCGGAGCACAGGCCGGAGGCTTCGAACATCAGCGGCCACTGGCTGCCCGCCCAGTTGACGAAATGTTCCCACCAGGGTTGATCGGCGGTGCAACTGGCTCCCTTGGCGAAACGCTGCAGCCAGGTCTGGTAGCTCGCAATGCCGACGCCGGTCAACGCGGTGGCGGCCATGACGAATGCGGCGGCGCGTCGCGGCAGCGCGCTGGCAGGGGCTGATCCGGCCAGCAGCCACGCCGCAATGGCTTCGAGCGCGAGCAGCAGATAGAGCATGCGCTGCAGGATGCACAGCGGGCAGGCGGCGAGGTTCAGGGTATGGGCCAGAAACAGGCCGCCGCCGACCAGACCGACGCTAGCCAACCCGGTGGCGGCAAACAGGCCGCGCGGCGCAAACAGCGGGCGCAGCAGCTGCACGACTTATTTGCCCTTGCGTTCCTGGCGCGCCTTGGCGATCACGCTGTCGGTAAGCTTCAACAATTCCTCGTAGTTGCCGGCGGCTTCGCTGTTGATGAGGTATTTGCCGTCTACAGCCAGCGACGGCACGCCGCCGATGCGGGCGGCCGATGCATCCTGGTCGGCGCGCTGAATCTTGGCCTGCATCGAAAATGCGCCCATCGCCTCGCCGAACTTCTTGGCGTCGGCGCCCTTGCTCGCGGCCCAGGCGACCACGGCTTCGTCGGTCTTGAACTGGACGCGCTGCTCGTGGATCGCGATGAAGACGGCGGCGTCGAGCTTGGCCAGGTCACCGGTGGCTTCCAGCGCATAGTAGATTCTGGACAGCCGCGCCCACTCGGGACGGTTGAAACTGACCGGAATGCGGCGGAAGCTCACATCCTTCGGCAGTTTCTCCGCCCATTTGGAGATCAGGGGATGAAAGTCGCTGCAATGGTTGCAGCCGTAGGAGAAGAACTCGATCACCTCGATCTTGTCCCTGGGGCTCGCCAGCGGCGGGCTGATTGTCTTGAAGTCGCGCCCCTCCCGGGGATCGGCAGCAAGGCTCAGGCCGGAGAAGGCCAGCGAGGAAATGAGGGTGGCAAACAGCAGGGTAACGAGTCTTTTCATGAAAATCTCCGTGGAAAGGTACTTGGTGTCGGATTGTAAGACAGCGTTCCCCGCAGAATGAACGTGGAGCGAAATTTTCCTCGATTTTCCGGTCAACCGACCCGATAGCGGAATCCGCCGTCACGCACGACGTCGCAGCGGCCGGGCAAAAACCGCTACCGGCTACTTCAGTGCCAGCCAGATCTCGTTGCGGCGCAGGAACCACAGCGTCCAGGGGGGGTCGTAGCGTGCCCAGAAGGGTTCGCCCTGCCAGGGCAATCCGGCCTGGGCAAGGCCATCCTGCAACTTTTTCAGGTGCTCTTCGTAGCGGTTCTGCGACCAGGTCCCGGAATAGGCGATGACGGCAAGCGTCCGGGCCGGCATGGCGCGCAGCGTAACGCTCGAATCGGACGGTTCCGGAAGGGTTTCCAGGGTCCATTCGCGGGGCATGGAAAACTGGACGACGTAAGCGCCGCCGCTGGCGCTTTGCAGCACCGGCGCCGTCATCGCGATCTTTGTCGGCGTCTGGGCGACAGGAGCGGTCATCTCGATTTTTCGCGCCCCCTTGTTGCCGCCGAAAATATATCCGGCGAGGACTTTGAAGCCCTGATTGCCGGCCTCATCCGGTGCGCCGCGCACGAGCGTCTCCGCGACGACATAAGGTTCATACCGCCGCACCTCGAAGGTATCGTAGCTGCGGACTACCGTGTAGGCGGGCTCGTCGATGGCCATGGCAGAACTCCAGACTGCAAGCAGGGCGCAGGCAGCAAAAAACCGAAATCGGGTCATCGGGAAGTACAGGAACAAAAAACCAATATACACGCCTTCGCTTGGTGGCAATCCGCTGCGTGCGTCGGCGCAACTAAAGCAACTAAAGGGGCCAGCGCCGCTTTCGTTTTCAGGTTGTGGCGATTTCCCTTGCGCAGGATGCATTGATGCATTAGCATCAGCGCATCACTCTTTTGGATTGCCTTTATGCGTACCACGCTTGAAATCGAAGACGATGTGCTGATTGCCGCCAAGGAGCTTGCGCGTCGCGGCGGAACGACCGCCGGGCGGGTCATTTCCGACTTGGTGCGACAGGCGCTGACGCAATCCGCCGGATCGACTGCCAACAGCGCCAGGGAACCGGCGACGGCATACGGGTTCCGGCCGTTTCCGTCACGCGGTGGCGTGGTCAGCAACGAGCAGGTCGACAAGCTTCGCGACGAAGAAGGCGCCTGATGCGGGCCTTGCTCGACGTCAATGTGCTGATCGCCTTGCTCGACAGCGACCATGTGCATCATGCGCGGGCCAAGGCCTGGTTGAAGGAGAACATCAAGCATGGTTGGGCGTCTTGCCCGCTGACGCAGAATGGCTGCATCCGCATCATGTCGCAGTCCGGCTACCCGAACGCCCTGCCCGCTGCGGCGGTGGCGGAACGCCTCGCCGCAGCGACGGCGACCAGCCATCACGCGTTCTGGCCGGACGCCGTCAGCATGCTCGATAGCGGGCGGATCGCGTGGAACGCCGTGCTCGGTTCCCGCCAGGTAACCGACGTTTATCTATTGGCCCTGGCCGCGCAACAAGACGGGCGGTTGGTGACCCTTGATCGCGCCGTACCGCTGACGGCCGTCCCTGGAGCGAAAGCGAGGCATCTGGTCGTGATTTGATCCTGGTTGCCATGGCGCTACCACGTCGGCCCGCAATGCGGCAGAATCCGCCTCTGCCCCGAAACATCGAAAGCACCCCATGAAGAACTCCGAACTCCTGCGCAATGCCTGCCTGATCAACGGCGAATGGCTGGCCGCGACCGGCGCCAGCCTCGAAGTCCGCAACCCGGCCAACGGCGAACTGGTCGGCTCGGTGCCGGACTTCGGCGCCACCGAAACCCGCCGCGCCATCGATGCGGCGCAGGCCGCCTTCCACCCGTGGCGGGCCAAGACGGCCGACGAACGGGCCAGGATTCTGAAGCGCTGGTTTCAGCTGATGATGGAAAACCAGGAGGATCTGGCGCGGCTGATGACGGCCGAGCAGGGCAAACCGCTGGCCGAAGCGCGCGGCGAGATCGCCTACGCGGCCTCCTTCATCGAGTGGTTCGCCGAGGAAGCGCGGCGCGTGAATGGCGAGGTGATTCCCTCGCCGCTGCCGGATCGGCGGCTGATCGTGCTGAAGCAACCGGTCGGCGTCTGCGCCGCGATCACGCCGTGGAATTTCCCGGCGGCGATGATCACGCGCAAGGTCGCTCCGGCGCTGGCCGCCGGCTGCACCATGGTGGTCAAGCCGGCCGAGCAGACGCCGCTCTCCGCCCTGGCGCTGGCCTGGCTGGGTCAGCAGGCGGGGATTCCGCCCGGTGTGCTCAACATCGTCACCGGCGAACCGGTGGCCATCGGCGGCGAACTGACCTCGAATCCGAAAGTGCTGAAGCTGTCCTTCACCGGTTCCACCGAGGTCGGGCGCCTGCTGATGGCGCAGTGCGCGCCGACCATCAAGAAAATGTCCCTGGAACTCGGCGGCAACGCGCCCTTCATCGTCTTCGACGACGCCGATCTCGACGCCGCGGTGGCCGGGGCGATGGCGTCGAAGTACCGCAATACCGGGCAAACCTGCGTCTGCACCAACCGCTTCCTGGTGCAGGAGGGGGTGCGCGATGCGTTTGCGCAAAAACTGGCGGCTGCCGTGGCCGGACTCAAGGTCGGCAGCGGTCTGGAGGAGGGCGTGACGCAAGGCCCGCTGATCGACGGCGCGGGCCTGGCCAAGGTCGAGGAACTGCTGGCGGATGCCGTGGTGCGGGGTGCGCAGGTGCTTTGCGGCGGCAAGCGCCACGCGCGCGGCGGCACCTTCTTCGAGCCCACGGTGCTCACCGGCGCGACGCCGGCGATGCGCCTGGCGCGCGAGGAAATCTTCGGCCCGGTGGCGCCGATTTTCAGCTTCAAGGACGAGGCAGAGGCCGTGCGCCTGGCCAACGATACCGAGTTCGGCCTGGCCGCCTATTTCTACAGCCGCGACATCGCGCGCGCCTGGCGCGTCGGCGAGGCGCTGGATTACGGCATGGTCGGCATCAACGCCGGAGTGATTTCCAACGAGGTCGCGCCCTTCGGCGGCGTCAAGCAGTCGGGCCTGGGGCGCGAAGGTTCCAGCCACGGCATCGAGGAATATCTCGAGATCAAGTACCTGGCGATGGCCGGGCTGTAAGGATCCCGTCACGGTGGGGGTGCTAGCATCATGATCCACCTGACCGGCTGCGCCACATGATCCCGATTGAAGTCCTGCTCGCCTTTCTCGCTGCCTCGGCGCTGATCACCGTCGCGCCGGGCCCGGACAACCTGATGGTGCTGTCGGTCGGCATCAGTCGCGGCCGTTCCGCAGGGATCGGTTTCGGCCTCGGTTGCGCGCTGGGCTGTTTCGTGCATACGCTGTGGGCCACGCTGGGCATCGGCGCCGTGGTGATGGCCTCGGAAGAAACCTTCACCACGCTGAAAATGGCGGGGGCCGCCTATCTGGTCTATATCGGCATCATGGCCTGGCGCTATGCCGGCAAGCTCGGGGTGATCAAGCTCGACGACGCCGGCGCCGAGCGGCTCGCCGTCCATGTCCGGCGCGGCTTCATTGCCAACGTGATCAACCCCAAGGTGGCCCTGTTCTTCATTGCCTTCCTGCCGCAGTTCGTCGATCAGTCGCGCGGCCCGGTGTGGCTCCAGATGTTGCTGCTGGGCGCCGTGTTCGCGGCGCTGACGGTGGTGATCTTCGGCAGCCTGGGCTGGTTCGCCGGCAGCCTCGGCGCCCGGCTGCAGCGCCAGCCGGCTCTGGCCGTCTGGCTCGATCGCTGCGCCGGGACGATCTTTTTCGTTCTCGCCCTGAATCTGGCCATGGCCAGTCGCTAGTGGTCTGCTTCGGAAATGCTGAACTCCTGTGGGACCGGCTTTAGCCGGCCTTGGCAGACTGAAGTCTGCCCCACAATGGAACTGGTATTTCGCAAGCACTACAGTACAGTAGGCCTCGGCGCCGCCGTGTCGCCGGCGCCGACTTTCGGGCGCAGCCGCTTCAGCCGCGCGTGTTCGACTGCGCCGGGAATTCCGCCAGTTCGATAGTTGCCGCCGGCTTCCAGCCTTTTTTGCGGTGCTCGGCGACGACATTGGTGAAAATCCCGCCGCGCACGTAAAAGCGCGCCGTGAGCCGCATGAAACGCGGTTTGGTGGCCCGGGCCAGATCATCGAGGATGCGATTGGCCACGTCCTCGTGGAAATGTCCTTCGTCGCGGAAACTCCAGATGTAGAGCTTGAGGCTTTTCAGCTCGACGCAGAGCGTGTCGGGAATGTAATCCAGCGTCAGCACGGCAAAATCCGGCTGCCCGGTCTTGGGACAGAGGCAGGAAAACTCCGGGATTTCCATGTGGATCCGGTAATCCCTGTGTGGCGCGGGGTTGGCGAAGGTTTCCAGGGACTTGGTGCGGGTCTGGATGGCTGGCTTTGGCATGCTGTGTGGTGACGGGTAAGAGAGGCGGGACAGATTATAATGGCGTGGCTCCAGAGTCGTGTTTTTGTCATCCTCTTTCCGGTTCATCCCTCGTGCGTTTAAACAAGCTGAAACTTTCGGGCTTCAAGTCATTTGTCGAGCCCACCACCGTGCTTTTTCCAGGCCAGCTGGCGGGCGTGGTCGGCCCCAACGGTTGCGGCAAATCGAACATCATCGACGCCGTGCGCTGGGTGCTGGGCGAATCCAAGGCCTCCGAGCTGCGCGGCGAATCGATTCAGGACGTGATTTTCAAGGGTGCCGGCAGCCGCAAGGAAGTCAGCCGTGCCAGCGTCGAGCTGTTCTTCGACAACGCCCAGGGCCGCGCCGCCGGGCAGTGGAGCCAGTACGCCGAAATCACGGTCAAGCGCCTGCTCGACCGCGAGGGCAACTCCAGCTACTACATCAACAACC
>JBIJDJ010000186.1:0-5824 GCA_044344175.1 Sulfuritalea sp.
AGTCGCTGCACACCAACTCGCTCGACGAGGCCATTGCGCTGCCGACGGAGTTCTCTTCGCGCATCGCGCGCAACACCCAGCTCATCATCCAGGAAGAAACCCACATCACCAGCGTGATCGATCCCTGGGCCGGCAGCTACATGATGGAAAAGCTGACCCAGGACATTGCCGACGAAGCCTGGCGCATCATCGAGGATGTGGACCAGATGGGCGGCATGACGCAGGCCGTGCAAAGCGGCTGGGCCAAGCTGCAGATCGAGACCTGCGCTGCGCAGAAACAGGCGCGCATCGATTCGGGCCAGGACGTGATCGTCGGCGTCAACAAGTACAAGCTCAAGGAAGAAGCCGCGATCGATACGCTGGACGTGGACAACCACGCCGTGCGCGACGGCCAGATCGTGCGCCTGAAGCAGATCCGTGCCACACGCGACAGTGCTGCAGTGACGGCCGCCTTGGCTGCCCTCACTGACGCCGCCAAGACAAAGACCGGCAACCTGCTCGACCTGGCAATCAAGGCCAGCCGGCTGCGCGCCACCGTCGGCGAAATATCGGATGCGCTGGAAGCGGTCTATGGCCGCCATCGTGCGACCACACAAACCGTGTCCGGCGTCTATAGTGCGGCTTTTGGCGAGGATGGCACCATGCAGGAAATTCGCGACCTGATCGACACCTTTGCCGCCGCCGAGGGCCGCCGGCCGCGCATCATGATCGCCAAGCTCGGTCAGGACGGCCACGATCGCGGCGCCAAGGTGGTGGCCACGGCTTTCGCCGACCTGGGTTTCGACGTAGATGTCGGACCATTGTTCCAGACTCCGGAAGAGGCGGCGCGGCAGGCCATCGAAAACGACGTCCATGCCGTCGGCGTTTCCACTCTGGCGGCCGGCCACAAGACGCTGGTGCCGGCGCTGGTCAAGGCGCTGCGCGAGCAGGGTGCCAGAGACATCGTGATCTTCGTCGGCGGCGTGATTCCGGCCCAGGATTACGAGCAGTTGTACAAGGACGGTGCCGCCGGGATCTTCGGCCCGGGCACGCCGATTCCGCAATGCGCACACGAGGTGCTGCGCGCGATTCGCGCCGCACACCTGCCGGCCAGCGCCTGAATCCGGACATGCAACCCGTGCCCGAACTGGGCCAATCCGGCGTGGATAGTCAGGACGCCACCCTGATCGAGGGGTTGTTGGCCGGCAACCGGCGTGCGTTGGCCAAGGCCATCACGCTGGTCGAGTCGACGCGGCCCGATCATCGGCTGCGGGCGCAGAAGTTGTTCGATGCGATCCTGCCGCATAGCGGCCGATCGATGCGCATCGGCATCTCCGGCGTGCCGGGAGTCGGCAAGTCGACTTTCATCGAAGCCCTGGGCATGTTCCTGATCGAGCGCGGCCATCGCCCCGCGGTGCTCGCCGTCGATCCGTCGTCGACCGTTCATGGCGGCTCTATCCTCGGCGACAAGACGCGCATGGAGCTGCTCTCGCAGCGCACGGAAGCCTTCATCCGGCCGTCGCCATCGTCGGGCAGTCTCGGCGGCGTTGCCGAGCACACGCGCGAAGCCGTGCTCTTGTGCGAGGCGGCCGGCTACGACATCATCATCGTCGAGACGGTCGGCGTCGGACAAAGCGAAACTGCGGTCGCGGGCATGACCGATGCCTTCGTCCTGCTAATGCTGCCAAATGCCGGCGACGACCTGCAGGCGATCAAGAAGGGCATCATGGAACTCGCCAACCTGGTGGTGTTCAACAAGTCCGACATCGATCCGACCGCGGCCGCATTGGCCGCTGCGCAAATGCGCTCGGCGCTGTCGATGCTGCATCCCGCTTCGCCCAACTGGCAACCACCGGTGCTGACGCTGTCGGCTACGCGCAAGGATGGACTGGCGGAGTTCTGGCAGGTGATAGAAAAATTCAGGGCCACGTTAGCGGGCAGCGGCGAGTTCGAGACACGTCGGCGTCAGCAGGCTTTGGCCTGGATGTGGCAGCAGATCGATTCAGGGCTGCGCAGCCGCTTTCGCGAGCATCCCGACGTAAAGGCGGCCCTGGCCGAGCTTACGGTTTCCGTTGAAGCCGGCACCACCACGCCGGCTGCGGCGGCACAGCGCCTGCTGGCGCTGGCCGCCCGTCATTTCTAGTTTGTTTTTCCGGAGGTAAACCCATGCACGACATCATTAGCCAGCTGGACGAAAAGCGCGGCAGGGCAGCGCTGGGCGGCGGCCAGAAGCGCATCGACGCCCAGCACGCCAAGGGCAAGCTGACCGCGCGCGAGCGCATCGAGATGCTGCTCGACGATGGCACTTTCGAAGAGTGGGACATGTTCAAGGAGCATCGTTGCGTCGATTTCGGCATGGCCGGCGACCACATTCCGGGCGACGGCGTGGTGACCGGCTACGGCACCATCAACGGCCGCATGGTGTTCGTTTTCTCGCAGGACTTCACCGTGTTTGGCGGTGCGTTGTCGGAAGCGCATGCCGAGAAGATCTGCAAGATCATGGACCACGCGCTGAAAGTCGGTTGCCCGGTGATCGGCTTGAATGATTCCGGCGGTGCGCGGATTCAGGAAGGTGTCGCGGCACTCGGCGGGTATGCCGACGTGTTCCAGCGCAACGTGATGGCTTCCGGCGTGATCCCGCAGATTTCGATGATCATGGGCCCCTGCGCCGGCGGCGCGGTTTACAGCCCGGCGATGACCGACTTCATTTTCATGGTCAAGGATTCCTCCTACATGTTCGTCACCGGCCCCGAGGTGGTGAAGACGGTGACGCATGAGGAAGTCACGGCCGAGGAACTCGGCGGCGCGGTGACGCATTCGAGCAAGTCCGGCGTCGCCGATCTGGCGCTGGAGAACGACGTCGATGCACTCCTGATGCTGCGCCGCTTTTTTAACTACCTGCCGCTCAACAACAAGGAAAAGCCGCCGGTGCGGCAGACCTTCGATCCGGCGGATCGTCTCGATTTATCGCTCGACACGCTGGTACCGGACAACGCCAACAAGTCCTACGACATGAAGGAACTGATCCTGAAGATGGTGGACGACACCGACTTCTTCGAGATCCAGCCCGACCATGCGAAGAACATCCTGATCGGCTTCGCCCGCATGGAAGGCCAGACGGTGGGTATCGTCGCCAACCAGCCAATGGTGATGGCCGGTTGCCTGGACATCAAGTCCTCGATCAAGGCCGGCCGTTTCGTGCGTTTTTGCGACGCCTTCAACATCCCGATCATCACGCTGGTCGATGTGCCCGGCTTCATGCCCGGCACGGCGCAGGAATACGGCGGCATCATCAAGCACGGCGCCAAGCTGCTCTACGCCTATGCCGAATGCACGGTGCCGAAAGTGACGCTGATCACGCGCAAGGCCTACGGCGGGGCTTACGACGTGATGGCCTCGAAGCACCTGCGCGGCGACGTGAACTTTGCCTGGCCCTCGGCGGAAATTGCCGTGATGGGGCCAAAAGGTGCGGTTGAAATCATTTTCCGCGAAGAGAAGAATGACCCGGTCAAGGTGACAGAACGCGAAGCCGAGTACAAGGCCAAGTTCGCCAATCCCTTCGTCGCCGGCGCGCGTGGTTTCATCGACGACGTCATCATGCCCAATGAAACCCGAAAACGCATCTGCCGCAGCCTCGCGATGCTGCGCGGCAAGAAGATCGAGAATCCCTGGCGCAAGCACGGCAACATTCCGCTCTGACCGAGTTTGGCATCGTGGATTGCTGCGTTGGCTTCGTCATCCGCTCCTCGCCGTGCATGAGCACTGTCTCGTCGCGGATTTCCTTGCCGCCTTGCACTCCACGCGCCAAATCGGCCAGCACCTGTCTCTGAATTGAGGACATAGCATGTTCAAGAAAATACTGATTGCAAACCGCGGAGAAATCGCCTGCCGCGTCATCAAGACTGCCCGCAAGATGGGCATTGCCACCGTCGCCGTGTATTCCGAGGCGGACAAGGACGCCATGCACGTGAGAATGGCCGACGAGTCGGTCTGCATCGGACCGCCACCCTCGAAGGAATCCTATCTGTCGATCGACAAGATCATTGCCGCCTGCAAGGAAACCGGCGCCGAGGCCGTGCATCCGGGCTACGGCTTCCTTTCGGAGAACCCGGAATTCTCGCGCCGGCTGGAAGAAAGCGGCATCATCTTCATCGGCCCCAAGCACTACTCGATGGCCGCGATGGGCGACAAGATCGCCTCGAAGAAGCTGGCGCTGGACGCCAAGGTAAATACGATTCCCGGCCATAACGCCGCGATCGACACGCCCGAGCAGGCGGTGGAAATAGCCAAAGGCATCGGCTATCCGGTGATGATCAAGGCCTCCGCGGGCGGCGGTGGCAAGGGCCTGCGCGTCGCCTGCAACGACAAGGAAGCCGCCGAGGGTTTCGCGGCCTGCAAGACCGAGGCAAAAAACGCTTTCGGCGACGACCGCATCTTCGTCGAGAAGTTTGTCGAGGAGCCGCGCCACATCGAGATTCAGCTTATCGGCGACGCTCACGGCAACATGATCTATTTGCAGGAGCGCGAATGTTCCCTGCAGCGTCGCCACCAGAAGGTCATCGAAGAGGCGCCATCCTCCTTCATCGATCCGGTGACGCGCAAGGCCATGGGCGAGCAGGCCGTGGCCCTGGCCAAGGCAGTGAATTACGAGAGCGCCGGCACCGTCGAGTTCGTCGTCGGCAAGGACAAGAGCTTCTACTTCCTCGAGATGAATACGCGCCTGCAGGTCGAGCATCCGGTGACTGAATTGATCACCGGCGTTGACCTGGTCGAACTCATGATCCGTGTGGCGGCGGGCGAAAAGCTGCCGTTTACACAGGCCGAGGTCAAGCTCGACGGCTGGGCGATG
Source organism: Sulfuritalea sp. (assembly GCA_044344175.1). Classification (GTDB taxonomy): domain Bacteria; phylum Pseudomonadota; class Gammaproteobacteria; order Burkholderiales; family Rhodocyclaceae; genus Sulfuritalea. The sequence continues at coordinate 4,829 of JBIJDJ010000186.1, forward strand.
GAATGCCGGATCAATGCCGAAGACCCCTTCCGCGGCTTCCTGCCCTCCACCGGTCGCCTGGTGAAGTACATGCCGCCGCCGGAGGTGCATGGCGTGCGGGTCGATACCGGCGTATATGAGGGCGGCGAGATCTCGATGTTCTACGATTCGATGATTGCCAAGCTGATCGTCCATGCCTCGACGCGCGACCAGGCGATCGCCCGCATGCGTGATGCGCTGAACCAGTTCGTGATTCGCGGCGTCGCCTCCAACATCGCTTTCCAGGCCGCGCTGATGCAGAACCCGCGCTTCCTCTCGGGCGACTTCAACACCGGCCTGATCGCCGAGCAGTATCCCAAGGGCTTCAACGCCGCCGACGTGCCGCACGACGATCCGGCGATGCTGGTGGCGGTCGCCGCGGCGATTCATCGCCAGTACCTGGCGCGCAATGCGACCATTACCGGCCAGATGCCGGGACATGGATTTACCCCCGGCGAGGATTTCGTGGTGCTGATGGGAAGCAGCCAGTATCAGGCCCGGGTGCTCCAGGCGGAAGGTGGCTGGGACGTCAGCTTCGGCGGCGACCGTTATGAACTGCGCTCGCACTGGCAGTTCGGCGATCCCTTGTATGTCGGCGCGCTCAACGGCCAGCAGATCTGCATGCAGGTCGAGCGCCGCGGCCTGCTCTACCGCCTGTTCCACTGGGGCGTGCAGGCCGACATGCAGGTGATGTCGGCGCGCACCGCCGAGTTGCGTGCGCGGATGCCGGTCAAGGCCGCGCCCGACATGTCGAAGTTCCTGCTCTCGCCGATGCCGGGTCTGCTGACACAGATCGCTGTCACTGTCGGACAGGAGGTCAAGGCCGGTGAAATCCTGGCCAAGATCGAGGCGATGAAAATGGAAAACGTGCTCAAGGCCGAACGCGACTGCGTGGTGGAAAATCTGCTGGCCAAGCCGGGCGAAAGCCTGGCGGTGGATCAGGCCATCATCGGTTTTAAATGAGAAAGTCGGCGCTGG
>JBIJDJ010000002.1:0-50937 GCA_044344175.1 Sulfuritalea sp.
GGAGACGCGCTTCCACTCGTTGCTGCCGGGCTCGCGCACTTCCGGGTACTTGAGCCGGTTGGGGCTCTTGACCATGTCGAGCAGGCCGGCGCCTTTCGGGCACAGCGTGCCGCGATTGACCGGATTATCCGGATCGCCCTCGATGTGGATGATGTCCGCTTTCGCGTTCTTGGACTTGTCGCCCGTGGTGTAGATCAGAACCCCGCAACTGACCGAGCAGTAGGGGCACATGTTGCGGGTTTCCGTGGCGTGGGCCAGCTTGTAGCTGCGCACCTCCGCCAGGGCCGATGTCGGCGAGAAACCCATCAATGCGATGGATGACCCGCTCATACCGGCGCCGCAGATCTTGAAGAACTGCCGCCGTGAAACTTGCATCTGACTCCTCCTTTTGTTTGATTTTCATCAATGCAGCGGGAGAAAGTATGTGACAGACGGAGGGCGATAGCAATGACTGCATTAAGTATATTTATGCTGCCGTGCAGCATGGTACAGCGGAGCAGATGCCTGTCTCGGACAGACATGGTCGGACGGCGCGGCGGGTACGGAACCGGCTTAGCTGCCGGGAGTGGCGAAGCGTTTTTCGATTTCGGCTGCGGGAATATAGCCGCCGACGCGCTCGCCGTTGGCGAAGAAAATCGCCGGGGTACCGTTGATGCGCAACTTGCCGCCCAGTTGCGCCGACTTGTTTAGTCCGGAAATGTCGCACTTGGCGGCGACGGGAAGCGCCTTGCCGGCCGTCATCCAGTCTACCCAGGCCTTGGCCTTGTCCGGCGCACACCAGATGGCCTTGGATTTCTCGAAGGAGTCGTCGCCCAGCACCGGCAGCAGGAAGGTGTAAACCGTCACGTCCTTCAGTGTCAGGATGTCTTTTGCCAGTTTCTTGCAGTAACCGCAGTTCGGGTCTTCGAAGGTAACCATGACGTTCTTGCCCGAGCCGCGAACCTGCTTGATCGCCAGTTCCAGAGGCAGGGCATTGAACTGGCGCTCTGCCGTGAGGTTCTTGCCGGTCTTCATGTCCAGCATGCTGCCGAATATCAGGTAGCTGCCCTTGTCGTCGGAGTAATAAATCTGGTTGTCTACCGTGACTTCCCAGATCCCGGCCATGGGCGCCTTGACGATTTTTTCGATTTTTCCGAGTCTGGCTTCGACGGCCTTTTTTACCTCGGCCTCGTCGGCAAGGGCGGCGAGAGAGACACAGGCCAGAGTGGCGGCAAGCAGGGGTAGTTTCATGGGTTCTCCAGGGAAATCAGGACGCCGGCGTCAGGACGCCAGCGCATAGCGGACCAGCAGGTTCTTTACGACCGGCAAACTGTTGGTGAGGTTCAATCCAAGATTGCGCAGGCGGGTCAGGGAACCCGTTGCGGGGCGGAAAAGATCGTGCAGGCTATCAGTCAGGGTCTGCAAAGTCACTACTTCTTCCTTGCGTGCGCGCTCGTAAGCCCGCAACAGCCCCAGGCCGCCGCAATCGACATGCCCGGGTTTGTCGCACAGAACGCCAGCCAGAACCCGCGCGTCCTGGAAGCCGAGGTTGATGCCGTGGCCGGAAAGCGGATGGATGGTATGCGCTGCATCGCCGATCAGCGCCAGGCGTGGCGCCACGGTGTTCGGTGCGCGCATCAGGCGCAATGGAAAGCCGGCGGGCGGGGTAATCAGTTCCAGCGCTCCCAGAAGGTGGTTGCCGGCCTCGGCAACCCGTGCGGCGAGTTCGGCAGGATCGAGTGCCAACAGCTTGCGCCCGTGATCTTCCGGGGCGGACCAGACCATAGAGATGCGGTTGCCCGGCAGCGGCAGCCAGGCCAGCACGCCATCCGTGCGGAACCATTGGAAAGCCGTGCCGCGATGTGGCAGTTCGGTGGCGAAGTTGGCGACGACCCCCTGTTGGTCGTAGGGGTCGAAACGCACGGTCATGCCGGACGCAGACCGTGTCCAGGATTCGGCGCCGTCGGCGGCCACGATCAGCCGCGCGGAAAGACTGCGGCCATCCTCAAGACTCAACAACGCGGCATCGGGCACTATCGTCAGCGCCTGCGGCCGCGCCGGGCAAAACAGGCTCAGGTTGCCCTGGCGCTTGACCGTTTCCCACAACTCGCGCTGCATCAGTGAGGATTCGAGGATCCAGGCCAGTTCCGAAACGCCGCAGCCATACGCGGTGAAATCCAGCCGCCCACCCGCATCGCCGTGGATTTCCATGATGCGCACGGCTTCCATGTGCGTGGCATCGAGATGACCCCAGACGCCCAGTTCGTCGAGAAATGCCGCGTTGGTCGGGGTGATCGCGTAAATGCGCGAATCCAGGGCTTCGGGGAAAGCCGGCGTCCGCCCCTCGACCAGAGCCACCGACAGGGTCGAGCGGCGCAATGCCGCCGCCAGGCTCAAACCGGCCAATCCGCCACCCACGATCACGACATCGAAGTCCATCATGCAATTGTCGCCTACCGGAGCCTGCCTTGACAAGGCAAGCGTGCGCCGAGGATAATTCCGCCCCTTTGCATGGTGATGTAGCTCAGTCGGTTAGAGCATCGGATTCATAATCCGGGGGTCGGTGGTTCAAGTCCACTCATCACCACCAGTCATACCAAGGCCTCCAGCGATGGGGGCCTTTTTCATTCTGGCCCATGGGACATCGGCGGGACACTTCCAGATAATTCGCACCCATTGGGCTCGTTCGTCTCTCCTTATCCCCACCCTGATTTTTACAGCCGTTCTACAGCTCATCCATGGCCCACAGAGAGAGCTCCTTCCAACCGTGACGCTCGCTGTCCTGGGCGCACCAGGCGCGTGCGGTCCGATCAAACAATTGCGCCAGTGGCGCGGCTCCGAGCCGTTGGCGAGCTTGGGTCACCGCACTCTTGCTGACAGCCTGATCCGAGGCCGACGGTAGCGCCAGATCCAATGTAGCCAAGACCTCGGGCATGGATTGATGCCGGTAGAGCGCCAAGGCGATGACCAACCACACCACTTGCTCGGCCGGCAGTCGCCGCCGCCGGATACTGGCCGTTCCCGTGGCAGCGAGCGCTTCTTCAATCCACGCCAAAGGCAGGTGTTCCGCCAACCGATCAAGACCGGCGAGGGGCAAAACATCCGCTGTTACGTGAAGTTGACTCGATAGCATCGAGTCAAACGTTAACAGGGTTTACAAGTGTTTACAATAGCTTGCGCAACAAATAAAAATGCCGTTCAGCGCTAACTGAACAGCATTACAGCGATGGGGGCCTTTTTCATTGGCGTGTAAAAAATCAAAAATGTAATCACCGTGTACTCACCGGAGCAAAGAGTCATCCGGGTAGAAGATCGAAATGGAATATACAAAGTATTGTATAGTTCGGCATGGCCTTTAAACCTGTTGAATTTCGCGGCAACGCCCTGGACGAACTACGCAGCTTTCCTGAAGTCGCTCGTCGAGCGGCAGGATTCCAGATTGACCGCTTACAGCGCGGTTACGATCCCGAAGACTGGAAGCCGATGCCATCAGTCGGAAAGGGCGTACGCGAGGTGAGGATACGGGATGAGGCAGGGGCTTTTCGGGTGATCTACCTGACGAAGCTTGAAGATGCAGTTTATGTACTTCATTGCTTTCAGAAGAAAACCCAAAAGACTGCGACGAGCGATATTGAACTCGCGCGTAATCGCTAAAAGGAATTGATGAGGACGAAGCTATGAGCAAGCAAAGATTCCAAAGCGTCTGGGACGCCATCGAGGACACGCCGCAACTGGCGGCCAGCATGCGCGCGCGTTCTGAACTAATCATCGAGCTGACCGAACTGATCAAAAAGCGCGGCATGACTCAGGCCGATGCCGCCAAGATGTTTGGCGTCACCCAACCGCGTATCTCGGATCTAATGCGCGGCAAGGTCGAGTTGTTCTCGCTGGATGCGCTGGTCGATATGGCGGCCATTGCCGGCCTTGCTCCGCACATCAAGATTAAAAAGGCTGCCTGACAAGGACCGTAACGATGTTGGGGTGGATTGCACGGAGAGAACTTTCGCGAGCACCGAGCCCGTTTTTGACTGGGCCGGATTTTTCCTCAATATGGGAGCTGGCATAGCACAGGGGTAGCGCCAGGGCCGATTTGCCTACCGATGCCGTCTCGCCAGCGCCGCTTATCGATGCCGCCACCCCCATGGCGGCGCAGATGAGTTACTTGGTGCAGACGATCTCGAGGGTGTCTTCGGCGGGCGTGTCAGGCGGGAAGGGAACCCATTTGCCCGGATCATCTTCCAATACGAGCGTTTTCCCGCCTGCCATCGGATCGGAGTGAGTGGAGGTCAAGAGAATTCTGAATCGCTCCTCCTTGCAGTCGTATTCAATCAGGAGTCGCCGCGACATCTCGCCGCCTTTGCCCCTTTGCTTTAGGTCTTGCACTTGCCAAACTTTGCGGAAGTTGCCGTTCTTGCGGATCGTGGTGGGCTCAATGTAGGCGACCAGATCATTGGACTCCGACACCGCCACCCACTCGGCCCAGGCCGGTGCTGTAACCAACGCCAACAAGCACAGAATGATTCGCATCACATCCCCTTGGTTCGCAGATTTGTTTCGGTGATGCCACTCTCACGGTGGTGTTCGGGTTGAATGAGAATCACCCCGCCGAGTGTCCGTACCGGAGTCCGCAGACGAGCAGGCTCGGCCGACGACGGTCACCGCCACCGGGGCGGTGGCAGGCGACGCTCCAGAAAACCCTCAAGATTGTGCCAGACCCGCCAGGCCACAAAGGCGCGACGCGCCCAGCCAAGGGCGCTCTTTGGCCGGATGACAACCAGCGCGACTGCCACGGCGACAACAAATTCCTTGTTGCGGCGGACCCAGTGCGCGGCGACGACCGCCATGTCTGCCCCGATGAAGACAGGCGTTACTCCTGACGCGCAACGACCGAAGTCGGCGCGCAAGCCCTCGCTGGCGATCTGGAGCCGTTGCTTTTTCAGGGCAAGTTCAAGTGTGGTGGAGCTCACTGCGGCCTTGCCGCATCCCTGGCCGCAAGCGCGTCACTATCTTTGCGCAGTTCGGCCAGACTTGCGGAAAACAGTTTTGAGCCTGATCTCGCCAGGCTCATGGTCAGTATGAGGCTGGCGATGCCGGCGCCGAGGAAAAGCGCGGAGAAGATCCCGAGAGCGAGCAGCCGATTGCTATCCCACATCAAGACGGTGAGAAAGATGGCGAGGAAGATCAGGCCTGCAGCAAGGCAAAGAAAAGCGGCCCCGCCGTAGGCCAACAGGGATACCAGACGTACCCGCTCCTCGGCCAGTTCGACGCCGAGGAGTTCAAGTCGATTGTGAAGCAGGGTGACGCCGGTACCGAGCAGGCCTTTCGCCGAGGCGAACAAGCCGGGCCGGGCCGGCGCATTACCCGCCGCGTCAACCATGGCCGGTTTCAGCGACGACCGATCAGCAGGCCGACGATGAAACCGAAGCCGGCGGCCACACCCACCGAGCGCCATGGATTGTCATGCACGTAGTCGTCGGCAACCCGGCCGACCTGCTTGGCCTTGTCTACCATTACAGCCTCGGCTTCGGCCAGCTTGATCTTGGCCGCTGCAAGGCGATCCTGGGTTCTGGCACGGATATCGGCGATCTTTTCTCCTGCCTGGCCTGCCGTGGCGCGCAGCAGTTCCTCGGTGTCGGCAATTACCAACTTGACGTCGGCAATCAGTTTGTCTTTGGTGACATCGGTCATGTCGCTCATGGTTTTCTCCTGAAATTGAATGGCTACGACTGAAAGGCTACCGATTTTAGCGCAGTGCTGCAATGATCTATGTCATACGGAAGCCATTTCGTAATCAATAATCAATGGTGCATGATCAGAAAAGCGCTGATCCTTGTAGACGGCGGCGCGGCATGCCGCCGCGGCCAGGCCGGGTGTCGCGATCTGGTAGTCGATGCGCCAGCCGACGTTCTTGGCCCAAGCCTGGCCCCGGTTGGACCACCAGGTGTAGGCCTCGCCTGTCGCTTCCGGCTGGAGCCGGCGATGTACGTCAACCCATCCCAGAGCGTCGAACACGGACGACAGCCAGGCCCGTTCCTCGGGCAGGAAGCCGGAATTCTTCTGGTTGGCCTTCCAGTTCTTCAGGTCGATCGGCTGATGCGCGATATTCCAGTCCCCACAGAGCAGGACTTCGCGCTCGTCGCGTCTTGCGTCGCTCGCCAGACGTTCCAGTCGTGGCCGGAACTGATCGAGAAAGCGGAACTTGGCCTGCTGGCGCTCGTCCGAACTGGAGCCGGACGGTAGGTATAGCGAGACCACCGACAACTTGCCGAAGTCGGCTTGCAGGTAGCGTCCTTCCGCATCGAACTCGGCGTTGCCGAAACCTTCGATGACGCGGTCGGGCGCCTGCCGCGAATAGATGCCGACGCCGCTGTAGCCCTTCTTTTCGGCGGTATGAAAGCAACCCGTGAAGCCGTTTGGGGTGAGCAGTGCTGGAGTCAGGTCGGCGAGTTGCGCCTTGAGTTCCTGGACGCAGACGATGTCGGCCCCCTGTGTCGCCAGCCACTCGAAAAATCCCTTGTTGGCGGCGGAACGGATACCATTTAGATTCAGACAGACTATTCGGAGCATGTGCTTCCGCATGTAGAATGGATTGATGAATGCGAATGTCAGCTTTAACGTGACTAGCGAGCTGAGCCGCGAGTTTATCGCCTTCGCCTGCGAACTGGGCGTGTTGCGCTTTGGCGAGTTCAAGACCAAGGCGGGGCGTCTGACCCCCTATTTCTTCAATGCCGGCCTGTTCAACGACGGCGCTTCCCTGTCGCGTCTCAGCAACTTCTACGCGCGCCGTATTCTGGCTGCAGGCGTTCAGTTCGATGTGCTGTTCGGACCCGCCTACAAGGGTATTCCGCTGGCTGCCGGTGCGGCGATGGCCCTGGCGGGCCACGGACACAACACGGCCTATGCCTACAACCGCAAGGAAGCCAAGGACCACGGCGAAGGCGGCACGCTGGTAGGTGCGCCGCTCACGGGGCGTGTGCTGATCATCGATGATGTGATTACCGCCGGTACATCGGTACGCGAATCGGTGGAGTTGATCCGTGATGCCGGCGCGACGCCTGCCGCGGTGGTCATTGCGCTGGATCGCCGCGAACGCGGGCAGGGCGACCTTTCGGCAGTGCAGGAAGTGGAGCGGAACTACGGCATTCCAGTCATCAGCATTGCCAGTTTGACCGATTTGATCGATTATCTGTCCGGGCATCCGGAACTTGAAAACAAGCTTGCTGCCGTGCGCGCTTACCGCGCTCTTTACGGCATCGAGTGATATTCTGTCCTCTGAATTAGGGAGAACCCCCATGCGCCTGATTACCGCCCTGCTGTTTGTTTCCACCACTTTGCTCGCCTTGGGTGCCGCTGCCCAGACTCGCATCTATTGCTGCAATGACGCCAACGGGCGCAAGGTCTGCGGCGATTTTTTGCCAACCGCATGTCAGGGTCGGGCCTATGAAGAGCGCGACAATCGCGGGTTTGTGTCCAAGAAGGTGGACGCGCCGCTGACGCCGGAGCAGCAGGCCCGCCGTGATGCCGAAACGGCACAGAAGGAAGCTGACGCCAAGAAGGCCGCCGAGGAGCGCCGTCGCACGCTTGCCTTGATGTCCACCTATTCCAGTGTAAAGGACATCGATTCGGTGCGGGATCGCAACCTGGCCGAGATCGACAAGGGCATCAAGGACGCTGAAAAGCGGCTGGATGAAGCCATGAAGAAGAAACAGAAGCTTGACGGCGACAAGGAGTTTTACAAAGGCAAGCCGCTGCCCGATTCTGTCAAGGCGCAGGTGCGCGAAAACGACAAGGAGATCCAGGCGCAGCAGAAGACCGTTGCTGACCAGACCAAGGAAAAGGAAGAAGTCCGCAGCCGTTTTGCTGAGGAGAAGAAACGCTATATCGAGCTGACCAACAAGAAGCCGGGCGAAGGTTCAGCTGCCGCTGCACCAGTGGCGGCACCTGCACCAGTGGCAGCACCTGCCCCGGTGGCGGCTCCCGCTCCTGAGGCGGCTTCAGCTCCTGCGGTGCCTGCAGCGCCCAAACCAGCCGCAAAGAAGTAGTCAGCCGCCGAGTTTTTTCTTCAGCAGGTCGGTGACCTGCTGGGGGTTGGCCTTGCCCTTGGTCGCTTTCATGGCCTGGCCGACCAGGGCGTTGAAGGCCTTTTCTTTGCCGGCGCGGAATTCCTCGACGGATTTCTGGTTGGCGGCGAGGACTTCGTCTACCAGTGCCTCGATCGCGCCGGTGTCGGTAATCTGCTTCCAGCCTTTTGCCTCGATCACGGCGTCGGCATCCTTGCCTTCGCCGCTCCAGAGTGCCTCGAAGACATCCTTGCCGATCTTGTTCGAGATCGTGTTGTCGGCAATGCGGCGGATGATGCCGGCCAGTTGCTGCGCAGACAGCGGCGTGGCGCTGATCTGCCGGTCTTCCTTGTTGAGGCGGGCGGAAAGTTCGCCCATGATCCAGTTGGCCACCGGTTTGGCGTTTTCCATGCCAGCCAGGGCCAGCGTGGCTTCGAAATAGGTGGCCATCGCGCGCGATGCCGTCAGCGCAGCAGCGTCATAGGCGGAGAGCCCGAATTCGTCCTGGAAGCGCTGTTTCATCGCCTGCGGCAGTTCCGGCAGGCCGGCCTTGACCTCGGCGACCCATTCAGGCCGGATCTCCAGCGGCAGCAGGTCGGGATCCGGGAAATAGCGGTAATCGTGGGCGTCTTCCTTGCTGCGCATCGAACGCGTTTCGCCCGTGTCGGGATCGAACAGCACGGTGGCCTGGCGGATGGCGCGGCCTTCCTGGATTTCGTTGATCTGCCACTGCACCTCGAAATCGATCGCCTGCTGCATGAAGCGGAAGGAATTGAGGTTCTTGATCTCGCGCCGGGTACCCAGCGGCTCGCCGGGACGGCGCACCGAGACGTTGGCGTCGCAGCGGAAGCTGCCTTCCTGCATGTTGCCGTCGCAAATGCCGATCCACTGCACCAGGGCATGCAGCGCCTTGGCGTAGGCGACCGCCTCGGCGGATGAACGCATGTCGGGCTCGGTGACGATTTCCAGCAGCGGCGTGCCGGCGCGGTTGAGGTCGATGCCGGTGCGGCCGTGAAAGTCTTCGTGCAGCGATTTGCCGGCATCCTCTTCGAGGTGGGCGCGCGTCAGGTGCACGAACTTCTCGGTCGCCGTGTCGCCAACGCCGACTATTACGGTCAACCCGCCGCCCGACACCACCGGGATCTCAAACTGGCTGATCTGGTAACCCTTGGGCAGATCGGGATAGAAATAATTCTTGCGCGCGAAGATCGAGCGCGGGGCGATCGCGGCACCTACGGCGAGGCCGAACTTGATGGCGCAGACCACGGCTTCGCGGTTCAGCACCGGCAGCACGCCGGGCAGCGCGATGTCGACGGCATTGGCCTGCATGTTGGGCTCGGCGCCGAAGGCGATGCTGCTGCCGGAAAAAATCTTCGACTTGGTTTGCAGCTGGGCATGGGTCTCCAGTCCGATCACCACTTCCCACTGAGCTTCCCGGTTCATTGTCCTGCTCCCGACATTTCCGGCATCCGCGTGTGCCAGTCGGTGGCCTTCTGGTACTGGTGCGCCACATTCAGCATCTTCGCCTCGCCGAACCAGTTGCCGATGATCTGCAGGCCGACCGGCATCGGGTTTGCCAACTGCGTGTTGCCGAAACCGCAGGGCAGTGACATGCCGGGCAGGCCGGCGAGGTTGGTCGAGATGGTGTAGATGTCGGACAGGTACATCTGCACCGGATCCGCGCTCTTGGCGCCGAAGGCGAAAGCCACGGAGGGTGAGGTCGGACCCATGATCACGTCGCATTGCCTGAATGCCTCGACAAAGTCGGCGGCGATGAGGCGGCGAATTTTCTGCGCCTGGAGGTAATAGGCGTCGTAGTAGCCGTGTGAGAGCACGTAGGTCCCGATCAGGATGCGGCGCTTCACTTCGGCGCCGAAGCCCTGGGCCCGGCTGCGCGAGTACATCTCGGCCAGGTCGGCATACTCCGGCGCGCGATAACCGTAGCGCACGCCGTCGAAGCGCGACAGGTTCGAGCTGGCCTCGGCCGGTGCGATCACGTAATAGGCGGGCACCGAAAGTCCGGAGTTGGGCAACTGTACCTCGACTGTGACGGCCCCGAGCCGGCGGTATTCGTCCAGCGCCGCTTCGACCGCGGCGCGCACATCGGCATCCATGCCCTCGCCGAAAAACTCCTTCGGCAGGCCTATTTTCAGGCCGGCCAGCGGTTTCTCCAGGTCGCGGGCGTAATCCTCGGCCGGGCGTTCGAGCGAGGTGGAGTCGCGCGGATCGAAGCCGGCCATGGCATTCAGCAGCAGCGCGCAGTCATCCGCGCTTTTTGCCATCGGCCCGGCCTGATCAAGGCTGGAGGCGAAGGCGATCATGCCGTAGCGCGATACCACGCCGTAGGTCGGTTTCAGGCCGGTCAGTCCGCACAGGGCGGCGGGCTGGCGGATCGAGCCGCCGGTGTCGGTGCCGGTCGCGGCAGGCGTGAGGCGTGCCGCGACTGCGGCCGCCGAGCCGCCCGAGGAACCGCCGGGGACGCGGGAAATATCCCAGGGATTTTTCACCGGACCGAAGTAAGAGGTTTCATTCGACGAGCCCATGGCGAATTCGTCCATGTTGAGCTTGCCCAGCATCACCATGCCGGCTGCGGCGAGTTTTTCGACGACGTGGGCGTCGTAGGGCGAGACGAAGTTTTCGAGAATCTTCGAGCCACAACTCGTGCGCCAGCCCTTGGTGCAAAAAATATCCTTGTGCGCCAACGGGATGCCGGTCAGCGCCGTAGTGCCGGCGTTAGCGCTCTGGGTCCCTATGGGAACTTTTAACTTCTCGTCCGCGGCACGGGCCTGGGTCAGAGTCTTGTCGCGGTCGAGGGTGATGACTGCATTCAGCGTCGGATTGAGCGTATCGATGCGGTCGAGAAACAGGGTGGCCAGTTCAGTGGCGGATACCTTTTTTGCTGCAAGCGCCGCGGACAGCTCACGCAGCGACGAATTGAAGAGATCACTCATTCCATGACTCGCGGAACTAAATATAGCCCGGCCTCGGTTTCCGGTGCCACGGCCTGGAACTCGGCGCGATGGTCGGTTTCGGTGACCGCGTCGGGGCGCAGGCGCTGGACCACATCTACGGCATGCGCCATCGGCTCGATGCCGATGGTATCGACGGCCTGCAATTGCTCGATGAAGCCGAGGATGCCGTTCAACTGGTCGCGGGTGCTTTCGCGCTCTGTCGCCGACAGTTCGATGCGGGACAGCAGGGCGATGCGGGCAACGTCTTCCGGGGTCAGGGACATGGTGGCAAGTGGGGTAGGTAGCGTGAGGCCCGCCTGAAACAAGGCCGGTGCATTGCCTGATTCGACGGGCGCGATAGGTTATCATATGCGACCTTTGGACCCTAGCCTTTCCCGGGCGGGCCTCAACACTGGAACCGCGATGTTCGGCTTTCTCCGCTCCTATTTTTCAAATGATCTCGCCATCGACCTGGGTACCGCCAACACGCTGATTTACGTGCGCGGTAAGGGCGTGGTGCTCGACGAACCTTCGGTCGTCGCCATTCGCATCGAAGGCGGCCCCAACGCCAAGAAGACCATCCAGGCGGTGGGCAAGGAGGCCAAGACCATGATCGGCCGCAATCCGAAAGAGATTTCGGTGATCCGGCCCCTGAAGGACGGCGTGATCGCCGACTTCACTGTCACCGAGCAGATGCTCAAGCAGTTCATCAAGCGCGTGCATGAGTCGCGCCTGTTCTCGCCCTCGCCGCGCATCATCATCTGCGTGCCCTCGGGCTCGACTCAGGTCGAGCGTCGCGCCATCCGCGAATCCGCACTCGGTGCCGGCGCTTCGCAGGTGTACCTGATCGAAGAACCGATGGCCGCCGCGATCGGCGCCGGCCTGCCGGTATCGGACGCCACCGGCTCGATGGTGGTGGACATCGGCGGCGGCACCACCGAAGTCGGCGTGATCTCGCTGGGCGGCATGGTCTATGCCAACTCGGTACGCGTCGGCGGCGACAAGTTCGACGAGGCGATCATCTCCTACATCAGCCGCAACTACGGCATGCAGATTGGCGACAATACCGCCGAGAACATCAAGAAGACCATCGGCTCGGCGTTTCCGGGCGCCGAGGTCAAGGAAATGGAAGTCTCCGGCATCAACCGCGCCGAGGGCATTCCACGCAAGTTCACCATCTCCTCCAACGAGGTGCTCGAAGCGCTCTCCGAACCGCTCAACCAGGTGGTCAAGGCGGTCAAGGATGCGCTGGAAAAAACCCCGCCCGAACTCGGCGCCGACATCGCCGAACGCGGTCTGGTGCTGACCGGCGGCGGTGCGCTGCTGCACGACCTCGATCGCCTGCTGACCGAGGAAACGGGCTTGCCGGTGATCGTCGCCGATGACCCGCTGACCTGCGTTGCGCGCGGCTCCGGAATGGCGCTTGAAAAGATGGACAAACTTGGCAGTATTTTCGCCACCGAGTAAGGCCCGCCCCGTGTAGCTTGCAAGCTGGCCCCGTGCCATGAAAAGCGGGGCACCACCGGGGTTTCCCATTCTGAGAGTGCACCTGCCTTGATGTCCGTCGCTGGCCATGCTCCGCCACCCTTCTTCAAACGGGGTCCGGCACCGCTTGTGCGGCTGGCCTTTTTTGTTTCGCTGTCGCTGGTCCTGCTGATCGCCGACCTGCGCTTTCACACCCTGGAATGGGCGCGCCTCGCGGTTGCCACCGTCGCCTGGCCGCTGCAGCGCATTACCTGGCTGCCGATCGACGCCGCCGGCGATGCCGGCACCTACCTTTCGCGGCAAACCACCCTTTTGCGGGAAAACGAAGAACTGCGCCGGAGCCAGCTCGGCACGGCCAATCTCCTGCTGCGCCAGCAGCATCTCGAGCAGGAGAACAAGCGGCTGCGCGCCTTGCTCGACATGCGTGCGCGCCTGCCGGTCGAGGGGCGCATCGCGGAGATCCTCTATGCGGCGCGCGACCCTTTTTCGCGGCGAGTGATCATCGACAAGGGCATCCAGCATGGCATTGCCGCCGGCCAGGCGGTGGTCGACGACATCGGCATCATCGGGCAGGTGGTGCGGGTGTTCCCGCTCACCGCGGAAGTGCTGCTGCTCACCGACAAGGATCAGGCGATCCCGGTGGAGGTGCAGCGCAACGGCTTGCGCGCCGTACTGGCCGGTGCCGGCGCGGGCATGATGGAATTGCGTTTCCTCGCCGCGAACGCCGAGATACAGGTCGGCGACGTGCTCGTCACCTCGGGCCTCGACGGCGTATATCTGCCAGGCCTGCCGGTGGCCAAGGTGGTCAAGGTCGATCGCGACAGCTCCTACTCGTTTGCCCGTATTACCTGTGCGCCGCTGGCCGGCGTTGAACGCCACGGATTGGCTCTGGTACTGGGCGGGCGCCTCGCCTTGCCGCCGCAACCGGACGATGCCCCGTCGGCCTCCGAACAGCCCGGTCGCGGCAAGCGCGTCAAGAAGAAAGTACCATGATGGCCCATCTCCCAACCCCTTCCCCGGGGGAAGTGGCGACCACGGTTCAACCGCTGCGCGGTTTCCATGTTCATGGCTTTACGCCCCCTTGGGGCGGCCCGGCGGAGGCGTAAATAATGCAACCCATCCATTCCTCGCGCCGCATTCTGCTGCCGGTCAGAAACTGGTTCATCGTGCTGACGCTGTTCCTCGCCCTGTTGCTGAACCTGATTCCCTTCGGGCGGCTTCCCGGCATTCCCGACTGGGTGGCGCTGGTGCTGGCCTTCTGGTGTGTGCATCAACCCCTGAAAGTCGGCATGGCCGCCGGCTTCGTGCTCGGGCTGGCAATGGATGTCGCCGATGCCAGCATCATGGGGCAGCATGCGCTGGCCTACGTGCTGCTGGCTTTCGCCGCCGCCGGGTGGTCGCGGCGCGTGCTGTGGTTTCCGCTATCGCAGCAGGCGCTGCACGTGTTGCCGATGTTCCTCGGCATGCAACTGGTGATGATGGTGGCGCGCATGGTGAGCGGCGCCGAGTTTCCCGGCGTGCTGTGGTTTCTTTCCAGCTTCACGGCGACGCTGCTCTGGCATCCGGTGACCTATCTGCTCCTGACCCCCCAGTTCCGGCCGGAAGACAAAGATGTCCACCGGCCGATTTGAGCGCCGAGGGCATGGGCAAACCGCAGTGACCAACGAGCGCAGCGAGCTAACTAGTCGCCCCCGCCCCGGGGCGGGGGTCGGGGGGTGGGGGGCGATCAATTTGCATTTGCGTATTTCGTCATCAGCGGTGCCGTCATCGCGGCCTGAGCTATAGATGGAATTCAAGAATCCCCAGCAGGAGCTCGAACGCTTTCGTTCGCGCCTGGCCGTGGCGGGCGGCTTCGTGCTGCTCTGTTTCACTCTCCTGTTCATCCGTTTCGTCTGGCTGCAGATCGTCCAGCACGACTACTACCAGACCCGTGCCGAGGACAACCGCATTTCGCTGGTCCCCATTGTGCCGAACCGGGGCTTGATCGTAGACCGCAACGGGGTGGTTCTGGCGCGCAACTACTCTGCCTACACGCTGGAAATCACCCCTTCCAAAACCCTCGATCTGGAAAAGATCATCGATGGCCTGGCCGAGATCATCGACGTCCAGCCCAAGGACCGCAAGCGCTTCAGGAAGCTGCTGGAAGAAAGCCGCAACTTCGAGTCGCTGCCGATCCGGACGCGCCTCACCGACGAGGAAGTGGCGAAGTTCATCGCCCACCGCTATCGCTTTTCCGGCGTGGATATCAAGGCGCGCCTGTTCCGCCAGTACCCGGGCGGCGCCTTCGCCTCGCACATGCTGGGTTACATCGGCCGGGCCAATGACAAGGACCTGGAGAAGATCGAGGAGAAGGAGCAGGAAGCGAACTATCGCGGTACCGAACACTTCGGCAAGACCGGCTTGGAGCAGCATTACGAGTTCGATCTGCACGGCGAAACCGGCTTCGAGAAAGTGGAAGTGGATGCCGGTGGCCGTGCGGTGCGCACCCTGGCGCGCACCGCGCCGGTGGCCGGCAACAACCTGACGCTGACTGTCGATGCCGAACTGCAGCGCATCGCCGAACTGGCCTTCGGTGACCGCAAGGGCGCGCTGGTCGCCATCGAACCTGCCACCGGCGGCATTCTGGCGCTGGTGGCGGTGCCGAATTACGACCCCAACCTGTTCGTCGATGGCATCGACACGCAGAACTGGAAGGAACTCAACGAATCGCCCGACAAGCCGATGGTGAACCGCGCGCTCAATGGCGCCTATCCGCCCGGCTCCACCTTCAAGCCGTTCATGGCGCTGGGCGCGTTGACGCTGGGCAAGCGTCGGCCGGAGCAACTGATTTCAGACCCCGGCTTCTTCAATTTCGGCGGCCATCACTTCCGCGACGACAAGAAAGGCGGCCACGGCATGGTGGACATGTACAAATCCATCGTGCATTCCTGCGACACCTATTACTACATGCTGGCCAACGACATGGGGATAGACAATATTTCCAGTTTCATGGGCAGCCTCGGACTGGGCAGCCGCACCGGCATCGACATCGACGGCGAATCGGAGGGCGTGCTGCCTTCGCAGGAATGGAAGAGGAAGCGCTTCAAAAAGCCCGAGCAGCAGAAATGGTACGCCGGCGAGACGATCTCGATCGGCATCGGCCAGGGCTACAACGCCTACACGCCGATCCAGCTGGCGCAGGCCACGGCGATCGTGGCCAACAAGGGCGTGGTGTTCCGGCCGCACCTGGTGAAATTCATTACCGATACCAAGTCCGGCAACCGGACCCTGATCGAGTCCCAGCCGATACGCGATCTCGGGCTGAAGCCGGAACATATCGAAGTGATCCGCAATGCCATGGTCGGCGTGAACAAGGAAGGCACCGGCGCGCGTGCTTTTGCCGGCGCCGAATACGTCTCTGCCGGCAAAACCGGAACGGCGCAGGTGTATTCCCTCAAGGGTGCCGATTACAAGGCCGGTTCCGTCAAGAAGGAACTGCGCGACCACGCCCTGTTCATTGCGTTCGCTCCGGCCGACGATCCGAAAATCGCCCTGGCCGTGCTGGTCGAGAACGGTGGCTTCGGCGCCCAGGCGGCGGCCCCGATTGCGCGCCAGGTGCTCGACTACTACCTGCTCGGCAAGCGGCCCAAGGCACCGGCGCCGCCCGACGAAGCCGCTGTCGAAGGAGATAACGAATGAACCGCGGCATCGGTCTGGCGACGATCCGCGATCTGGCGCAACGGCTGGTGGCACCGATCGATCCGCCGCTGATGGTGATCGCCGGACTGTTGCTGCTGATGGCCGTCGGCATGATGGGCAGTGCCTCGCCCGAGCGGATCAATTCGCAGCTGATGAATGTTGCGGCGGCGCTGGTGGTGATGCGGGTAGTGGCGCAGGTGCCGCCGCAGCGGCTGATGCATCTGGCGGTTCCGGTGTATGTGCTGGGGGTGCTGTTGCTGATTGCCGTCGCCCTGTTCGGCGACGTGTCGAAAGGCGCGCGGCGCTGGCTCAATCTCGGTTTCATGCGCGCCCAGCCGTCGGAACTCATGAAAATCGCCATGCCGCTTCTCCTCGCCTGGTTCTTCCAGAAGCGCGAGGCCATGCCGCGTCTGCGCGACTATGTGATCGCTGCCGTCCTGCTGCTGCTGCCGGTCGCCCTGATCGCGCGCCAGCCCGATCTGGGCACCGCCATCCTGGTGCTGGCGGCCGGCTTCTATGTGATCTTCTTCGCCGGACTGTCATGGAAGATCCTGATCGGCATGGTCGCCGCCGGCATCGCCGCCGCGCCGTTCGCCTGGAACCTGCTGCATGACTACCAGCGCAACCGCATCATCACGCTCTTCGATCCGGAACGGGATCCGCTCGGCAAAGGCTTCCACATCATCCAGTCCACCATCGCCATCGGCTCCGGCGGCATCTTCGGCAAGGGCTGGCGCGCCGGCACCCAGGCGCAGCTCGAGTTCATTCCCGAACGGCATACCGACTTCATCTTTGCGGTGTTTTCCGAGGAATTCGGCCTGTTCGGCAACCTGCTGCTGCTCCTGCTTTATGCGGCGCTGATCGTTCGCGGCCTGATGATCGCCGCCAATGCGGCGACGCTGTTTTCGCGTCTGCTGGCGGGCGCCGTCACCATGATTTTCTTCACCTATGCCTTCGTCAATATGGGCATGGTCTCCGGCATCCTGCCGGTGGTCGGCGTGCCGCTGCCGCTGATCAGCTACGGCGGCACGGCGCTGGTGACGCTGTTCCTCGGCATCGGCATCCTGATGTCGATCCACGGCAACCGCATGCTGGTGCAGAAGTGAACACCCGCTCCCCCCGGCCCCCTCTCCCGAGGGGGAGCTTACAGGCTCGCTACGCTCGATTGTCACGGGGTGCTCCGAACGAAGGTCGGTGCCGATGTTCGCTCCGCGAACGCGACGTCTTGCCTTGGGGTGGCCCGGCGGCAAGACTCGGCCGGCAAATTCTCGCTCCGTTGGTGGCGTTGGCGCTCACCGCCTGCGGCACGCAGGCGCCGCGGCCGGTGGATGAGCGAGGCGAGGCGCCCGTCGCCGTACCGCCGGCGCCGACTTCTGCGCCCGCAGCGAAGAAGCCCGTGCCGCCGGTGAAGTTCGGCGGCGGCTACAAGGACGACGGACCCGGCGACGGGCCGGCCATCGATCCGGAGACGATTCCCGATGCGGTGCCGCGTGTTGAGCCGTTGCACCGCTTCGCCAACAATCCCTATTCCGCGCTTGGCCGCGACTACATACCGCTGCGCGAGCTGAAGCCCTACCAGGCGCGCGGCATCGGGTCCTGGTATGGGCGCCGCTACCACGGCCAGAAGACCTCCAGCGGCGAGACTTACGACATGTATGCGATGACCGCGGCGCATCCCATCCTGCCCATTCCGTCCTACGTCCGGGTGACCAACCCGGCCAACGGCAGGTCGGTGGTGGTCCGTATCAACGATCGTGGCCCCTTCCACGCCGGGCGCGAGATCGATCTCTCCTGGACGGCGGCTTACAAGCTGGGCTATGTCGGCCAGGGCAGCACGCCGGTCGTGGTCGAAAGCATCCTGCCCGGGCAGACGCTCGCCGCGGCGCCGGCGCCGCCCGCAAGGGATACCGCCCCCGGCTCCGCCGGAGGCATAACTTCTGCGCCGACGCCACGCCGCGCGGACGAGGGAGATCCGATCGCCAAGCTGGCTGCAGCCGAGCCGGAGCCGCCGTTGCCCCAAGTACAGGATGCGCGCGGGCACTTCCTGCAACTGGGCGCATTCGGCAACCGCGACAATGCCGAGGCATTGCGCAGCAGGCTGGCGCGCGAACTCGGCGATCTTTCGGCCAAGCTGGTGGTGCACTCGACCGGCACCCTGTACCGCGTCCAGCTCGGTCCCTGGCCCGATGCCGCCGCCGCCCAGCTCGCGGGGGTGCGCCTGCGCGAGAGCTTCGGCATGGCGCCGCTGGTGGTGCAGCGCTAGTCCCGCCCGGCTGCGGCAGGTGCGGCCGACTATAATTCCATCTCTTCATCCCTGCGATTCTTCAATGCGATTTCTTGTTCTTGTTTTCACCCTGCTGCAGTTTGGCGCCAGCCATGCGCAAGCCCTGCCGGCGACGATTCCGGTCCCAGCGGTCAGCGCCCGCGCCTGGTTGCTGATGGATTACGCCACCGGCCAGGTTCTGGCGGCGCAGGATGCCGATACGCGGCTGGAGCCGGCCTCGCTGACCAAGGTCATGACCACCTATCTCGTGGCCGACGCACTGGCGCAGAAGACGCTCTCCCTGCAGCAGCCGGTCATGGTGTCCGAGCGCGCCTGGCGCACCCAGGGTTCGCGCAGTTTCGTCCCGGTCAACAAGGGCGTTTCGGTCGACGATCTGTTCAAGGGCATGGTGATCCAGTCCGGCAACGACGCCTCGGTGGCGTTGGCCGAGGCCATCGGCGGCAGCGAGGATGCCTTCGCCGAGATGATGAACCGCACGGCGCAGCGCATGGGCCTCAAGGACACCCGTTTCCTCAATGCCAGCGGCTACTTCGAAGGGCCGGCGCCGAATCATTACTCGACGGCGCGCGACCTCGCCAGGCTGGCCGCGGCGCTGATCCGCGACCATCCCGAAGCCCACGCCCTGCATGCCATGAAGGAATACACCTACAACGGCATCCGCCAGCACAATCGCAATCGCCTGCTGTGGGCCGATGCGACCGTCGACGGTCTGAAGACCGGGCATTCCAGTGCCGCCGGCTATTGCCTGATTGCCACTGCCAAACGCGGTCCGCGGCGGCTTATTTCGGTGGTGCTCGGCACCGCCTCGGAAGAAGCCCGCGCCCGCGATTCGCTCGCCCTGCTCAACTGGGGTTACAACGCATTCGAAGCGGTGAAGGTCTACGACAAGGGCCAGGCGATTTCGCAGCTCAGGGTCTTCAGGGGCATACAGAATCTGGTCGGCGCCGGGTTCGCCGAGGATTTCGTGGTCTCCGTGCCGCGCGGCATGGCCGACAAGGTCACCGCGCAACTGATCAGCAAGCAGCCCCTGATCGCGCCGATCGCCGCCGGCAGCGTCGTCGGTACGCTCAAGCTGGCGGTGGGCGGCCAGCCCTGGGGCGAATATCCCGTCGTGGCGCAGAGCGCGGTGCCCGTGGCCGGTTTCCTCGGCCGCCTGTGGGACGACATCCGGTTGTTTTTCCAGTGACGTCGCGGGTTTTCCTCAATGGCGAATGGCTGGCGGCGGGAGACGCCAGTGTTTCCGTCATGGACCGCGGCTTCCTCTTCGGCGACGGCGTGTATGAGGTGATTCCGGTGTATTCGCGGCAGCCCTTCCGCCTCGAGAAGCACCTGGCGCGGCTGCAGCAAAGCCTGGCCGGCATCCAGCTGGTCAATCCGTGGCGCAGCGAAGAATGGATCGGCTTCGTCACGCAACTGGCGAATGAGGCAGAGTGGGAAGACCAGTCGATCTACATCCAGGTCACGCGCGGGCCGATGGCGGTGCGCAACCACGCCTTTCCGAAAGAAGTGCGGCCGACCTCGGTGATCCTCGCCGAGCCGATGCTCACGCCGCCGCAAAGCCAGCGCGAGCAGGGCATCGCCGCAGTTTCCGCCGCCGACATCCGCTGGCTGCGCTGCGACCTGAAGACCACCTCGCTGCTGGCCAACTGCCTGCTGCGCCAGATGGCGGTGGCCGCCGGCTGCGTCGAGACCGTGCTGTTCCGCGACGGCTTTCTGACCGAGGGTTCCGCGTCATCCATTTTCGTAATCAAGGATGGCGTGCTGCTGGCGCCGATCAAGAACCACCTGATGCTGCCCGGCATCACTTACGACGTGATCCTCGAGCTCGCCGCGCAGCACGGCCTGCCGCATGAAGTGCGCGACATCACCGAAGCCGAAACGCGCGGCGCCGACGAGCTCTGGATGTGCTCGTCGACCAAGGAAGTGCTGCCCGTCGTTCTCCTCGACGGAGTGAGAGTTCCCAATGGGACGCAGAGCGCTGGCGTCGGCGACACGCCGGGTCCGCTGTTCGCGCAGATGTACGCCTGGTACCAGGCGTTCAAGGCGACGGTGATGCGGGGTACGTGATGGCGGCGGAAAGCCTGCTCGAATTCCCTTGCGATTTCCCGCTCAAGATCATGGGTGCGAATGCTGAAGGATTCGCGCAGTCGATTGCCGAGCTGGTGTGCGTGCATGCGCCGGACTTCGATCCGACAAGTATGGAAATGCGACCCTCGAAGGCGGGCAACTACCTGGCGCTGACCTGCACCGTGCGCGCCACCTCGCAGGCCCAGCTCGACGCGTTGTATCGGGCGCTGACCGCACACCCGATGGTCCGCGTGGTTCTGTGAGCGCACCCGTCCTGCGCGAACTCGGTCGCGTCGACTACGCGCCGACCTTCGCCGCGATGCAGGAATTCACCGCGACGCGCGGTGCCGGCACGCCCGACGAACTCTGGCTCTGCGAACATCCGCCGGTATTCACCCAAGGTCTTTCGGGCAAGCCCGAGCATCTGCTGCGCGACATCGGCATCCCTGTGGTGCAGATCGACCGCGGCGGCCAGATCACCTACCACGGCCCCGGCCAGGTCGTGGTCTATCTGCTGCTCGACCTGCGCCGGCGCGAGATTACGGTGCGCGGCCTGGTGAATCGCATCGAGCAGGCGGTGATCGACCTGCTGGCCGGCTACGGCGTCACGGCGGCGCGCCTGGCGGGCGCCCCCGGGGTCTATGTGGGAAACGCCAAGATCGCGGCGCTCGGCCTGCGCATCAAGCACGGCTGCAGCTACCACGGCGTCTCGCTCAACGTCGACATGGATCTCGCGCCCTACGATGCGATCAACCCTTGCGGCTACGAGGGCATGGCGGTTACCCAGTTGCGTGCGTATTTGCCACAATGGCGCGGCAGCAACGAAACTGCGATAGTTGGCCAGGCACTGGCTGGACAACTGGCCCGGCAACTGGAAGAAAAACACACATGACGACCAAGCAAAAAGGCGAGGCCAAAACCGCCCGCGCATATGGCAAGAGCGCCATCAAGATCGTGCCGGCGGAAACGGTGTTGAAAAAGCCTGACTGGATCCGCGTCAAGGCCGGCAGCAGCGCGGGCCGCTTCGGCGAAATCAAGCAGATCCTGCGCGAACATAACTTGCATACGGTGTGCGAGGAAGCCACCTGCCCCAACATCGGCGAATGCTTCGGCAACGGCACGGCCACTTTCATGATCCTCGGCGACCTGTGCACGCGGCGCTGCCCGTTCTGCGACGTCGGCCACGGCAAGCCGCTGCCGCCGGATGCGGAAGAACCGGAAAAGCTCGCGCGCACCATCGCGGCGATGAAGCTCAAGTACGTCGTCATCACCAGCGTCGACCGCGACGACTTGCGCGACGGCGGCGCGCAGCACTTCGCCGACTGCATCGCGAAAGTGCGCGAGTATTCGCCGGGTACGAAAATCGAAGTGCTGGTGCCGGACTTTCGCGGACGCCTCGACATCGCGCTCGACATCCTCGCTGCAACGCCGCCTGACGTGATGAACCACAACATGGAAACCGTGCCGCGCCTCTACAAGCAGGCACGCCCCGGCGCCGACTACGAAAATTCATTGCAGCTGCTCAAGGCCTTCCGCGCGCGCGTACCGGGCGTGCCGACCAAGTCAGGCCTGATGGTCGGCCTGGGCGAAACCGATGACGAGCTCCTGGAATCCCTGCGCGACCTGCGGACGCACGGCGTCGAGATGCTGACCATCGGCCAGTACCTCGCGCCCTCCGGCCACCACCTGCCGGTACTGCGCTACGTCCATCCCGATGTCTTCGCCATGTATGCGCGCGAAGCCACGGCCATGGGTTTCACGCATGCGGCTTCGGCACCGCTGGTACGTTCCAGCTACCACGCCGACCAACAGGCGCACGGCGCCGGAGTGAGCTGATCGCGACCTAGAAAGTCGGCGGTGGCTCTACGGCGATAATCAGGCGCAGTCGCCGCGCAGTGTCGTCACTACTGCCTGTAGCCGTTCCGGCAAGGCCTCGGCCGGCGGCACGGCAGCACCCGCCACCAGTTCGATGCGGGAAAACACGCCGCGGCGGAAGGGCCGCGTCATCGCCGGACCGTGCTTGCGCGAGAAGAAGCTGCCCCACAGGCCGCGCAGGGCCATCGGCACCACCGGCACCGGGTTGCGCGCGAGTATCCGGGTGATGCCCGGGCGGAAGGGGTTGATCTTGCCGTCGGCGGTGATCTTGCCTTCGGGGAAGATGCCGATCAGATCGCCGGCGTCGAGCGCCTTGCCGACTTCCTCGAAGGCCCTTTCCATCATCGCCGGGTCTTCTTTTGCCGATGCAATCGGGATAGCCTTGCTGGTGCGAAAGACGAAGTTGAGCAGCGGCCAGCGGAAGATGTTGTGGTCCATGACGAAACGGATCGGACGCGGGCAGGCCGCCATGATCACCAGCGGATCGACAAAGCTGACGTGGTTGCAGACGATAACCGCGGGGCCTTCTTCCGGTATTTGGTCGAGCTCCTGCACGCGCAGGCGATACACGCTGTGGATCAGCATCCAGACGATGAAGCGCAGCAGGAACTCCGGCACCAGGCCGTAGATGAACAGCGCCACGGCGGCATTGCAGACGGCGGCGACGGCGAACAGCATGGGAATCGTCAGGCCGGCGGCGAGCATGCCCGCGGCGGCCAGTGCGCCGACCACCATGAACAGGGCGTTCATGATGTTGTTGGCGGCGATGATGCGGGCGCCGTGCTCGGGGTTGGAGCGCTGCTGCACCAATGCGTAAAGTGGCACGATGAAGAAGCCGCCGAAGATGCCGATCAACGCCAGGTCGAGCAGCACGCGCCAGGTCTGGTCGTAGGCCAGCAGGCCGATCGCGCCCAACGGCGAGGGCGAAGGTACGGCCGGCGAGGCGATCGCCAGGTCGAGCGCGAACAGCGTCAGTCCGATCGAACCCAGCGGCACCAGGCCCAGCTCGATGCGTTTGGCCGAGAGCTTTTCGCACAGCAGCGAGCCGACGCCGATGCCGAAGGTGAAGGTGGCGAGGAGCAGCGTCACCGCCGTCTCGCTGCCGCCCAGAACATTCTTGGTGTAGGCCGGGAACTGGGCGAGGAACAGCGCGCCGAACAGCCAGAACCAGGAAATGCCCATGATCGAGAGGAACACGGTCCGGTTCTCGCGGGCGAAGTTGATATTGCGCCAGGTCTCGGTCAGCGGATTGGCACTGATGACAAGAGTCGGCGCCGGCGGCACGGCGGCGGGAATTGAACGCGAGGCGAGATAGCCGCCGACGGCGATGGCAAGTCCCGCGCCGGTGATCCAGGTGGTGCCGTTGCCGCTGCCGGCGAGCAGCCCGCCGAGGAGCGTCCCGAGCAGGATGGCGACGAAGGTCCCGGCCTCAATCAGGGCGTTGCCGCCGACCAGTTCATCGCTCTTCAGGTGCTGTGGCAGGATCGCGTACTTGACCGGGCCGAACAGGGTCGAGTGCAGGCCGAGCAGGAACAGGCTGGTGAACAGCACGGCGAGGCTGTGCAACACGAAGCCCGCGCCTGCCACCAGCACGATGACGATCTCCAGCAGTTTCACCAGTCGGGCGAGTGCGGCCTTGTCGTACTTGTCGGCCAACTGTCCGGCGGTGGCGGAAAACAGGAAGAAGGGCAGGATGAAAATGCCCGCCGCGAGGTTCGCCAGCAGTTCGGGCTTGATCGTGGTCCAGCTCGTGGCATGGAAGGTCAGCAGCACGACCATGGCGTTCTTCAGCACGTTGTCGTTGAGCGCGCCGAGAAACTGGGTGACGAACAGGGGGGCGAAGCGCCGGGCGCGCAGCAGGCCGGACTGGGTGCTCATCGGCAGAATTCCTCAAGGCGTTTCGTGCGGGTGGTCCGCAGCGATGTGGGATTGTCGCAGGAATGGCCGACGGTGAGAATCATGAAGGCCGCCTGATCGTCGTGCCTGCGCAAATGCTGACGACAGGCAAGGCAAGTGCAATAATGTCGCGACAAACCCGGCCGTCGCCCATCGAAATTCGCCAAAGGATTCCTGACATGCGCTTGACACTCTCATTCATCGCCGGCCTGCTGCTGGCCACCTCCGCCCACGCCGTCGGCCTTGCAGACATTTCGGGCAAGGACGCCAATGGCGGCCTCAAGGAAGCCCTGACGCAAGGCGCCGGCAAGGCGGTTGACCTGCTGGGCAAGAAGGACGGTTTCCTCGGCAATGCGAAAGTGAAGATTCCCCTGCCGCCGAGCGTGCAGAAGGTCGAAAGCGTGATGCGCAGTCTGGGCATGGGCAAGAAGGCCGATGAACTGATCACCTCGATGAACCGCGCGGCGGAAGCGGCGGTGCCGGAAGCCAAGACCCTGCTGGTGAATTCGATCAAGCAGATGTCGGTGGAAGATGCCAAGGGCATCCTGACGGGCGGCGAGGATTCGGCGACGCAGTATTTCCGCCGCACCACCTCCGGCCCGCTGACCGAGAAATTCAAGCCCATGGTGAAGACGGCCATGGACAAGGTTCAGGTGGCGAAGAAATACGAGCAGTTCGCCGGCAAGGCGGCCGGATACGGCCTGGTGCGCGAGGAGGATACGCACCTCGAGAACTACGTGACGCAAAAGGCACTGGATGGCCTGTACCTGATGATGGCCGAAGAGGAAAAGGCGATCCGCAAGGATCCTCTCGGCGCCGCCGGCAAGATGGCGCAGATGGTCTTCGGCGCGCTGAAGTAGGGCGGAAGAAGAACCTCACCACAGAGACACAGAGAGCTGCAAAGACAAGCAAAGACCAAGGGAGCGGGGCGGTTCCGGTTCGGAATCTCCAGGTTTTCTCTGTGCCTCTGTGTCTCTGTGGTTCAAGTGTTTTAACCCCATGGTCAAACTCAACGCGGCTCAGCTTGAGGCCGTGCGCCACCTCGACAGCCCGCTGCTGGTGCTGGCCGGCGCCGGCTCGGGCAAGACGCGCGTCATCACGCACAAGATCGCCTGGCTGGTCGACGACTACGGTGTCAAGCCGACGCAGATCGCCGCCATCACCTTCACCAACAAGGCGGCGAAGGAAATGAAGGAGCGCGTCGGCAAGCTGATCGGCGCGCGTGCCGAAGGCGTCATCGTCAGCACCTTCCACGCCCTTGGCGTGCGCATCCTGCGCCAGGAGGCGGCGAAGGTCGGCCTGAAGCCGGGCTTTTCGATCCTCGACGCGGCCGATACCACGGCCCTGTTTCAGGAGCTCGCCGGCAATGTCGACAAGGGCCGCCTGCGCGCCCTGCAGTCGCGCATCTCGCTGTGGAAGAACCAGCTGGTCGAGCCGGCGGCGGCGCTGAAGGACTCCGTCGACGACATCGAAGCTGCCGCCGCACAGCTCTACTCGGATTACGAACGCACCCTGCGCGCCTACCAGGCGGTGGATTTCGACGATCTGCTGCGCCTGCCGGTCAGGCTGTTCTCGGAAACCGACGAGGTCGCGCAGCGCTGGCGCAGCCGGCTCTGGCATGTGCTGGTCGACGAGTACCAGGACACCAATCGCGCCCAGTACCGCCTGCTGCAACTGCTGACGCAGGGCCGCGATTCCTTCACCGCGGTCGGCGACGACGACCAGTCGATCTACGCCTGGCGTGGCGCCGACAGCGAAAACCTGCGCCTCTTGAAGGACGACTACCCGAGCCTCAAGGTGGTCAAGCTGGAGCAGAACTACCGGTCGACGGCGCGCATCCTGCAGGTCGCCAACACGCTGATCGCCAACAACCCCAAGCTCTTCGAGAAGAAGCTGTGGTCCGAACACGGACAGGGCGACGCGATCCACATCCAGACCTGCCGCGACGGCGAGCACGAAGCCGAGTGGGTCGGCTCGCGCCTCTCCGCACATCGCTTCGAGCGGCGCACCAAGTTTTCCGACTACGCCATCCTCTATCGCGGCAACCACCAGGCGCGCGCCATCGAGCAGCAGTTGCGTGCGCAGCGGATTCCCTATGTCATCTCCGGCGGGCAATCCTTCTTCGATCGCGCCGAGATAAAGGACATCACCTGCTACCTGCGCCTGCTGGCCAACCCGGCCGACGACCCGGCCTTCATCCGCGCCGTCACCACACCCAAACGCGGCATCGGCGGCACCACGCTGGAAGGGCTCGGCCGCGCCGCCGGGCGCAGCCACCAGAGCCTGTTCGCGGCGATCCACGCGCCGGGCCTGGATGCCGAGCTCAGCGCGAAGCAGCGCACTTCGCTGCGCGAGTTCGGCGACTTCATCGGGCGCATCGAAGCGCGCGCGGCGAAGGAGCCGGCCGGCAAGGTGCTGAACGACCTGATCGACGCCATCGGCTACGAAAGCTGGCTGTTTCAGTCCTCGGAGCCGCGCGAGGCCGAAACCCGCTGGGCCAATGTCTGCGACTTCGTCGAGTGGCTGGGCAGGAAGGGCGAGGAGGAAGGCAAGAACCTGCTCGAACTGGCGCAATCGGTGGCGCTGCTGTCCATGCTGGACAAGGACGAAGGCGAGCAGGATGCCGTGCAGCTCGCCACCCTGCATGCGGCCAAGGGATTGGAATTCCGCCATGTGTTTCTGGTCGGCGTCGAGGAAGGCCTGTTGCCGCACCGCGACTCGCTCGAGCCGGCCAAGCTGGAAGAGGAACGCCGGCTGATGTATGTTGGTATCACGCGCGCCCAGGCCAGCCTGACGGTGACCTGGTGCGAGCGGCGCAAGCAGGGCCGCGACTGGATGCCGCGCGAGCCCTCGCGCTTCATCGCCGAAATGGGTGAGGCGGCGCAGAAAGCCCTGGCGCAGGGGAACACCGTGCCCGACGCCGGCACCGCGCGCGCCAAGGCCAGCGCCCTGCGCGCCATGCTGGCCGGCAAACCCGCGTAAACGACAAAGGGACCACAGGGGTCCCTTTGTTTGCCAAGGAGCTGCGTACTTACTTCGCCGCGGGTTCCTTGAAGCTGGCGCCGGACTTGTTCGTGATGTATACGATGGCGCGGGCCAGTTCGACGTCGTTGGCATCCGATCCGCCCTTGGGCGGCATGGCGTTCTTGCCGGCGATCGCCGACTTCAGCAGACCATCCAGACCCAGCGCGATGCGCGGCACCCAGGCGGCCTTGTCGCCGGTCTTGGGCGCGCCGGCTACACCGGCCTCATGGCAGGCGCCGCAGATGGCCTTGTAGAGTTGTTCACCGCTGCGATTGCCGGCCGCGGCGGGGGCGGCGGCGGCGAGTTCGACGCGGGCCACGGGAGCGATGCGCTTGTTGGCGCTTTCTTCGTCGCCAGCCGGGCGTGCGCCCATGGCGAACACGGAAACGGAGAGAGCAAGAGCACCCGCCGCCGCGAGCGTTCGGATATTCAAATGGACCATGAGCAGCCTTCCCGGGATAGTCGAACAGAGGGCGCGATTATAGCGGATTCACCCGCCCCGAATTGGACGCCACCCGCCGAACGGGTTATGCTTCGCCCCCTCGCGCTCGTAGCTCAATGGATAGAGTACTGGCCTCCGAAGCCAGGGGTTGTGGGTTCGATCCCCGCCGAGCGCACCAAAATGCATATTCCCCGAGTTTGTGTTTCTGCCCGCCGGCTCAGGGCAGCGGCCGGCTTTCGCCCGGAGCTGGCGGGCTGTTGGTCACGCCGACCGAAACCAGGCAGCCGCCGAGGTCGAGGCCGGCGATCAGCAGCACGAGGACGAGGCGCAAACGCATGGCAAGCGGCCGGCGCAACGCCCGGCCGTTCCTGTCCGTTCAGCGCCCGCCATGCGTCTGGCGCTCTTCCAGCAGCTTGACCAGGGCATGCAGGACGCGGTTGACCGGGGTCGCGATACCCAGCGCCGCGCCACGGCGAAGCACGTAGCCGTTGAGGTGGTCGATTTCGCTGGGCTTGCCGCGCGCCACGTCATGGGCGGTGGACGACAGCTGGGACGCCATCGAGCGTGAAATGCCCGCCACGGCGGCGCGGATGTCGCCCGGCAGGCTGACGCCGTCGGCCTGTGCCACCGCCAGGCACTCGGCAACGACGTCCTCCATCACGCCGGCTATCCCTTCGCCTGGAGCGATGCGGCCATAGGGCAGTTGGGTGATCGCCGACAGCGCGTTGTAGGCGCAATTGATGGTCAGTTTTGCCCACAGCGCGCCGGCGACGTTGTCCGAAATTTGCACCGGCACACCGGCCGCGGCGAATTCCGCGACGACCTCGGCGCTGCGCGGAAAGGGGCCGATCACCAGTTCGCCGCGCCCGTGGTGGCGCAGGTGGCCGGGCCCCGCCATCTCGGTGGCGACGTAGACCACGGCCGGATGCACCGGCCGGCCCAGCAAGTCCTGCAGGCGCCCGGCGTTGTCGTAGCCGTTCTGCAGGCTGAGGATGATCGCATCGGCCGCGAGATGCGGCGCCATTGCGGCGGCGCTCGCGGTATCGGTCGACTTCACGCAGCACAGCACGAGGTCCGCCCCGGCGACGCCCTCGACGCCGGTGCAGGCATTGACCGGAACGTGTTCGCGGAAGGTCTGCGTCTCCATGTAGAGGCCGTCGCGCCGCATCGCTTCGACGTGCGCGGCCCGTCCGATCAGGACCACATCGCGGCCGCTGCGCGCCAGCATGCCGCCGAAATAACAACCCACCGCGCCTGCGCCCAACACCGCAATCTTCATCGTATCCGCTCCTTTTACCGTCCCGTCCGGTGGCCGCCGCTCGATTCATCCGCGTCCGGGTTGCTGCCAAGCTTAGCAGCCCGCGGCGGCGATTGCCTTGAATCCCGGCGGGGTGCCTAAGGCAATGTTTTCAGCACCATCGCCTTATCGCCAGCGCAGACTTTTTGGAATCGAGGGTCGTTTCGCAAAGTCAAATCACTCTGACCCTTATGGCTGATGGATGGCGAGCAATGAGCAGCCTCATTGGCAGCAATGTGGAAAGAAGCTGGACTCACACTTTCGGCCATGAAGAGCCATTTGGGCCTCGAAAATCCAATGGCTTTGACGGTCCGGTTTCAGGAACTTACCGGGCTAATCATTAATTGATATAGCATGAACCAGGCGGGGTTACTTTGGAGGTCTGTAAACGACTCGGCTTAATGCCTATCCAACAGCCTTCGTGAAAATGCCGCTGCCAAAGTCGATCCGCCGCGGTGGGGAACTTTGGTGGGTCCAATGCACGTATGTCCAATGACGCCTTGCCCCTGACCGGGCGGGGCTTTTTTCGTTGGGCGGTTGCAGAGTGGTTCTGAGTGGTATTGCTCCGACTATTGGCATTGCGGCCACCGGTTTCTTGCGCGATGGATTTTGTGTCCACGAGGCGTCGCGTCCCAATGCCGGCAACGAATGTGATGTTTTCCAAGAAATACTCATATATTGCTTGACGCCGAGTTTCAGGCGTGTATTATTCGTTCCATCAAATGAGTTTTTCCTGGTATTTATCACTTTATAGAGAACGACATGGCCAAAACCGACCAAAAAGAAATGCTGTTTCACAACTTTTACAATGCAGCCGCCAATACCTTTGAAGCGCTTGAACTCCAGTACAACGTCGAAGGTGTAGTCGAGCAGATCTTTGGCAAGGATCTGGAAGAAGAACAAGCCAAAACGCGTTTCCGTGTTTCCAGGGCTTGGCAAACACTCTCCACACTTTACGACTATGCAGTTGACGGGATAATCGGCGATCAATCTCCGACCGACGTTGTTATTGACGGGTCAGACGTTATCAAACTAGCAACCAGCGAGAATTACGCCCCGTCACAGGAATGGGAAGACATCGTATCCATGGGGGACGGCAGATTTGCACTGGATGACGGACAGCCGTTTCTCCTCTACAAAGTAGCACTATTGGCCAACGTGGACATCCGCACCGTACGCAATGCCGTCAGTGCGGGCGAACTGAATACCTTCAAGACTGACGATAAAGTCTACGTCGAAAACGCAACTGCACGGCAGTGGCTTTTGGGTCGTCGTGGATACAAACCGACCGTACCAAGCGGCGCCGAAGCTCTGGCGAGCCTCACCGACGTACAAACACCAGGAGCATTTGGGGCGTTTCTGGCTGAGCAACGCAAACGTCTCGGTATGGGCGCGGACATAGAAAACGGCACTAAGCTGGTTGTACTTCACCCCGGGGCCTCCCCTCAGGCCCTCATGCAGTTGGAGGCGGGAGTGTTTGCGCTCCCCTTGGACGCTGTATTCCCCGTTGCAGACTTTTACCAGGTAGACCGAAAAGCATTTCTTGAATGCGTCATGCGTGTCTTCTTCTACGAAGAATTGCGTATGTTGGATTCGAGAGGAGATGAATAGTCATGCGCTCAAACAACCTGACTGAGCATGCCCAAAAGCGCAAACAACAGCGCGGCATCGATGACCTGCAACTCGAACTGCTTCGGGTTTTCGGCGTGGATCATTATCAGAAAGGGGGTTCCAATCTGAGCTATATCCCCGCGCGAACATTGGCGGATCTGCGTAATGCCATCGACAAGCTGCAAAGACTTGCCCTGATTAAGGGCACGAATGATAACGGCGTGACCCTTTTGCGAATGGAGAAACGCATCCACAAGACACGTTATGCGGCATGAAGCACACTTTCCATCTTCGATGACCAAGCACTTAATGGCTTGCAAAGAACCCTAGTTCGATCGTATCAACCTAGAAACGAACATAGAAAGTTACGCGGTGGCTACCGCCGGCAGCAAAGCTGACGTTGTTGGTCACCATCACGGGCGAATCTGTGAGCAATAGCCAGCGATTGGTTGACTACAGCACTCGCGACCCCTACGGAGAACCAGATAGATGGACACAACTCTTTTTCGCCAGTTCGCCCCAATCATACGTTCCCTATCGGCTTCTGAACTAAAGGGAGCCCCCTCCCTTCGCTCCAAGCTCACCATCGCCGAGCGTGACAAGCTCCAAATCTGTTATGCGCCATTCGAGTTCATCAACGCGAACGCCCGGGTCGTTATCGTTGGCATTACGCCTGGCCATCAGCAGATGATAAATGCCATCGGCGAAGCACGGCGTCAGCTAGATATTGGCGCCAGCGATGTGCAGACCCTTCAGGCGGCCAAAGCCGTTGGCGCCTTCTCAGGTGACATCCGCGTTCATCTGGTTGATCTTCTGGACCACATTGGCATCAATCAGTGGCTAGGACTGTCAAGCTGTAGTGATCTGTTCGGGAATGCAGCTTCGCTGGTTCAGACAACGTCAGCGCTGAGAAACCCTGTCTTCTACCAAGGCAAGGACTACAACGGGACGCCCAAGATGACGCGCGATCCGCTGTTACGCGAGAAACTACTTAAGTATTTCGCAGAAGACATTCGCGTTATGCCCAACGCCGTGTTCGTTCCTCTTGGCAGCAAGGTTGCCGATGCCCTGACTTTCCTCGCGGAACGCGGCGATCTTGACAAAAATCGAATCCTAACGGGGTTGCCCCACCCGTCCCCGCAGAACATCGAGCGGATTCGATACTTCCTAGGCCAGAAACCAAAGGAGGCATTGTCGTCTAAAACCAACGGGCCCATGCTTGATGAAGCCAAAGCGAAGATTCTCCACCAAGTTCAAGCCCTAACCTGAAACCATAAAGCGTTACACCACCGCCTAGGAAGGAAGTGCAAAGAAAATGACAAACTCACTCAAATATTCTGCCAACGACGCATTGAAGGTTATCGATGGCCCACTTTCCGATGAGCTAAACATTCATCGGTTTGATGCCACGACGCGTACCAAGTCGCAGCTCTTCGGAGTCAATGGGCCACTGGGTAAGCAATTTGGTGTTGTTCTTGGGAATACTGACATCCATAATTTTCGCGACCGCAACCATCGTTTGATGGCTGATCGCACTCAGGCCCAAGCGCCCGGACCGGATCTTCTAAAGCTTGCCTGCTGTCGCGGTTTCCAATAGTCGTCGATTTTGCAGCGGCGGATCGCGCTTCGGCAACTGGTCTCTCAAGGTCCGCGGATTGCCGCGAGCGCCACTCGCCAGATAGTCGGCCAGCAAGGCGGCCTTTAGCTTCGACACCGGCAGTGCGTATCTGCTGCTCAGATAATCGAACAGGACATCTACCAGGAACTCCGGCGACAAGCCACTGGTCTTTTCCGTGTGTTGCCACAGCCAGTCTGAAAAACCCAGAAACGCCTGAAAGGGCGACCCTGCCGCATCAGGTTCAGCGCCTGCAACGCCGTCCTCGCGATCCCGTGAGCGCTCATTCACAAGCAGCGGCAAGGTCGTCCGGAACCTTCCCGAGTTGGCGATCAGGTCCCAGTAACGCGCAAAGCGGGAAACGCGTTGCATCGTCGAGACATCGACAGTGCTGGATTCCCGCAACGAATAGGGTGGAGCGGTGTCGAAGACCATGCGGTACTCGACTACGTGCCGGACGATCGGCGTCCCGCGCAATCGCTTCAAGATACCGAGTTGAATTTCCTGCGGTCCCAGGGCATACAAGCGGTCAAACCCTGCCGCGAAACTTTCCAGTGATTCGCCGGGCAGGCCGAACAGCAGATCCGTATGCAAATTGGCCTTCGACCGGCCGAGCAGCCAGCGCAGATTGGCATCGGTCTTGTCGTTGTCCTGCTTGCGCGAGATGCGTTGCTGGACCTCGACCGTAAAGGTCTGGATCCCCACCTCGAACTGAAGTACGCCGGGCGGGAATCGTTCGATCAATGCCTTGAGCGGGTCGGGCAGATGATCGGGCACCGCTTCGAAGTGCACGAACAATCCGGCAGTGGATGCGCCGCTGCCAGGGGCGGGCAGCCGGTCGAGGAAGAACTGCAGGATGCGTACGGCAATATCGATCTTGAGGTTGAACGTTCTGTCCACGAACTTGAAATTGCGCGCCCCGCGCCGGTAAAGGCGATCCATTTCCCCGAGGAAGCGATCAAGATCAAACGCCCAGGCCGTCTTGTCCAGGGCGCTCAAACAAAACTCGCACTTGAACGGACACCCGCGCGATGCTTCGACATACACGACTCGATTAGTCAGGTCAGCGTCGGAATATTCCGCATAGGGCAGCAAAATCCGATCGAGATCGGGCTGCTCGCCGGCGATGATCTTCATCAAGGGCTTTGGACCCCGCAACAGCGCATTGCAGAGCCTGGCGAAGCTCAGATCTCCCCAGCCGGTAATGACATGGTCGGCCAGCCGGATGATCTCCTGGCCATCGGTTTCGTAGCTGACTTCAGGTCCGCCGAGTATCACCGTAATATCGGGGCGGGCCGACTTGAGCAGGCGGATCACGGATAGCGTTTGGCACACGTTCCAGATGTAGACGCCGAAGCCGATGATCTTAGGATCGGAGGATTTCCGCTCAGAGACGGCAGTCTGTCCGTCCAGAGTGGCGAGCAGCTCATCGACGACTTCCTGGGGTTTTCGTGCAATCGTGAATTCGCGTATCGCGGTCTGCGGTTTCAGGTCTCCCATGTTGGCCAGCAGGTAGCGCAGTCCGAGCGACGGATGAATGTACTTTGCATTCAGCGTCGTCAGGATGATGTCGGGAGGACGGGTCATTCGGGAGTGTGCACGGCTTGTACGCTGCCACGGTCATGCGCTTCCCATCCCAGCAGCTCGGCGAGCCTGCAAATGACCCACTCGGCCTCCTTCCCGTTGAAGTCGGAGGTATCTTCGAGCAAACCTTGATGGCAGCGGGCCAGCACTTCGGCCTCGGAAAAGTTTTCCTTGAACGCGAGCGTCCGGGCATGTTCGGTCAGCAGGCAGGCCATGTCTTCGCACTGCTCATAGCGGGCCAGCACGACCTCTTGCGGCGCATTGGGCCGGCTGCGTCCGGGCGTGACGTACATCGCCATGAAGGATTGCGGCGGCTCGATCTGATTGTCGACAGTCATGCGCTATCCAGGCCCCGAAGTCTGCCGCAGCGGTTTCAAGAGGTCTTTGAGACCGTTATGGTCGATCTCCTGCATCAAGGCCAGCAGGCGACCGATTTCACCTGGAGGAAACCCCTTGCGGGCAAACCAGTTCAGGTAGTTGCCCGGCAGATCCGCAATGATCTTGCCCTTGTGTTTGCCGAACGGCATCGGCTTTGAGACGAGCAACATCAGATCTTCGGGCTGCATATAGTCAGGATTCAGGATCATGCGGGACCATTTCGACGTCCCTTCGATAGAGTAACGTAGCCCGTCGCCGTACCGCCGGCGCCGACTTTTAAGGCAGGCCTCATGCGGTTCATGCCCAGTATTTCGCCTTCCCCGGCAGCACCCAGCGTATGCCGCCGCGCGGATCAGGACTGTCGCCGGCGTAGCGCGGGATCAGGTGGATGTGCAGGTGGGGCACGGTCTGCCCGGCGGCGCGGCCGTCGTTGATGCCGATGTTGCAGGCGTCGGGATGGAATCCGGCGTCGATGAGGACCTTGGCCTGGTCGAGAAGTTGCAGCAGGCTGGCGCGCTCGGCGGCGGTGGTTTCGAAGAAGGAGCCGACGTGGCGGCGCGGAATGATCAGCGCATGGCCGGGCGACACGGGATAGCCATCGCTGGCGATGATGGCCAATTCATCGCCGCCGAGGATGCGCGACGCGGGCAGATTGCAGAAGGGGCAGGGCTTGTCCATGACGCTAAGGTTTGCGCGTGTCGTCCGGCAGGACGGGCGTTTCGCTGACCCGGTATTCCTCGACGATGACGGCCTCGCCCTCGATTACGTTGCCATCCGCCGGCGGGTTGCGCATTGCAGCCGCTTCGCGCATAGCTTTGCGCAGGTGGCGGGTTTTCCAGAAGAACCAGGCACCCAGCATCAGCCCGACGGCGACGAAAACGGCAAGCAGCACCAGCGAGAACATGAAGCCCAGCACCAGCAGGATCAGACCCGCCACCAGGGCAAAGATCTGTCCGAGCGGGCCGGTTGGCGGTTTGGTTTGGCTCATTCCGGTTTCCTCGAATCGATGGCGAGGGTGACCGGGCCGTCATTCACCAGCCTGACTTTAATGGCGGCCGCTTCACTGACGCGTTGCACTATGACTCTCATGACCACCTGGTTCGCTGAACATCATCGGCTCACGATGGTACCGGCAATTGATCCCGGATAGCCTTGAATCTTTCCAGCGTGCGCGCTCGCGCCACGGCGTGGTCGACCACCGGCAGCGGATAGTCGCGGCCGATGCGCACGCCGCAGGCGGCCTGCTGCGCTGCGCTCATGGTCCACGGGGCGTGGATGAATTTTTGCGGCACCTTGTCCAGTTCGGGAACGTAGCGGCGGATGAAGCGCCCCTCGGCGTCGAACTTTTCCGATTGCGTGACGGGATTGAAGATGCGGAACCAGGGTTGCGCGTCGCAGCCGGTAGAGGCGGCCCACTGCCAGCCGCCGTTGTTGGCGGCAAGATCGAAATCGAGCAGCTTGGCGGCGAACCACGCCTCGCCCCGGCGCCAGTCCACGCCGAGGTCCTTGCTCAGGAAGGAGGCCGTGACCATGCGCAAGCGGTTGTGCATCCAGCCGGCGTGGCTGAGCTGGCGCATCGCGGCGTCGACCAGCGGATAGCCGGTGCGGCCGGCGCACCAGGCCGCGAACAGCTCCGGCGCCTCGTCCCAGCGCAGGGCGTCGCAGGCCGGCTGGAAGCATTGCGTGGCGACGCGCGGGTGGTGCCAGAGGATGGCGTGGTAGAAGTCGCGCCAGATCAGTTCCGAGAGCCAGGTTGCGGCGCCGCGGCTGGCCTGGGCCTGGGCATAGGCGGCAAGCTGGCGGATGGAAATCGTGCCGAAACGCAGGTGCGCGGAGAGATAGGAAGTGCCCTTGAGCGCGGGGAAGTCACGCCTGGCGGCGTAGTCGTCGATGCGCTCGGTGAAGTCGCGGAACAGGGACTGCGCGCCGCTCATGCCGGTGGGCAGCTTCAGTTCGGCGAGATCGGTGGCTTCGAAGCCGAGTTGCTGCAGCGTCGGCAGCGGCGCGTTGCCATGCGGCGGTGCCAGGTGGCTTGCGTATTCCTCCACCGGCCAGGGCTGCAGGTCGGCAGGATCGAGGCGCTTCAGCCAGGCATTCTTGTAGGGCGTGAATACCGAGAAGGGTGTGCCGCCCTGCGTCATGACTTCGTCGCGTTCGAAGATCACCTGATCCTTGAAATCCATGAAGCAAAAGTCGGCGCCGGCAAGACGGCGAGCAACTTCCTCATCGCGCACGATGGCCGCCGGCTCGTAATCGCGATTGGCATACACGGCGCTGGCGCACAGTTCCTGCGCCAGGCGCGGAATTTCAATCAGGGGATCGCCATGGCGCACGATCAGTTCGCCGCCCATTCCGCGCAATGCGGCGGCGACCTCCTCCACGGCGCGCAGGATGAATTCCACGCGGCGGTCGCGGCGC
The DNA here is from genome assembly GCA_044344175.1 of Sulfuritalea sp. GTDB lineage: Bacteria > Pseudomonadota > Gammaproteobacteria > Burkholderiales > Rhodocyclaceae > Sulfuritalea. The sequence goes on from JBIJDJ010000002.1 coordinate 36,645, forward strand.
GGCAGCGGGTCGAGGATGGCCGTGTCGAAGACGAAGATGCAATGCACTTGCTGATGCGATTGCAGGGCGTGACTCAGGGCGGCGTGGTCCTGCACGCGCAGATCGCGACGGAACCAGACGAGGGCGGCGGACATGGGTTGGCACCGGTATTGGCGAACAGGGATACTCGGGAACGGACTGACAGATTACAATGTCGAAAGACCAATGGAAACCGTCAGCCTCGCCAACCACTTTCTGATCGCCATGCCCGCCATGGCTGACCCGAATTTTTCCCGCACGCTGACCTACATCTGCGAACACAACGAGGATGGCGCGATCGGTATCATCGTCAATCGCCCGATGGACCTGAAGCTTGCCGGTTTGTTCGACCGCGTCAGCATTCCGCTTGAGGACGAGCAGGCCGAGGCGCTGTTTGCCAACCTGCCGGTGTATTTCGGCGGCCCGGTGCAGACCGATCGCGGCTTCGTGCTGCACCGCCCGTCCGGACACTGGCAGTCTTCGCTGAATGTCAGCGACAGTCTCGCCCTGACCAGTTCGCGCGACATCCTGCAGGCCATGGGCAGCACCGGCGAGCCGGCCGAAGTGCTGGTCAGCCTCGGCTATGCCGGCTGGACTGCCGGACAGCTGGAGTGGGAGCTATCGCAAAACGCCTGGCTGACGGTCGAAGCCAACGCCGCGATCATTTTCGACATTCCCGCCGAAGAACGCCTGCCGGCGGCGATGCAGTTGCTCGGCGTGGATTTCGCCAATCTGTCCGAGGTCGCCGGACATGCCTGAGGCCGAGGGCTCGGTGCCAGGTACGCTGCTCGCCTTCGATTTCGGCGTCAAGCGCATCGGCGTCGCCCTCGGTACTCAGCTGGGCGCTGGCCGGCCTGGTCCGGCGCGCGTGCTGACCACTATCGACACGGAGGCCAACGACGCCCGCTTCACCGCGATCGCCGCGCTCATCGCCGAATGGCAACCGGTGCGCCTGCTGGTGGGACGGCCGCTCAATGACGACGGCACCCCGCATGAAATGACCGCGCGCTGCGAACGCTTCGCCAACCAGTTGCGCGGCCGTTTCCGCCTGCCGGTCGATGATGTCGACGAGCGCTTCACTTCCACCGAGGCCGATGCCAGCCTGCGCCAGCGCGGGCTTTCCTGGCGGGCGCGCAAGGCGCAGGTCGATGCCGAAGCCGCGCTCGTTATTCTGCAAAGCTGGTTTGATACCCATGTCCACGCCCCTGCCTGACGCCGAAGCGCTTTGCACGGCGCTGGCCGAGGCCATGCGCCCGAGTGTCGATCCGGCGCGGACGGTGCTGGTCGGCATCCACACCGGCGGCGTCTGGGTGGCTGAACGCCTGCATGCGGCGCTGGGCCTGAAGATTCCCTCCGGCTCGATGGACGTGTCCTTCTATCGCGACGACTTCAACCAGCGCGGGCTGCACGCCAATGCCAGGGCCTCGCATATTCCCTTCGAGGTCGAGGGCGCGCATGTCGTCATCGTCGACGACGTGCTCTACACCGGGCGCACCATCCGCGCCGCGATGAACGAGCTCTTCGATTTCGGCCGCCCGGCAAGGATAGACCTTGCCGTGCTGACTGATCGTGGCGGCCGCGAACTGCCCGTCGCACCGACCTTCTGTCCGCATTCCATGAGCCTGCCGGCAGCGCAGATGCTGGCGCTGGAACGGGCCGCCGACGGCGGGCTTTCCTTCCGGGTGATGGAGAAATGACCTTCATGAGCGTAGGCAACCCGCAGCTCAACCGGCACGGCGAACTCAACCACCTGCTGACCATCGAGGGCCTGCCGCGCGACGTGCTGACGCGCATCCTCGATACCGCGGCGCCCTTTTCCGAAGTCGCCGAGCGCGAAGTGAAGAAAATTCCGCTGCTGCGCGGCAAGAGCGTGTTCAACCTGTTCTTCGAGAATTCGACGCGCACCCGCACTACCTTCGAGATCGCCGCGAAGCGGCTTTCCGCCGATGTCATCAACCTCAACATCAACACCTCTTCGGCCAACAAGGGCGAGACCCTGCTCGACACGGCGGACAACCTCGCCGCGATGCAGGCCGACATGTTCGTCGTGCGTCACGCCTCGAGTGGCGCGCCCTACCTGATCGCGCAGCACATGGCGGCTACCGGGCGCGACCACATCCATGTCGTGAATGCCGGCGACGGCCGCCATGCGCACCCGACGCAGGGTCTGCTCGACATGTACACCATCCGTCACTACAAGAAGGATTTCAGCCAGCTGACGGTGGCCATCGTCGGCGACGTTCTGCATTCGCGCGTGGCGCGCAGCCAGATCCATGCGCTGACCACGCTGGGCGTGCCCGAAGTGCGCGTCATCGCGCCCAAGACCCTGCTGCCGACCGGCATCGAGCGCCTCGGCGTGAGGGTCTTCAACGACATGCGCGAGGGCCTGCGCGGCGTCGATGTCATCATGATGTTGCGCCTGCAGAACGAACGCATGCAGGGTGCCCTGCTGCCCTCGACCCAGGAATACTTCAAGTCCTGGGGCCTGACGCCGGAAAAGCTCGCGCTGGCCAAGCCCGACGCCATCGTCATGCATCCGGGGCCGATGAACCGCGGCGTCGAGATCGATTCGGCGGTGGCCGACGGCGGCCAGGCCGTGATCCTGCCGCAAGTCACTTTCGGCATTGCCGTACGGATGGCCGTCATGGCCATGCTGGCGGGGAACTGAGATGAAAATCCACATCAAGAACGGTCGCCTGATCGACCCCGCGAGCAAGACCGACAAGCCGCTCGACGTGTTCATCGCCGCGGGGCGAATAGTCGGCGTTGGCAACACGCCGGCCGGCTTCGAGCCGAACAGCGTGCTCGATGCCACGGGCTGCATCGTCTGCCCCGGGTTGGTGGACCTGGCGGCGCGCCTGCGCGAGCCCGGGTTCGAATACCGCGCCACGCTGGAATCCGAAATGGCGGCGGCGGCGGCGGGCGGCGTGACGTCGCTGGCCTGCCCGCCGGATACCGATCCGGTGCTGGATGAACCGGGGCTGGTGGAAATGCTGACCCACCGGGCGCGGCTGCCCGAGTTCGCCCACGTGCATCCGGTTGGGGCGCTGACGGTGCAGTTGGAGGGCAAGGCGCTGACCGAAATGGCCGAGCTGGCGGAGGCCGGTTGCGTCGCCTTCGGCCAGGCCAACCGCGCCATCGTCGACACGCAGGTGCTGCTGCGCGCCATGATGTACGCGGCGACTTTCGATTTCCCGGTCTGGCTGCAGGCGCAGGACCCTTTTCTCGCCCGGAAGGGCGTCGCCCATGACGGTGAAGTCGCCGCCCGCCTCGGCCTGGTAGGGATTCCGGTTGCGGCGGAAACCATCGCCCTGGCCACCATCCTGCACCTGGCCCGCGAGACCGGCGCGCGGGTGCATGTCACGCGAATTTCATCGGCGGCCGGCGTCGACATGATCGCCGCCGCGCGCGCCGCCGGTATCGGGGTCACCTGCGACGTGGCGATTCATCACCTGCATCTGTGCGAGATGGACGTCGGCTTTTTCGATGCGCACGCCCGACTCGATCCGCCGCTGCGCTCGCAACGCGATCGCGATGCGCTGCGCGCCGGGCTTGCCTCGGGCGCGATCAACGCGCTGTGTTCCGACCACACGCCGGTCGATGACGACGGCAAGCAGATGCCCTTCGACGAAGCCGAGGCCGGCGCCACCGGCCTCGAACTGCTGCTGCCGCTGACGCTGAAGTGGGCGCGGGAAATGAAGCTGCCGCTGGTGACGGCGCTGGCCCGCGTCACCTCGGATCCGGCGCGCATCCTCGGCGTCAAGGCCGGCAGCCTGGCACAGGGCGCGGTGGCCGACATCTGCGTCTTCGATCCGGTGGCCGAATTCAAGGTCAGCCGCGAAAACCTCAGGAGCCAGGGCAAGAACACTCCCTTCCTCGGCATGGAGTTTCCGGGCCGCGTGCGCTACACACTGATCGACGGCCACCTGGCCTTCGACGGAGGTCTGGCTTAGTCCAGAAGGGCTTTTGCCGCGGCGTCGGTAACGCCGCTGACATGCACCCGTTTGGCGCGGGAGGTTTCCCCGCTGAGGAGGCTGACCGCCGACCTGGCAACGCCGAATTGATCGGCGAGAAACGCGATCAGGCAGGCATTGGCCTTGCCATCCACTGGCGGCGCGGCGAGGCGAATTTTCAGAGCTTCACCGTGCAGACCCGCCACTTCGGTTTTCTTCGCTCCCGGCTGGATGTGCAGCCGCAGCGTCACTCCATGGCCGTCGGCGACCAGCCAGTTCATTGCAACAGAATCATTGGCATCACGCTTTGGCGCAGGCTGGCGATCACGAACAGGGCAATCTGCAACACCAGCAGCAGGGCCAGCGGCGAGAGGTCGACGCCGCCGACCGGCGGAATGTATCGGCGGAACGGTCGCAGCAGCGGTCGCGTCAGCGTGTTGAATACTTCGGCCAGCGGCGCGTAGGGATTCACCCAGGAAAACACCGCCGAGACGATCACCGCTCCGATCACCAGGTACAGGCTGATCTTCGCTACCTCCAGCAGCGCCAGCGCGGCCACCACAAAAGTCGGCGCCGGCGAGACGGCGAGCAGGACACCGGTAAAGCCCAGGGCGATGCCCTGGTAGGCCACCTGCCACAGCCAGGCCAGGAACAGGCTGGCCATGTCGAGGCCGAACAGGCCGGGAATCAGCCGGCGCACGGGCCGCACCATCCAGTCGGTGACGGCAACGATGAACTGGCCCAGCGGGTTGCGAAACGGAACGCGCGCCCATTGCATGGCGAAGCGCACCAGCAGCGCCAGCGTCATGAAGCCGCAGACGGTGTCGAGGATGAAAAGGAGGATTTGCACCAGCATCGGGTTCTAGTCCTTGCCGAGAATGTCGCCCAGCTCGCGTCCGCGCGTGTTGGCCGCCATGATGCCGCGCTCGATGCCGGCGGCGACGCCACCGGCATCAAAGGCGAGCAGGGCGGCTTCGGTGGTGCCGCCTTTCGAGGTCACGCGGCTGCGCAGGGTGGCCAGCGATTCGCTGCTCTGGGCGGCCAGCTGCGCCGCACCGGCGAATGTTTCGACGCTGATGCGGCGCGCCGTTTCGGCATCGAAGCCGAGATTAAGCGCGGCCTTTTCCATGGCTTCGAGAAAATAAAAGATATAGCCGGGGCCGCTGCCGGAGACGGCGGTGACGCCGTCCATCTGTGCCTCGTCGTGCACCCAGAAGGTGCTGCCGACAGCGCGCATGAGGCTCTCGGCTTTGTCGCGGCCGTCCTGGCTGACGCCGGGATCGGCGCACAGGCCGGTGCAGCCGGCACCGATCAGGGCCGGCGTGTTGGGCATGGTGCGCACCACGTGGTGGTAACTGCCGAGCCAGCGCGAGATGTCCGCCAGACGCATGCCGGCGGCGATGCTGACCACCAGTTGCGCACTCAGCTTGCCGGCCAGGGGCGCGAGCGCTTCACGCATCTGCTGCGGCTTCACCGCCAGTACCAGAACCTGGGAGTCCAGCGCGGCCGCATCCACGCTTGCCGTGCAGCGGACGCCGAAGCGGTCGGTGAGGACGTCGCGGGCTTCCGCGAAGGGCTCGACAACCTGTATCGCCGCTGCCGCAAAGCCCTGCCGGTAAAGGCCGCTGATGAGGGCGACTGCCATGTTGCCGCCGCCAATGAAGGTGATTTTCATGTTGTCGTCTCCGCCGGGCCGTCCCAAGGAGACGACCAGTCAATAAACTGGAGCAAGCGTAGCTTGCGAACCGTAGTCATCCCCTTCCCGGGGAAGGGGGCTGGGGGGTAGGTCATATCACTCCCGCTTCCCGAAAATTGCCGTGCCGATGCGCACCATGGTCGCGCCCTCCATTATCGCCGCCTCGAGGTCGTCGCTCATGCCCATCGACAAAGTGTCGAGTTCGAAACCCGGTTCGGCGTTGATTTGTTCCAGCGTCCGCCGCAGCAGAGCGAATTGCGATCGTTGGCGCAGGACGTCTGCGGTCGGTTCGGGGATCGCCATCAATCCGCGCAGGCACAGGCCCGGCAGTCGGGCAATGGCCGCCGCCAGATCGGGAGCCTGTTGCGGGGCGCAACCGCTTTTCGACGCCTCGCCCGAGACATTCACCTGAAGACAAAGCTGCAGCGGCGGCAGGTCTGGCGGGCGCTGGGCGGCAAGCCGCTCGGCGATCTTCAGGCGGTCCACCGAGTGCACCCAGGCGAAGTTTTCCGCCACCAGCCGTGTCTTGTTGCTTTGCAGCGGGCCGATGAAGTGCCATTCGAGGCCGAATTCCTTCAGTTCGGCGGCCTTGTCGACCGCTTCCTGCACATAGTTTTCGCCGAACGCGCGCTGGCCTGCGGCGGCGGCTTCGCGCAGACTGGCGGCAGGCCATGTCTTGGAAACGGCCAGCAAAGCCACGGCGTCCGTCGCACGCCCCGCGGCAACGCAGGCAGCGGCAATGCGTGCACGCACAGCTTGCAAGTTGGCGGCGATTGATGTCATATAGCGGCTGCAAAGTATATCGCACCCCCTCTACAGGAAAGCGCACATGGACATCACCGAACTGCTCACTTTCATCGTCAAGAACAAGGCCTCCGACCTGCATCTGTCTTCGGGTCTGCCGCCGATGATCCGCGTCAATGGCGACATCCGGCGCATCAACCTGCCGGCCATGGAGCACAAGGATGTGCATGCCATGATCTATGACATCATGAATGACGGGCAGCGCAAGGTTTACGAGGAAAACCTCGAGTGCGACTTTTCATTTGCCGTGCCCAATCTGGCCCGCTTCCGGGTCAATGCCTTCGTCCAGAACCGCGGTGCGGCAGCGGTGATGCGGACCATTCCGTCGAAGATCCTGTCCCTTGAGGATCTTGGCGCGCCGAAGATTTTTGAAGAACTGGCCGACCAGCCGCGCGGCCTGGTGCTGGTGACCGGGCCGACCGGTTCGGGCAAGTCGACCACGCTGGCCGCCATGGTCAATCACAAGAACGAAGTCGAATACGGCCACATCCTTACCGTCGAGGACCCGATCGAGTTCGTCCATGAATCCAAGAAGTGCCTGATCAACCAGCGCGAGGTCGGACCGCACACCCTGTCCTTCAACAACGCCCTGCGCTCTGCCCTGCGCGAAGACCCGGACGTGATCCTGGTCGGTGAAATGCGCGACCTGGAAACCATTCGCCTGGCCATGTCCGGCGCCGAAACGGGCCACCTGGTGTTCGGTACGTTGCATACGTCTTCCGCGGCGAAGACCATCGACCGCATCATCGACGTGTTCCCCGCCGCCGAGAAGGAAATGATCCGCGCCATGCTTTCGGAATCGCTGAAGGCAGTGATTTCGCAGACCCTGTGCAAGACCATGGACGGCAAGGGCCGCGTCGCCGCGCACGAGATCATGGTCGGCACGCCGGCCATTCGCAACCTGATCCGCGAGGCCAAGGTGGCGCAGATGTACTCCGCGATCCAGACCGGCCAGCAATTCGGCATGCAGACGCTGGACCAGAATTTGTCGGATCTGGTCAAGAAAAGAGTAATTTCTCCCGGCGAAGCGCGCAGCAAGGCTGCCAACAAGGATAACTTTCCCGGCTAAAGCCGGAAAAGCTATCCTTGTCACAAACAAACGCCCGCCCCCTCCCGGCCTCCCCCTCGCGGGGGAGGTGACGAAGTTAGAGCCGCTCACGCGGCTACAGTAAGAAGAAATGACCGGAGATTTGCACCATGGAACGCGATGAAGGTTTGAAATTCATGTACCAGCTTCTGACGATGATGATGCAGAAGAAGGGGTCGGACTTGTTCATCACCTCCGGCTTCCCGCCGGCGATGAAAATCGACGGCAAGATGACGCCGGCCACCACGCAGCCGCTGTCCTCGCAACATACGCAGGAACTGGCGCGCGCCATCATGAACGACAAGCAGGCCGCCGAGTTCGAGGCGACCAAGGAATGCAATTTCGCGATCTCGCCGGCCAGCATCGGCCGCTTCCGCGTCAATGCCTTCATGCAGCAGGGGCGCGTGGGCATCATTTTGCGCACCATCAACGTACAGATCCCCGAAATGGAGGATCTGAAGCTGCCGCCGGTGCTGAAAGACGTGGTGATGACCAAGCGCGGCCTGGTGCTGTTTGTCGGCGGTACGGGCTCGGGCAAATCGACCTCGCTGGCGGCGATGATCGGCTATCGCAACCAGAACAGTTATGGCCACATCATCACCATCGAAGATCCTGTCGAATACGTTCATGACCACCGCAACTGCGTGATTACCCAGCGTGAGGTCGGCGTCGATACCGATTCATGGGAAATCGCACTGAAGAACACCCTGCGTCAGGCGCCCGATGTCATCCTGATCGGCGAGATCCGCGACCGGGAGGTGATGGAACACGCCATCGCCTTCGCCGAAACCGGCCATCTGGCGCTGGGCACACTGCATGCCAACAACGCTAATCAGGCGATTGACCGGATCATCAACTTCTTCCCCGAGGAGCGCCGGCCACAGTTGTTGATGGATCTTTCGCTCAACCTCAAGGCCATCGTGTCGCAGCGCCTGATTCCCGTGAAGGAGGGCAAGGGTCGCGCGGCGGCGGTGGAGGTTTTGCTCAACTCGCCGCTGATTGCCGATCTGATCTTCAAGGGAGAGGTCCACGAAATCAAGGAGATCATGAAGAAGTCGAAGGAACTCGGCATGAAGACCTTCGACATGGCGCTCTTCGATCTCTTTGAAGAAGGCCGCATCAGCTACGACGATGCCTTGCGTTTTGCCGATTCCATGAACGAAGTGCGCCTGCAGATCAAGCTGCACGGCAAGGATTCGGCCACCATGGATCGCAATGCCGGCATCCAGCACCTGGATATTGTTTGACTTTCACGATGCGTGAGCTGCGCTCACGATCGTGAAAGTCAGACGCATGAACAGCCCCCCCACCCCCAACCCCCGCCCCGGGGCGGGGGCCGAAGTTCGCTCGCTGCGCTCGAAGTTACGGGGCGCTTTGAACCGACTGCGTCTTACGGCGTGCGCTCACGGCGATGGCCGCCGGCGACGATCTCGATGTTGTACAGGCGGCATTCCAGCGCGCCGTTGTAGAGCGGGATCTTGCGCGAGGTCTGCAACCGGATCAGTTTCGGCAGGCGCGTGTCGGCCGACAGAAACCAGCAGTTCCAGCCGGTGAAGCGCTGCTTGAGCGCGTCGCCCAGAAGCGGGTAGAAGGCAGCCAGTTCTTCCTCGCTGCCGAGTCGTTCGCCGTAGGGCGGATTGGCCACCATCACGCCTGACGGGGCGGGCGCCGATCGGGTCAGCAGGTCCGACGTTTCCAGCGTGACCAGGTTATCGAGTCCGGCACCGGCAAGGTTCTGTCGCGTGCGGGCGATTGCGTCGCGGTCGATGTCGCTGCCGAACAGCGGCAGGGCAACCGCCTCGCGGCGGCGTTCGGCCGCTGCGCGCTGCAGCTTGCGCCAGAGGCCGGTGTCGAAGGACTTGAGATGCTCGAAGCCGAAATCGCCGGGCTCGCGCGAAAGCCCCGGCGCATCGTCAAGGCAGATCTGCGCCGCTTCCAGCAGGAAAGTGCCGCTGCCGCACATCGGGTCGAGCAAGGGCGTGCCAGGCTGCCAGCCGGAAAGGCGCAGGATGCCGGCGGCGAGGTTTTCCTTCAGCGGAGCACCGACCTTGGCCAGCTTGTGGCCGCGCATGTAGAGCGGTTCGCCGGACATGTCGACGTAGAGCGTGGCCTGTTGTTCGGTGACGAAAAGGTGAATGCGGATTTCGGGATTTTTCGTATTGACGCTGGGTCGCCGCCCGGTTTCGGCGCGGAAGCGGTCGCAGATCGCGTCCTTGACTTTCAGGGTGATGAATTCAAGGCTCTTGAGCGGTGAGCGGATTGCCGTGACATAGACGCGAATCGACCGGTCCACCGAAAACAGTCGCGACCAGTCGACGTCGTAGGCCAACTGGTAGATTTCGGCTTCGCTGCGATAAGCGCCGTGGGCGACGCGCCACAAGACCCGCGTCGCGATGCGTGATTCAAGGTTGATGCGATAGCCGGTCTCCAGGCTGCCGTTACAGCCGACTCCGCCGGGCACTGTCTTGATGTCCTTGCCGCCGGCAGCGGCAAGGTCTTCCGCGAGCAGCGTTTCGAGGCCGCGCGGGCAAGTGGTGAAATAGTGGTTCAAGGCGAAATCTCGGTGGCGAGCAATGCCGACATTATGTCACCGCAGGATGCGGTGACGGTATCCCTTGTGGATATCGGCGCTATTGGGCTGGCACGAGTGAACCAGGCCGGTTGGTGTTGCCGTATCGCCAGCGCCGACTATTTCCGTCATTCCCGCGAAAGCGGGAATCCAGTAGTGATTGCGGAATTGCCGGGTCTCGCCCCGGCAGGCGACCTACTTTCTTGTTCGCGCAAGAAAGTAGGCAAAGAAGCGCTCCCGCCTCCCCGGCCCTGCGAAGGATAAGAGGTCAGGTTCGACTTGATTTTCGTCGCGACCTCACAACTGATTCTGCGTGACGGGCACAATGCAAATCGGGCGCTTCTATTTCCGCCCCCAACAGCCTTAGTGATTGCGCATCAATGTGGCCACAGCGATATCCTCATCAATATCGGGCCAATGCACGCCGACTCCCTTTCCGATCAGTCGCCAATGCCGTCGCTGCTCCGCCGTGGCATCACGCAGGCGCGGGAACCATTCTAATGGTGCTGATATTTCACGACCATCCGCCAAAATGAAATGCAAAGCAGCCGCGTCGATTGTCACATCGACGGCGTGCGGATCAAGTCGGATTGCCAAAGTGCTCATGCCATTTCTCCAGAAATAGCGCCCGGTGTTCAATAACCAGCGCGCGCAAGCGGGTCATCTCATGGCTACGAAATCCTTCAGACTCTGCGAGTTCGACTGGATTCAACCAATATTTTGCCACCTTGTCGCCGTGCTCAATATGGATATGCGGTGGTTCGGACCCTTCCCCACTGAAAAAGAAGAACCGAAACCCTTGTAGTTTCAGGACGGCTGGCATCTAACAAGTCTAGCCCAACATGCGCTACTTTGGTTATTGCCATCCGCTTACTGGCACCTCGGGAACATTGCTCTGGCGCGCCAAATCGCCTAAGAGTCGGCGCTGGCGCGCTTTGGGTACCTGGGACTTCGCTTCGCGGGCAGGTGCCGGCGACCCCGGCGAGGGCACCGCGTGCAGGGAATGATTTGCCGGCCGTCCCTAAAACGGCTTCACCACCGCAAGTATGCAGATGGCGACCAGTGCCAGCACCGGAACTTCGTTGAAGAAGCGAAACCAGACGTGCGACTTCATCGAGCTGCCGGCGGCCAGGCTGGCGAGCAGCATGCCGCACCAGACGTGATAGGCGGCGAGGCCGACGACCAGAGCGGTTTTGGCATGCAGCCAGCCGCCGCCGAAGCCGAAGCCGAACCACAGCCAGAAGCCCAGGCCGATGGCCAGCAGACCCAGCGGCGTGATGAAACGAAACAGCTTGCGTGCCATCAGCAGCAGGCGCTCGCGCTCGGCGCGGCTGTCGGCCGGCACCATGGCGAGGTTCACGAATATGCGCGGCAGGTAGAACAACCCGGCGAACCAGCTGGTAACGAAGACGATGTGAAAGGCTTTTATCCAGAGCATGATGTTCCCGCATGTTGTTGTGCCGCTGCAATTCCGGCCATTACGTCCGGATAGCGCAGCCGCAGGTGCAGTTCCCGCTTCATCCGGGTGTTGTCGAGGCGGCGCGATTCGTTCATGAATGACCACTGCATCGGCGGCACGATGTGGCGCACTTCCTCGCGCGGCAGGCGCGGTGCGCGCGGCAGGGCGAAGGCGTCGGCCAGCGCATCGAACCATTCGCCCATCGCCAGCGACGAATCGTCGTTGATGTTGTAGGTGCGATTGGCCCTTCCGCGTGCCAGTGCCGCGCTGCAGGCGCGACCGAGATCGGCGGCGTGGATGTGGTTGGTGTGGCTGTCTTCCGCGTGCAGCATGAGCGGCAGCTGCTTGTGCAGTCGTTCCAGCGGCAGCCGGTCTTCGGCGTAGATGCCCGGCGCGCGCAGGATGCAGACACTGCAATGGCGTCCGCGCTGGCGACCGAAGCGGCGCAGGCGTTGTTCGGCATCCACGCGCCGTGCCGCCCGCGCCGACTTTGCCGCCGGGCTGCGCGTCTCGCTGACCCGGGCGCCGTCGCAGTCGCCATAGACGCCGCTGGTGCTGATGTACACCAGTTGTCGTGGTAGACTTTTTCCGCGCTGCAAAGCGGCAATCAGGTTTCGTGTACGCGGGTCGCCGCTTCCTTGCGCCGGCGGGGGTGCGCTGTGAATCACGGCATCGGCGATGCCGGCCAGTCGCGTCAGGGTGCCGGGTTGGTCAAGATCGCCTTCGATCTGCGTCACGCCCAGCGCTTCCAGCTGCGGGTCATGCCGGCGCACCAGGGCCAGCACGTGCCAGCGCTGCACCAGTTGTGGCAACGCACGGCGCATGACGTCACCGCAACCAATGATCAGCAATCTACGCATCGGACAATTATCGCATGGCCCCCGTAGCCTCATTTCGCGTCACCCTGCAGCCCAGTGGGCACAGCTTCAGCACCGACGGTAGCGATCCGGTCCTGCAGGCGGCGCTCGATGCCGGCCTGACCCTGCCTTACGGCTGTCGCAATGGCGCCTGCGGCGCCTGCAAGGGCAAGGTACTCGACGGCCTCGTGGATCACGGCCCGGCGCAGGATCAGGCTTTGTCCACCGCGGATCGCGCCGGCGGCCTGGCGTTGTTTTGTTGCGCCAGGCCGCTCTCCGATCTGGTGCTCGAATGTCGCGAAGTGGGTACGGCGAAGGACATCCCGGTCAAGATCATGCCCTGCCGCGTGCAGAAGATCGAGCGTGTGGCGGACGACGTGATCATCCTGAGCCTTAAGCTGCCGGCCAACGAGCGCCTGCAGTTTCTTGCCGGCCAGTACATCGAGTTTCTTCTTAAAGACGGCAAGCGCCGCGCCTTCTCGATCGCCAACGCGCCGCATGACGATGGTTTCCTGCAGTTGCATGTGCGCATGATTGCCGGCGGCGAATTCACCGGCCATGTATTCGGCGGCATGAAGGAGAAGGACATCCTGCGCTTTCAGGGACCCTACGGCAGCTTCTTCCTGCGCGAGGAATCGACCAAACCGGTGATCCTGCTTGCCGGCAGCACCGGCTTCGCACCGATAAAGGCCATCGTCGAGCATGCCATCCACAACCACATCAGGCGCCCGATGGAAATCTACTGGGGCGCGCGAACCCGCAGCGGGCTCTACCTGCCGGACCTGCCGTCAGGCTGGGCCGGAGCGAACAGCCATATCCGCTATGTGCCGGTGCTCTCTGCGGCGACGCCGGAGGACGCATGGCAGGGGCGTTGCGGCCTGGTGCATCGCGCAGTGCTGGAAGACCACGCCGATCTTTCCGCCTGTCAGGTGTATGCCTGCGGGGCGCCGGCCATGATCGACGCTGCGCGCACAGAGTTTGTTGCGCGAGCTTTGCCGGCCGAGGAGTTTTTTGCCGACGCGTTTACCTTCGCGTCGGGCTGATTGCGAAAGTTCCCGGAGGGACGCACCGCGCTGGTGATGGTGGAACGGCGTTATTCGCCGAGATAGGCCGCGCGCACACGCGAATCCGCGAGCAGTGCGGCGGAAGTATCCGCCAGCGTGATCAACCCGCTTTCCATGACGTAGCCGCGCGAACAGACTTCCAGTGCGAGCCTGGCGTTTTGCTCGACCAGCAGAATGGTCATACCCTCCGCGGCGACCGCCCGCACGACTTCAAAAACCTTCTCCACCATCAGCGGCGCCAGGCCCATCGAGGGTTCGTCGAGCAGCAGCAACTTCGGGCGGCCCATCAGTGCGCGACCGATGGCGAGCATCTGCTGTTCGCCGCCGGAAAGCGTGCCGGCCACCTGTGCGGCGCGCTCCTTGAGGCGCGGCAGGAGACTGTAGATGCGCTCCAGATCGTCGTCGATGGCGGATGTATCGCTACGGTGGTAGGCGCCCATGGCGAGGTTCTCGGCGATCGTCAGGCGGGCGAAAATGCCGCGGCCCTCCGGCACCAGCGCCAGTCCCTTGCCGATCAGGTCGTGGCTGGGGAGCGCCTCGATGCGTTGCTTGCCGTAATGAATTTCGCCGTGCGAGGGAATCATGCGCGCCAGCGCCTTCAGTGTCGAAGTCTTGCCGGCCCCGTTGGCGCCGATCAGGCAGACGATCTCGTTCTCCTCGACGGCGAAAGAAATGCCCTTGACCGCTGCTATGCCGCCGTAGTGAATCTGAAGATTCACTACGGCAAGCACTGGATGGCCATCCCCCCGGGCCCCCCCGGGGGGGGGGAACCCCCACGCCGGGGCG
>JBIJDJ010000146.1:0-7317 GCA_044344175.1 Sulfuritalea sp.
GTCCCACGGATGGCTGTGCACAGCCATCCGTGGGACGGGGGTGACCATGCTTGCTCGCTGCGCTCGAAAAAGACATATCAGTGACTCGCACCGAGATAGGCCTCGATGACTTTCGGGTTGGCGCGCACTGATTCGGGTACGTCCTCAGCGATCTTTTCGCCATAGTCGAGCACGGCGACGCGGTCGCAAAGGCCGAGCACCAGTTTGACGTCGTGCTCGATCAGCAGCACGGTGAGTCCGTCGCGGCGCAAACCCTCGATCAGGTCGCGCAAGGCCGCGGTCTCGGTGGCGTTCATGCCGGCGGCCGGTTCGTCCAGTGCCAGCAGCTTCGGATCGGTGGCCAGGGCGCGCGCAATTTCGAGCCGTCGCTGATCGCCATAGGACAGATGCCGCGCCAGATCGTCGGCGCGGTCGGCAATGCCGACGTAATGCAGCAGTTCGTCCGCGCGGCGGCGGATCGCCGCTTCCTCTTTCCGCTCCGTGCGGGTGCGCAGGATGGCGCCGAAGACGCCGGCGCGGGTGCGCACGTGGCGGCCGACCATGACGTTTTCGCGCGCGGTCATGTTGCCGAACAGGCGGATATTCTGAAAGGTTCGCGCGATTCCGGAGGCGGCAACCTGGTGCGGGCTTTCCAGACGCAAGGGCGAGCCGCAAAACAGGACTTCGCCGCCGTCGCGCGGATAAAGACCGGTAAACACATTGAACAGGGTGGTCTTGCCGGCCCCATTCGGCCCGATCAGGCCGTAGATCTCCCCGCTCTTGATGGTCAGCGAGACATCCTTCAGCGCCTGCACGCCGCCAAAGCACTTATCTATGGCGCGGGCTTCAAGAAGGACGTCAGGCATCGCGAAACCTGCAGGGTTTTGACTTCACGTACGTCCCTCGCTCAGTTCACGGCGATGGCGGGTTTCCGGCCAGAGGCCGGCGGGACGGAAGCGCATGGTCAGCACCAGCGCCAGGCCGAACACCAGCATGCGCAGGACTTCCGGATCGACCAGCAGCTTGCCGAACAGGGCCATCTGCACCGGCTCCACGGTATAGCGCAGCAGTTCGGGGACGAAGGAGAGCAGCACGGCGCCGGCGATCACGCCCCAGATGTTGCCCATGCCGCCCAGCACCACCATGGCCAGGACCATGATCGACTCGTTGAGGACGAAGCTTTCCGGGCTGACGAAGGTCTGCATCGCGGCGAACATGCCGCCGGCAATGCCGCCGAAGGAGGCGCCCATGGCGAAGGCCAGCAGCTTGATGTTGCGCGTGTTGATGCCGCTGGCCTTGGCGGCAATCTCGTCCTCGCGGATGGCGACCCAGGCGCGTCCGATGCGCGAATCCTGCAGGCGCCGGTTGATGACGATGACTGCCAGCAGCACCAGCATCAGGAAATAGTAGTACTTGATCGGTCCGCTGAAGACCAGGCCGGCTACCGTGTCGCTGCCGGCGAAATTCACCGGACCGATCTGGAAGGAATCGATGCGGTTGATGCCTTTCGGGCCATTGGTCAGATTGACCGGCGAGGAAAGGTTGTTCATCAGAATGCGCACGATTTCGCCGAAACCGAGCGTGACAATGGCGAGGTAATCGCCGCGCAGGCGCAGGGTCGGCGCGCCGAGTATGACGCCGGCAATACAGGCCACGGCAGCGCCGATCGGCAGGATGATCCAGAACGGCAGGTGCAGGCCGAAATGCGGCGAGGCCAGCAGCGCATAGACATAAGCGCCGACCGCATAAAAGGCCACGTAACCGAGGTCGAGCAGGCCGGCGAAGCCGACCACGATGTTGAGGCCCAGCGACAGCAGCACGAAAAGCACCGCGAAATTGGTGATGCGCACCCAAGCCGTGCCTGCCGAGGCCAAAACGAATGGCAGCGCGATCAGTGCGATGGCGACCAGGGTCAGGCCGAATTTTTCGCGCGCTGTTTTCACCCTTGAAACCTCATCACAGCGACACAGAGACGCAGAGAAAGGCAAGAGTTCAACTGTTTGTGAATCGGACGATCCTTACCCGATGAAGTGTCCCATCGTGCTGCATGGCGCTTCTCTCTGTGCGCTCTGTGTCTCTGTGGTTCAACTGAGTCGTGGTTTTTCATGCGCGCTCCGAGACGCGTTCGCCGAGCAGGCCGGAGGGACGGAATACCAGCACCAGGATCAGCATCAGGAAGGCGAACACGTCCTGATAGTTGCTGCCGAAAAGTACGAAGTTTCCGCCGTCTGCACATTGCTCGGCAAGCAGTCCGCCGACCAGGGGCCAGTGACAAAGATCGGTCAGTTCGCCAACGTAACCGGTACCCAGAGCCTCCACCAGCCCGAGCAGAATGCCGCCGAGCATGGCTCCGGCGATGTTGCCGATGCCGCCCAGGACTGCCGCGGAGAAGGCCTTGAGGCCGAGGCTGAAGCCCATCGTGTAGTGCGCAATGCCGTAGTAGGAGCCGTACATCACACCGGCGACGGCGCCCAGTCCCGCACCGATGACGAAGGTGGCGGCGATTACCCGATTGGCATTGATACCCATCAGGCTGGCGATGTGGACGTTTTCCGCCGTGGCGCGGATGGCGATGCCGAAACGGGTGCGATAGACGAACCAGGACAGCCCGCCCATCATCATGAAGGAGAGCAGGATGATGGTGATTTGCACGGCGCTGATCGCCGCGGTGCCTATGCTGAAGCTCGGGTTCTCGATGATCTGCGGAAAGGCCAGCGGATTGCGTCCCCAGATCAGCAGAGCCGTATGCTGCAGGACGATGGACATGCCGATGGCGGTGATCAACGGCGCCAGGCGCGGTGCATGGCGCAAGGGACGATAGGCCGCGCGTTCAAGGAGGTAGCCGATGGCCATGCAGGCCGGAATAGCCGCCATGACTCCGGCGAGGACAATTGCCAATGGCGGCATGCCGCTGCCGGCCAGGGATGTGATGACGGAAAAGGCCACCATGGCGCCGATCATCACCACTTCGCCGTGGGCGAAGTTGATCAGCTGAATCACTCCATAGACCATGGTGTAGCCCAGCGCGACAACGGCATACACGCTGCCGGTGGTGAGGCCGTTGATGATCTGCTGGAGCAGGGTGTCCATGTTGCGCGTATATCCAAAAAAACGGGGAAGCCGCCTGAAGGCGACTTCCCCGTTTGTTTCAGCGGATGCTTACTTCTTCGCGGGAGCGGCGGGTGCCGGAGCAGCAGCAGGTGCAGCGGAAGCCGGAGCAGCAGCAGGTGCAGCAGCCGGAGCAGCAGCAGGTGCAGCAGCCGGAGCAGCAGCAGGTGCAGCAGCGGGAGCAGCAGCGGGAGCAGGCGCCGAAGCTGCCGCGTACTCATCGAGCGTCATCGACTTGCCGCTCTTGAGAATCGCGATGGGTGTGATCTTTCCGTCCTTCAGGGTAAAGATCGTCATCTCGGCATCCTTGCGGTCGCCCTTTTCGTCGAACTTGATGTTGCCGCTGGCACCGTTGTAGTCGCTGGCTGCGAGGGCCGGCAGATATTTCGCCGGATCGGGCGAATCGGCCTTCTTCATCGCGGCGATCAGAAGGTTGGCGGCGTCGTAGGTGAAGGGCGAGTAGAGAATCGGATCGACCTTGAACTTGGCCTTGTAGGCGTCGAGGAACTTCTTGCCGGAGGCTTGCACCGGAATCCCCGCTTGCGAACAAATGAGACCTTCGGCGGCGGCTCCCGCCAGTTCAGCCATCTTGTCAGTACAGGCGCCATCGCCGAAGGCGAACACCGCCGTCATCTTCAGTTCGCGCGCCTGCTTGAGCAACGGGCCGCCGGTGGCATCCATGCCGCCAAAGAACACGGCGTCAGGTTTCTTGCCCTTGACCTTGGTCAGCACGGCCTTCCAGTCTACCGTCTTGTCGGTGCCTTTTTCGCGCGGCAGAACCTTGACCCCGGCTGCCTTGAGAGTTTTCTCGACTTCGTTGGCAAGGCCTTCGCCGTAGGCTGTGGCGTCGTCGATCACGGCCACGGTCTTCGGTTTGTTGTTGGTTGCGAGGTAGTTGGCAACCGCCGGGCCCTGCTGGTCGTCACGGCCGACAATGCGGAACACACCCTTGAAGCCCTGCTCGGTCAGCGCCGGATTGGTGGCGGAACCGGAAATCATCGGAATGTTCGCCTGGTTGTAGATGGCCGAAGCAGGGATCGTGGTGCCGGAATTGAGGTGGCCGACAATGCCCGCGACCTTGGCGTCGACCAGTTTTTGCGCCACGGTGTTGCCGACTTTCGGATCGGCCTGGTCATCTTCGGACATCAGCTCGAACTTGACCTTCTTGCCGCCTATGGTGACTCCGGCGGCGTTGGCTTCGTCGATGGCGAGGCGCGCGCCGTTCTCGTTGTCTTTGCCCAGGTGCGCGATGCCGCCGGTGAGCGGCGCCACGCTGCCGATCTTGATCACCATCGGAGGGGGCGGGGGCGGGGCCTGGACCGGAGGGGGCGGGGGCGGTGCTTCCTTGCCGCAGCCCATCAGGGCAACGGCGGCAATCACGGCAAGCGAGAGAGTTTTGGTAGGCACATTCATGGCAATGCTCCGTTCAGGTCAGGGAATCGGGGATGATACGTCGGATGGAAGATCAAGGAACGGATTCTTGCTTTCCTCCATGGACTTGTCAATGCCGAGTTGCCAATCGACAGGAAGCATCCCGGCGGGGGATACCGTCCCCGTCTCCTGCGGAGGCATAAAAAAGGCCGGCCCCGCGATTGGCGGGACAGGCCTTGTTTCTGGTCGTGACGTTTCTTACTTGGCGCCGGCGAGAATCCACTTGACCAGGGTCTTCATATCTTCATCCTTGACGGCGGCATTCGGCGGCATCGGGATCGGGCCCCATACGCCCTTGCCGCCCGCCTTGACCTTGGCAACCAGCATGGCTTCGTCGCTGGCCTTGTACTTCTTGGCGACCTCCTGGTAGGCGGGACCGACCAGTTTCTTGTCGACTGCGTGGCAGGCCATGCAGCCGCTCTTGGTGGCCAGGTCCTTGTTGGCGAAAGCGGGGGCCGAGGCGAGAATGCCGGCAGCGACCAGGGCGGAGATCAATACTGATTTCATGTTGAATTCCTTATTGTGGATAAAAGAGTGTTTGCCGGCGGAAACCAAAGCGAAACGAATGCTAAGCAATGAGGCCCGTACAAAAAATGCTTAAGATCAAGTAATCAACTCATGCAAATTCGCCGTCGGTGGCGAGCAAGTAACGCCGCGACAGACCCATGCGTTGACATGATCGCTTTCCGGCTTGGCCAGGGTCGCCGGCAGGCCGGCAATTCCGTTGGGCAGGGCCAGCACCAGCCGTCGTGGGCCGGCGCCGAGAGTGCGGCACCAATTTGCCATTTCACCAGCAGGGCCTCTCAAGATGATGATGTCCGGCGGCGTGAGCGCTTCTTCGAGCGCCCGCAACAGGCTGCCGAAGCCTCCCGGCGCATGGCGGATCGCCGGCCAGAAGAGCTGGAGGGTTCTTTCGGCGGCGTCGAGGTAAGGCGTTTCGCCGAGCAAGTGGCCCAGCCGTTGCAGGGCAAATGCGGCAACCCCGTTGCCGGCGGGCGTGGCATTGTCGTGGCCGGTTTTGGGACGGTGGATCAGGACTTCATGGTCGTGGGCGGTGAAGAAGAAGCCGCCGGCCTCGCGGTCTTCGAAGCGGGCCAGCAGGGTGTCGGCGAGTTCGATGGCGAAGGCCAGATCCTCGCTGCGGAATTCCGCCTGCATGAGCTCGAGCAGGGCGGAAAGCAGGAAGGCGTGGTCGTCGAGATAGGCGTCGAGATGGGCGCGGCCGTCGCGGGCGGTTGCCAGCAGATGGCCCCCACCCCCCGATCCACTGCCGGCTTTGCACAGCCGGCCGGCTCCGTCGGCGCGAAGCGGTGCTTCGCGAAACCCCGCCTCCGCCCCCCGCTCACGCGGGGGTGACGCTTGTTCGCCGCTACGCGGCTCCGGTTGATTGACTTGCCCCGCCTTGGGGCTGCCCGGCGGCGGGGCGCCGTCCTTCCACATCGTGGCGCGGATGCAGTCCATCGCGCGCTGCGCCGAGACCAGCCATTCGTTCTTGCCGAACACGCGCGCGGCGTGCGCCATGCCTTCGATCATCAGAGCGTTCCAGCTGGTCAGCACCTTGTCGTCGCGACCGGGACGGATGCGGGTTTCGCGGGCGGCGAAAAGCTTTTCGCGCGCGGTGGCGAGCAGGGGGATTTCTGCGTCGTCCAGAGGGCCGGAAATCCTGGCGTGCCAATGGCGGTTCTCGAAATTCGGCGGGCCGTCGAAGCCCCAGCGCCGTGTCGCTAGCGCCGACTCCTGCGGCGTGAGCAGTCGCTCCAGCTCGGCGCGATCCCAGACGTAGTACTTGCCTTCCTCACCCTCCGAGTCGGCGTCGAGCGAGGAGTAATAGCCGCCGTCGGGCGCCTGCATCTCGCGCATGACCCAGGCGGCGGTTTCGTCGGCGACCCGGGCGTAGAGGGGATCGTCGCTTTGCGCCCAGGCATCGGCGCAGAGTGCGAGGAAGGGACCGTTGTCGTAGAGCATTTTTTCGAAGTGGGGAATCTCCCAGCGCTCATCGACGCTGTAGCGGCAGAGGCCGCCGCCGATCTGGTCATAGATGCCGCCCTCGCTCATGCGCATCAGCGTGGTCAAGGCCATCCGCCGCGAAGCCTCGTCAGCGCGGCCCAGCAGAAAGGCGAGGTCGGTGGGATGCGGGAACTTCGGCGCGCCGCCGAAGCCGCCGTGGCGGTTGTCGAAGCCCCTGGCCAGCAGCGCTGCCGCGCCGGCCAGGGGCGCCGCATCGAAGGTGGCGGCCGTTGCCGCAGGTCCGGGTACGGTGCCGGCCAGCGCCTCGCGCAGTTCCGCCGCCTGCGTGGCAATGTCCTCGCGGCGATCGCGAAAGGCTTCCGCCACCCGCTCGCAGAGGTCGGGAAAACCGGGCAGGCCGTAGCGGGGTTCCCTGGGGAAATAGGTGCCGCCGAAGAAGGGTGTGCCGTCCGGCGAGAGGAACATGGTCAGCGGCCAGCCGCCGCTGCGCCGCGTCAGCATCTGGTGGGCGGTCTGGTAAATCTGGTCGAGATCCGGACGCTCTTCGCGATCGACCTTGATGTTCACGAACAGGCGGTTCATCACCGCCGCCACGCCTTCATCCTCGAAGGATTCGTGGGCCATGACATGACACCAGTGACAGGCCGAATAGCCGATGGAAAGCAGGATCGGCCGGTTCTCCTGGCGAGCAAGAGTGAGCGTTTGCTCATCCCAGGGTTGCCAATGAACGGGGTTGTCGGCGTGCTGCAGCAGATAGGGGGAGGTTTCGGCGGAAAGCCGGTTGGAGAGTGGAGATGACATGATGGACCTCGGCTGGAGAGGTCACTATAC
>JBIJDJ010000187.1:0-5757 GCA_044344175.1 Sulfuritalea sp.
ATCGGGGCGGGCCCATGAAAAAGCTCGCCGTTTTCGTCATGGCCAATGACGAAACCATGCGGCGTTTCGCCGAAGACCAGATGGTCCGCAAAATGCCGCCGGGCACCGCGGCCACCGCAGGCTACGCGCTGTTCGACAAGCCTGAAGCGGACAAGGAGAAGGTTCGGGCCGCGCTGGTCAGGGACGGTTACGACGGGGTGCTGGTTTCGCGCCTGGTTTCGGTCGACAAGTCCGAAACCTATGTTCCGCCGCAAACCAATTTTGTGCCGATGGGGCCCCTCTTCGGCGGTGCCAGCCCGTATTACGGAAACTTCGGCGGCTATTACGGCTACGGCTATGCCGTGATGCAATCGACGCCGGGCTACACCGTCGAGAATACGACCGTCGTGGTCGAGACCATTCTTTACAAGCTGCCGGAAGACAAGCCGGTATGGACGGGAACAACCAGGACCCTTGATCCGCGCTCGCGCCCGGACATGATTCAGGCGATCACGCAGCTCGTCGAAGCGGAAATGCAGAAGAAAGGATTGATTGGCGGCGGAGCCAAGTAGGTCCGCGGTGACAAAGAGCCGGTGACACAGGGCAGACCCTGAGTCGCCGGATCTGAAACGTCGAAGCGCTGCGCCAGAGCACCCGTCATCAGTTGTCGGGCGTTTTGACCAGGTCGTCGGCAACCCAGGCTTCGAGCAGGGTATAGGTCACGGCCAGTACCACCGGGCCGACAAATATCCCGACCAGCCCGAAACCCAGCAGGCCGCCGATGACGCCGGCAAAAATCAGCAGCAGCGGCAAATCTGCCCCCTTTCTGATAAGCATGGGGCGCAGGAAATTGTCCATGGTGGTGACGACAAGGCTCCATACCAGAAGAAACACTCCCCACCCCGTGTCGCCCATCCAGAACGTCCAGGCGACGGCGGGAAAGAGGATCAGTCCGGGCCCGATCTGGGCGATGCACAGCATCAGCATTACCGCCGAGAGCAGCCCGGCAAAGGGAACCCCGGCAATCGTCAGGCCGATGCCGCCGAGCACCGTCTGCACCAGCGCCGTAACGCAGACACCGAGGGCCACGCCGCGGATCGCCTGCCCGGCCAGGATGACCGAATTCTCGCCGTGATCGCCGGCCAGCCGGCGGCCGAATCGCTTGACGCCGGCCGCCGCCGCTTCACCGCTGGCGTAGAGGATGGCCGATAGGATCACGATCAGCAGAAACTGCAGAAGCATGAAGCCCATGCTGCCGACCTTCGTCAGAAGCCACCGGCCGGAGTCGGCCATATAGGGCTCGGCCTTTTCCAGCAGAGCCAGTGAGCCGGCATCGGCGGCTTGTCCCCACAAGATACTCAGTTTGCTGCCGATGAGCGGCACGGCAGCCAGCCACTCTGGCGGTTGTGGCAAGTCTGCCGTGGCCAGTTTCCTGCCCAGACTGGCGATCTCCCCGGCGTTACCGACAATGGTGTCGATCGCCAGCAGGAGCGGAACGAACAGCAGGAGCAGCAAGGCCAGCGTCATTCCGGTTACGGCCAGCGCGCGCCGGCCGCCGCAACGCTTCTCCAGTGATTTGAGCATCGGCCAGGTGGCCACGACGATCATGGTTGCCCACACCCCGGCGGCCAGGAAAGGCCGCAGGACCCAGAGCGTGGCCGCGATCATCAGCAGAAGGCAGAGGATTGCCAGTGTGGTGCGGGCCAGATCACGTTGAATGGCGGTCATTCGGGGTCTCGCTGCAAAAAATCAGAACCGCATTTTAGCGGAAGGCAAGGTACGCAGCCTGTTGCGACCGGTTTGCGGCGACTCGAAGAATCACCTGCTGCCTTCATCCGCCCAGCGCATTGATTGCGATGACCAATCCCGCGCCCAGCCCCGTCATCGTCAAACCGACCTTCCAGCTGCCATAGCCTGCATAGCGCCCGAGCGCCAGTCCGCCGAAAAACAGCATCGCCAGCGAGATGGCACGGGAGGCATTCTTCGCCGTCCCGACATCGCTGATCAGCACGAAGGGCAGTACCACGGGGAAGGTCGAGGCGACGACGATCAGGAATATCGCCAGGGCGGCGAGCAGGTCCTGCGTTTTCAGCACCGGTTGCTCCGGCAGGGAAGTCATGGCCACGATACGCCCGCGCACAGCTTCGACCTCTGTCGCCGAGAGGAGGCGCGCAGCGGCCTGCGACAATGACTGCTCGATCACCTTGCGCCCGGCTTGCGCATCGCGGGCGGCTTGTACGGAACGGACAGTCGTCAGCAAACGGCCGCGTTCCGCCAGCGTACGCACCAGGTACATGACCGCATCGACCAGGCCCCACGCCAGGTTGCAGCCGATGGCCGTCAGGAACAGAGTCCGGATTTGCTCCCTCCCTTGTTCCGCGACCGACACGGCGCCGATGAAGGTGAGCGCCATGAACAGGCCGAAGAGCATTTCCGACACGCGATCCACCGGGCTCAGCACCGGTTCGCGGGCATTGCTCTCGATGTCGTTGTTTTCGCTCATGTCAAAAGGACGGGATGAATGCCGGGAATTCCCGGCTCGAAGGCGCAAGTATCGGCGACCGCTTCACTTCCGGTCAAGGGCGGAACGAGCCATCCAGAGGTCAGGTTTTGGCGCAAAGGCTATGACAGTCGGTGGCCCGCAAGTAAAAACCGGACTGCTATCCCCAAGCCAGGGTTAACGTAAAACAACACGTTCGGAGCGACTGGTGATAGTCGAGCGCAGCGAGCCAATCAATAGCCTCCCCGCGAGGGGAGGACGGGAGGGGCGGGCCATCAATTCGCCTTTCGCGTGTTTCATTATCAGCGGGTGGTTCTCGCTGCCATAAGCGTTAGCAATTCATCCAGGGCATCCATGATGCGGGCACCTTCGTGGTCGAGGGATTCCACGTATTCACCAAGCTGCTCGTTGGCGATCGAAACAATTTCGAGCGGATGCAGAACCACGTGGTTCTTCTCAATCCTGAAGCTCGGGTTGAAGCGTGGATTACTGATTTTCCCAAGCACGGTCTTTCTCACCAAAGGCACGACAACCCGCCGTCGGTAACTGTCATACAACGATGACTGGACCAGAACCACATAGGGAATATCTTCCCGCTGTTTCCCGATATTCCGATGAACGTCGAATTGGGGCATTTTGTCTTGTCAAAGGGGCGAATACTCATCGGCGAACGAGCCATGTTTGGCGTTGAAGGCATTCCACATGGAGACGGTCGCGTCCGCCGTATTTGCCTTGGCGAGGCGCTGCTGTCGCTCGTGTTCGACATAATCGACAAGCAGGGACTCGACCACGCCAGACAGGTTGTTGGTCAGGCCGCGAACCTGGACCACCAAGTCTTCACTAAGGGTCAGGTTGACCGGACGCTTCCGGGTACTGCTGTCAAGTGCGGTTTTCATCTGAAACCTCCGTATGCGCATTATATGCGCATTTCAATCCGGATTCTGCAAAAACGACTGCTCCATGCTCGCAACATCGCAGAGCTTGTGAAGAAATCGTAGCGAGCACCGCCCAAGCCCCGATCCGGTACACGCAGCAGATTTATTCACAGGCTCTCAGAACATGAGCGTCGAACGCAAGGAAACCACCCACGCGCTGTCGCGCGACGGGTCAAGTGCCGGATTGCGGATGTATTGCACGCCGGGCGTGAACAGCAGACCCTTGGCGAAGGTCCAGTTCCAGTAGGCCTCGACCAGTTTCTCGTCGCGCGTGCCCGCCGGGTTGGTCGGCTGCGGTGCCGCGTCGCTGTAGCCGAAGGCGAGGCCGATCTGGTCGCTCGTACTGCGCCCGAGCGGATCGTTCAGCGCCACACCCAGCGCATAAGAGGCGCGGATAGTCGTCACGTAGTCGTAAGCCTTGTTGGCGCGTGCGAAAACCGCCCAGGTGTCGTTCAGGTTCTGCACCGCGTTCAGCGACCAGCCGTGGCTCCTAGGCGATTGCAGCGGAACGCCTGGCACCTCGTAATACGTGATCGAGTACTGCGCCGCCCCCAGTCCCTTGAAGGCCGGCGTCCATTGCGCGTAGCCGAACCGGGAATAGCCGTCGTCGCCGAAGTGTCGGGTCGACAGGGTCGCTCCGCTGATGTTGTTGGCGCTCTGCAGGCCCGCTGCAAACTGGATGGTGCTGGTCGCGTTGACCTGGACGTAGGCGCCGAGGCCGGCCAGCGCGTAGGTCGCACTGCCGTTCTGCGCCAAGACATAGCTGTTGAAATTCTGCTGCTGGTTGGCCAGGTACTGGTTGCCATCGAAGTTGTAGAACGGATACTGACCGACGGTTACCGAGACCTTGTTGCCGGGCAGGGCGTGGGTGTAGGTGAGTTGGGCAAAGGTGTTCTGCCGCTCCGCATAATCGTTGACCGGCGTGATCAGGCCCAGCTTGCCTTGCACAGCGGCAGCGCTTTGCCGCGTGCTGTAGCGTGTCGCGCTATAGGCCAGTTGCAGTGAGCCGCTGCCGGCGGTGCTGCTGTCGAACAGCTTCCAGTCGATCAGTGGCATGGCCAGCCACTGGCCGGCCGGGCTGCCGCCATCGCGCCGGCCCCACTGCTGCAGATAGCTCAGGTCCATCGACCACGAGATGCCGATGTCCTTCTCGATGCGCGCCTTGAAGTCCGAGTATTCGCCATAGGGATCGGTCGCCACCTTGTAGAGCACGCGGCGCAGGGTAAAGCGCCGCAGGGAGTCGTCAATACGGCCGATCCTGCCGACAGACGAGGTGTCCGCGCTTCCGGCAAGCGTGTCGTCGGTGGCCGCAGTTTGCGCCAGTGCCGCATGGCTGGTGGCGAGGAGGACCAATCCGCAGGCGGTGAACCACTGTCTGCAAATTTTCGACGCTCGTTCTTTTCTCATTTGAAGGTTGCGCCTTCAGCCTGCCATGGAAAGCAATCCGAAACGAGACTGAGCCTGAAATCGCTAAAGGAACTTGCCCAGCGCCCATTTGAGGATATTGTCCAGCGGCACCAGCGTAAGGACCACCGGCAATAACGGCAGCCCCGCCGCAATGACGATGTGGGTCACCGCCATGCGATTGACCGGGGTGTAGCCCATCTCGCGGATGCTCTGGATCGTCGTGTTCAGTTCCCCCGTCGAAGGCAGGGCCGGAGAGTCCGCAGGACTCTCGTCTTCGGGCTTTCCGGTCCACTTGCGATGCATGGTGACATGCTGGCGGGTTGCCATGCGGCCGTACTCGAGCAGTGCCCGCTCGCGTGCCACGAACAGTGGCTTGGCGAATACGAGCAGGGGGCCGAGGAACAACATGAGGTTGAGCGCCAGCCATGCTGCGATGACAAACCACACAATTTCCGGGGGGCGCCGCTCCAAGGTGAGATCTTTCAGGATGGCCGAGGAGATCACGCAACTCAAAGCGAAGGAAAAGCCGCTGAACACGCTGGGATAAACCGCCAGAAAGCCGAGCCCGGCCGCGCGGTCCGGATGAGCCGGTATCAGGCGCAGCGGCAGCCGGGAGATGCGGAAAAGCAGCCCACCCCAGACCAGAAACCACCAGATCCAGCGCAGGGTCAGGAACAGGAAAAGGGGGTTGCTCACGTAGCGGACCACGGTGCCGGCCCACGATAGCTGGGCCTGGCCGCCGACCATGGCGCCTTCCCAACTCGAACCGCTGAGCGAGATGACGACTCGCATGACGACGCCTGAATGGACGATAGCCACGGCAACGATGATTCCCTCCGCAATCCATGAACTGGATCGACGGTCGGCAATGGCCAGCGCGGCCTCGTACCTTGGCAGACTGTCGCGGGAGAGGAGTCCCGCTTCCCTGAACTGCCG
>JBIJDJ010000188.1:0-5756 GCA_044344175.1 Sulfuritalea sp.
TTGACGAAGGCCGAGGAGAGCAGGCGTTCCCAGTCGAGCGGAATTCCCGTCTGCGGCAGGTGCTCGTCGGCATGAACTCCGTCGTCCTGCAGCAGCGCAAACAGCGCCCGATCGTCGGGCAGCCGGTCCAGCGCCTGCGCCAGCGCCGTCTTGCCGGCGCCGACTTTCGGCCACGGCGTATCCAGCAGATGATTCGATATGCCATAGACACCCGGCTCAAGCTGACGCGGCGAACCGCCCATGTTCGACGACCACCACAAGGTTTCGCCATCGCCTGCCAGCAGGTTGTAGCCGTTGTATTTGCTGCCGCGTGCGGCAATGCGTTCGAGATAGTCCTGCGGCGCTTCGCTTCCCGTCAGGAATTCCGCCACCAGCGCGCCGCGCGAGGGTGCGCCGCTGCGATTCTGCGCCGGATCGCGAAAATTGGTCAGGGCGGCGAAGCGTCCCGCGCGGGTGACGCCCATCCAGGTTCCGCCGGCTTCGCCATCACGCCCTGCGAGTACCTGCGGGGCGTCTTTCCAGAAGGCGGCCGGCACCGTCGGCCGGGCGAAGAACTCGTCGCGATTCGCTGCCACTACGAGGGGGTAGCCCGGATGAACCCGCCAGGCGACGAGGATGAGGCACATCTTTAACGTGAAACAACAGGATGAGTCGCTGGTGATATCGAGCGCAGCGAGCCAATCAATAGCCTCCCCGCGAGGGGGCGAGGCGGGGTTTCGCAGCGCATGCGCTGCGCCGCCGCAGCCGGCTGGCTGTGCAAAGCCAGCCGTGGGCCGCGCAGCGGATGGGAGGGGCGGGCCTTTAATTCGCTTTTCGCGTGTTTCATCATCGGCGGGTGGCTCTCGCGGCCATGAGCGTTAGCGTCAGGCTATTGCGTAGGGCAGGGGCAGAAACTCCAGGCGCTCGCCGGCAAGTGCGCCGACATGAACTTCACCGGCTTCGACGGCGCCGATCTGGACGCAGACCAGGCACTCGAAGCCCCCGGCCGGGGAGGGCGCCGCACTGACAATCGCGCCGCAATGCTGGTCGCCGGTTTCCGGCGCATAGACGTGGGCACCGGGCGAGGGTGCCGCAGCCAGCCTGGCGCGGTAGGTGCGCCGCTTGACCTTGCCCAGGTACTGCGTGCGGGCGACGATTTCCTGGCCCGGATAGCAGCCCTTGCTGAAACTTACCCCTGCCACGGCAGGCAGTTCCATGTTCAGCATCTGCGGCACGAAAGCTTCCTGAGTGGCCGCAACCACACGCGGTTGCCCGGCGGCGATCTCGAGCCACTGCCATGCTGCAAGCCCCACCGGCCGGGCTGCGGCAGCAAGTCTCTGCCAGTGCGACGCTGCTGAAGCTGCGTCGACTGCCAGCAGCCAGCGCGTGTCATCGAGCCGGATTGCCTGTCCGCCTTCCATCGCGGCTACGCCGAAGCGGGGCAGTCGGGCGAGCACATCGCCAATAGTCGGTGCCGGCGACACGGCAACCGGGGTCGAACAGCCGATCAGGACGCGCTCCGCCGTCGCATCATTGAGCTTTACCTTCGAGCGCAGCACGTACATCGACAGTTTTTTCAGTATCGGCGGAAGGATTTCGCGCGGCAGCATCAACAGGAAATCTTCGCCGTCGCGCCAGACCAGTAGCAGTGCCAGCAGGCGTCCCTTGGCCGTGCATAGGCCGGCAAAGCGCGCGTCGCCCGGCGCGATGCCGTTGATGTCGTTGGTCACCAGGTTGTGCAGGAAAGTGGCGGAATCGGCGCCACTGACACGGATCAGGCCCAGGTCGGTCAGGGGCGCCACCACCGCTTTGTCGCGCGCGGCGACGAGTTCGTCCGTGACGTCATCGAAGTGGCTGCCGAAGTGGCCACCATCGGCCGCCAGTCCTTGGGCAGCAAGGAAAGAATTCCATTCTTGGGTCATGGGGTGCGTCCGGGTTGAGGGTTTGGTAATGCTATTATCGCGGCCAAGGTGCAGATTGCGCCGGCGCTATATTTATTCAAGACATCGTGCGTACATTCAAACTTGTCCTGCTGGCGCTCATTCTCGCATTTGTCGCCGCGATCGTGGGTGTCAGCTGGTTTACGACGCGCCATTTGCCCATGCGCACCGATCCGGCCATGTTCTCGATACCGGCAGGCGCCAGCCTGCGCTCGGCCGCTCAGGTCATTGAATCCGCGGGCATCGATCTTCCGGCGTGGCAACTGGAGATGCTGGGGCGCGTCATGGGGCGCTCGGCGAAGATCAAGGCCGGCAGCTATGAGGTGGAAGGGGGCCTCACGGCCCTGGCGCTGCTCGACAAATTGACGCGCGGTGACGTCACGCAGGGTGAACTGGTCCTGGTCGAAGGAAAGACGTTCCGTCAGTTGCGTGCCTTGCTCAACGAGCATCCCGATCTCGTCCACAACACGCAAAAGCTCGCCGACGGGAAAATACTCGCACTTCTGGGTGCAAAGGAAACACATCCCGAAGGACTGTTTTTCCCCGATACCTATCTTTTCAACAAGGGCAGCAGCGATATTGACGTGCTGCGCCGGGCCTACAAGGCGATGCAACCCAAACTCGCCGCGGCATGGGAAAGGCGCGAAAGCACCCTGCCGGTCAAAACGCCCTATGAGCTGTTGATCCTGGCCTCGATCGTGGAAAAGGAAACCGGCCTGCCCGCGGACCGGTCGCAAGTCGCAGCCGTTTTTGTCAATCGGCTGCGCCGCGGGATGCTGCTGCAGACTGATCCGACCGTGATTTATGGTCTTGGCGAGCGCTTTGACGGCAACCTGCGCAAGACCGATTTGCAGGCCGATACGCCGTGGAATACCTACACGCGGCCCGGTTTGCCACCTACTCCGATTGCCATGCCGGGCCTGGCATCGCTGCAGGCCGCGGCGAAACCGCCACCGAGCGACATGTTGTACTTCGTCGCTCGCGGCGATGGAACGAGCGTGTTTTCGGCCACTCTGGACGAGCACAACAGCGCCGTCGCCAGATATCAGAAGCGCTAGCCGAGCATGACTGGGGGCCGCTTCATCAGTTTTGAGGGCATCGATGGCGCCGGGAAAAGTACCCAGCACGCCTGGATGGTGCAGCACCTGCGCAGCCTGGGGCGTACCGTGGTCGCCACCCGCGAACCGGGCGGAACGCCCCTCGGGGAGAAGCTTCGCGCCCTGCTGCTGGCGGAACCCATGCATCTGGAAACCGAGGCCCTGCTGATGTTTGCTGCCCGCAGGGAACATATTGCGCAGGTGATCCAGCCCGCGCTGACCCGCGGCGAATGGGTCGTCTGCGATCGTTTCGTCGATGCCTCGTTTGCCTATCAGGGAGGAGGGCGCGGGCTCGACTGGAAAAAACTCGAAGATCTGGCGCAATGGGTATTGGGCGACCTGCAACCGGATCTGACCCTGATTTTCGATGCGCCAGTGGAAATTGCGCAGCAACGCCTGCATGCCGCAACGGCCAATCCGGATCGCTTCGAACAGGAACAGGGGGCTTTTTTTGAAAGAGTACGCTCGGCTTATCTGCGCATTGCGGCCGAAAACCCCGGTCGAGTGCGCGTGATAGACGCCACCCAGACCCCGGATACAATTAACAAGTTACTTGAGAATATAATTGCAACCATCGGATAATAAATCAATTAAATGGAATGAAAAGATAAAGGAGCAGCTCCTCGGGCAGGGGCTTGCCCGGCTGCCGCACGCCATGCTCCTGGTCGGGCCGGTCGGGGTCGGCAAGGCGGCATTCTCAGAACAGATTGCTGCGCTTCTGCTCTGCGAATCGATCGCACCCGGCTTGGTGGCCTGCGGCAAATGCGATGCCTGTCGCTGGCTGGATGCCGGCAATCATCCCGACTTCCGTCGCGTTGCGCCGGATGACGATGGCGAAGTAGAACTTGCCGGAAGTGAAAGCAGCGGCGAAAAGAGCGCGGGAAAGAGCAAGAAACGCGGTTCCAGCAACATCCGCATTGACCAGATCCGAGAACTCGAAGGTTTCGTCTTCGTCGGCAGTCACCGCAACGGCAATCGTGTCGTACTGCTTACCGAGGCCGAAGCAATGAATCCGGCGGCCGCCAATGCACTTCTTAAGGTACTTGAAGAACCTCCGTCAAGTGTATATTTTATATTGGTTTCTACAAGATCTAAATCACTCTTGCCGACCATTCGCAGTCGCTGCCGGGTCATACCTTTCGGCCCCCCGGATGCCGCTGCCGCCGCTGACTGGCTACTTGGGGCCGGACTTGAAAAGCAGGCCAAGCGTTATCTGAATCTGGCCGGCGGTGCTCCGATGCGCGTGGCGCAGTGGAAAGAGCAGGGCCAACTGACGCCGATCGATGCCTTGGTGGATTCCCTGATCGCGTCGCCATCCGACCCGATCGCACTGGCCGCCAGATGGGATGGTCTGCTCAAGGGTGACGGCCTGTTTCGCATGGAAAATCTGGTCGAAGGGGTCCAGCGTTGGCTGTTCGATCTGGCGCAAGAGCGCATGGCCGGTGAGCTTCGCTACCACGACGGCTGGCCACGCCCCAAAGGTATGCAAAGCCTCAGCCCGAAGGCCTTGCTGGCTGCCTGGCGCGAGATCAATCAGTTTCGCCGCAGTGCGCGCCACCCGTTGAATCAATTGTTGTTTCTGGAAAACCTGGCGGCTCATTATCTGCGCGCCCTGCGTCCGGCCGCATCGTGAATACGCTACTGGTTGATTCGCACTGCCACCTCGATTTCCCTGATTTTCAAGGTCGGGAAGAAGAACTTCTGGCCGCCATGAAAGCCAACCAGGTGGGTTGGGCACTGATCGCCGGAGTAACGCTGGAGCGTTTTCCGGCTGTGCTGGCTTTGACAGAGCGTTTCCCCAATTTGTACGCGGCGGTCGGCGTTCATCCCGACACTCAGGACGGCCGGGAAGCAGATGAAGACACACTGATTTGCCTTGCAAAACACCCGAAAGTCGTTGCGATTGGCGAGACGGGACTGGACTACTACCGTCTCGAAGGTGATCTGGAATGGCAGCGCGAGCGTCTTCGCACCCATATCCGGGCTGCACGGAAAACCTGCAAGCCGTTGATTATCCACACTCGCGAAGCCGCTGCCGATACCCTGCGGATCCTTGAAGAGGAGGGCGCCGGCGAGGTTGGTGGGGTGTTTCATTGTTTTACCGAGACGCTTGCCGTGGCCCGGGCCGCTCTTGCCCTCGGCTTTCACATTTCCATTTCTGGCATTGTTACGTTCAAGAATGCGCTGCAAATCAAAGAGGTGGCAAGCTTCGTGCCGCTTGACCGGATACTCGTCGAGACCGACGCGCCCTACCTGGCACCGGTCCCGCATCGCGGCAAGCTGAACCATCCCGCTCTGGTACGTCATGTCGCCGAAGAGGTGGCAAAGTTGAAGGGTATCAGTCTGGAAGACCTGGCTCAGGCCACGACAAGCAACTTTTTTAACCTTTTCGGATTGCATAGAGATGCGTAAGCTACTGATTGCATTATTTTTGTTTTGTTCTATCAGTATCGCCTGCGCTGGAGCCTACGAAGACATACTGATTGCCGCCAACAACGATGACACGGCAACGGTGGTGAGCCTGCTACAACGCGGAATGGACGTAAATACCTCCGATCAAAGCGGGACGACGCTGTTGATGATCGCTTCCCGCGCCGGCAATGTGCCCTTGCTGCAAGCGCTGCTGGCCCGGCGCGCCAGCGTCAATCGGCGCAACCAGCATGGTGACACCGCCTTGCTGATGGCGGCGCTCAAACCCGACCTTGAGGTTGCAAAGTTGTTGATTGCAAACGGTGCCGAC
>JBIJDJ010000037.1:0-18663 GCA_044344175.1 Sulfuritalea sp.
GCTCCCACATAAGCGCCTTCTGACTATCCGTGTAATGAATCCGCGTTCTATATTTCATCTGCAACACTCCTTCTGCTTACGCAGTTTCTAGTGTGTTGCATCCACCGGTTGAATCCAAGGATGTAAACCGGGCAATGGGTACGCATTTGTCCTGAGTCTCCTAAGGGCACTTATGTAAAGCTTTCCATAAGGGCACAAAGCAGGCAGAACTCCCAACCCAAATCCGCGTCTTCTGTCTTTAGCGCAAATTCACCACTTCACCCGAACGGCGTACTCCAGCACCGTCGTGCCGCCCGCCGGCACCGCCACGTTCCACGACGCGACGCGCGCGGATTCCTTCGTGTGCTTCTGCGATTCCTGCACCATTTCCCAGTCGCCGGGCATCGGCTCCTGCACCTTCACCGTCACCGCTTCGTCCTTGGCGTTGCGGATTTCGATGCGCCATGAGGATTCGCTGAGATTGTCGGCGATGCGCTTGTAATTTGTCTGCTTGCGCTCGGCGGTGATGTCGAAGGCCTCGCCCAGCCTGAGCTTGAGCTTCTCGTTCTTCGCCGTGTGTTCGATGCGGTCCTCGCCAACGAACTGCGCCGCGCCCTTGCTGTCCCGCGCATAGACGCGCACGATGCCGGCCGGCAACGGCTTGCCGAGTTGTCCGCCCTTGTTCTCGAACTCGAGGAAGATGGCGGGCTTGAGCTTCTGGCCGATCTGGCCGAATTGCTGCGCCTGGCGGTCGCGGTAGTAGTACTCGTTGCCGGTCAGCAGATATTCGCGGCGCACCGGCACGGCGCCGGCCGAGAGCAGCGCAAGCTGTTTGGTCTGGTTGTCGGCGATGGAAGTCGGCCGCTCGAAGCTGTAGAGGTGGTAGTCCAGCAGCGCCTCCTGCGTCGCCTCCGCCGCCTTGGCACGCCCCGGTGCGGGAGCTGCCATGGCATAGACCCGCGAGTCCTGCACGCGCACGCGATTCACCGTGCCGGCCACCAGTTGCAGGGTCGTGTTGTCGAAGGCGGCCCCGCTGCGGTTGGTCAGCGTCACCCAGCCGTTGAGGTCGAGGCTCTTGCCATCCGTTGCCAGATTGGCGACATAGTCGGCCTTCCACGCCAAGCCGCCGGTGAGATAGGACAGTTCCACGGCCTGCTTGCCGCCGCCGGCTTCGACCAGCACCGAAAGCGTCGGCCGGTCGCGCAGGTTTTCCGGCACGCTGTCGAAGGCCAGGCGTCCGGGCACACCGGTTTCGATGCGGTCGGCAAAGCGCAGCACCGTGCCTTGTCCGGCCGCGAGAACCGTGGCACGTTCGCGCCGTTCGCTGTCGTTGCTCGGATGCGGGCGGATCACCGTCACTTCACGGCCGACGTATTTTTCCAGAAGCTTTTGCGGCGTCAGCAGGTCGAAATCGAAGTTCTGTTCGATGAGCCCGAGCGGCTGCCCGGAGACGGCGCGCAGCAGGGCCGTTTCGGGACGCATCTGCGCCGCCACTTCGCGCAGTGATAGGCGCGCCAGCCCCGCCGGCAGATCGACCCGGCGGCGCTCCTTCACCAGGGCCAGGTCATCGTTGTAAACCGTGACGGCCACCGCTTCGCGATCCGCCGCGCCGGAATTGACCTCGCGCACCGGCTCGGCGGGCTGCACCATTCCCGCCGCAAGAAAAGCTCCCAGCCCGAACACGCTGCGCCGCATGACATTCTCCCCGCTTGTCGATATCACAACGATAGCATGCCCGCATCGGCGTTATGATTGCAGCGCAAACCAACCGAGGAGAAACTCAAATGAACAAGCTGCTTGCCATTCTGCTGTTGACGCTTTCCCTGCCCGCGCTGGCCGCGCTCGAAGTCGCCGGCGTAAAGTTTGATGACAAGACAAAAGTCGGCGCCGGCGACACGGTGATCAATGGCGCGGGATTGCGCAAGCGCGCCTTCTTCAAGGTCTATGCGATCGGGCTTTACCTGCCGCAGAAGGTAAAGGCTGCGGCCGACGCAATCGACGCCAAAGGCGCCAAGCGCGTCGCCATCGTCACCCTGCGCGACCTGCCCGCCGAACAGTTCGTCGACGGCATGGTCGATGGCTTGAAGAACAACCACGACGAGGCGGCGCTGAAAGCCCTGCAGCCGAAGATCGACCAGTTCCGCAGCGCCATGCTAAGCATCGGCAATGCGCCGGAAAAGTCGTCGGTGAACATCGACTGGCTGCCCGAGTCAGGCACGCGGCTCACCTTCAATGGCGCCACCAAGGGCAGCGACATCCCCGGCGAGGATTTCTATCGCGCCCTGCTGAAGATCTGGCTCGGCGACAAGCCGGTGCAGGACGACCTGAAGGAGCAACTGCTGGGCAAGGCCGAGTAAGCCGTTCATCCGGACGACCCGCGCGTGCCATCGACCACCGCAGCCCTGGCGCATCTGCGCGTGCTCGACCTTTCGCGCGTGCTTGCCGGGCCGTGGGCCTCGCAACTCCTGGGTGACCTCGGCGCCGACGTGATCAAGGTCGAGAAACCCGGAGAAAACGGCAAGGGCGGCGACGACACGCGCGGCTGGGGGCCGCCCTGGCTGGCGGACGGCGCGGGCGTGCCGACGACGGATGCCGCCTATTTCCTGTGCACCAACCGCAACAAGCGTTCGCTGACCGTCGACATCACGCAGCCGGCCGGCCAGGCCATCGTGCGCGAACTCGCCGCGCAATCGGACGTGGTGCTGGAGAACTTCAAGGTCGACGGCCTCAAGGCCTACGGCCTCGATTACGCCAGCCTGGCGGCGCTCAATCCGCGCCTCGTGTATTGCTCAATCACCGGCTTCGGCCAGGACGGCCCCTACGCGGCGCGCGCCGGCTACGACTTCCTGATCCAGGGCATGGGCGGCCTGATGAGCATCACGGGCCGCGCCGAGGACGAAGAAGGCGCCGGGCCGCAGAAAGTCGGCGTCGCGCTGACCGACATCCTCACCGGTCTTTACGCCACCATCGCCATCCAGGCGGCCCTGGCGCATCGTGAAAAATCCGGGCTGGGCCAGCACATCGACCTCGCACTGCTCGACGTGCAGGTGGCCTGCCTGGCCAACCAGGCGATGAACTACCTGGTCTCGGGCAAGGCGCCGCGGCGCTTGGGCAACGGCCATCCCAACATCGTGCCCTATCAGGATTTCCCCACGGCCGACGGCGACATGATTCTTGCGATCGGCAACGACGGCCAGTTCGCGCGCTTCTGCGACATCGCCGGCCACGCCGGATGGGCAAAGGACGAGCGCTTCGCCAGCAACGCCGCGCGTGTCGAGAACCGCAGCGAACTGATCCCGCTGCTGCGCCAGGCCACGGTAATGAAAACCACGGCCGAGTGGATCGCCCTGCTCGAGAATGCCGCCGTGCCCTGCGGCCCGATCAACGATCTGGCTGCCGTCTTCGCCGATCCGCAGGTGCTGCATCGCGGCCTGCGCGTCGATCTGCCGCACGCCGCCGGCGGCACCGCGCCGCAGGTGGCCAACCCGATCCGCTTCTCCGCCACGCCGATCGACTACCGGCGTGCGCCGCCGCTGCTGGGCCAGGATACCGAAGCCGTTCTGCGCGAACTCGGACGCAGCGCTGAGGACATCGCCGCGCTGCGGGCGACCGGGGTCATCTAGCGCAGCCTGGATCAGTGGCGCGTTCCGGCAAGACAGGTACCGTTCGCGGTGAGCCCTTCGACCTCGCTCAGAACTCGAGCACCCGCAACTCGGCGTTGGTATAGCGCAGCCGGCTGGCGAGTACGCTGGCGATGCCTTCCATCAGGCGCAGGCCCAGCTTCTTGTGATCTTCGGCGAACTTGTCAAAGGCGCGGCGCGACAGCACGTAGAGTTCGGTATCGGTAAACGCGACCGCGTTGGCGGAACGCGCCTCGCCATCGAGGAAGGCCATTTCGCCGAAGAAGGCGCCGCGACCGAAGGTGCCGAGGTGGTGCGATTGCCGGTCGGACAGCGGCAATATGATGCGCACCGCGCCGCGGCGGATCAGGAACAGTTCGTCACCGGCATCGCCGCGCTTGAAAATGTTATCGCCCTTCGCCACGCTGCGCTTTTCCATGCATTGTTCGAGCGCGGCCAGCGTCTGTTCCTTGCGTCCGGCAAACAGCTCGACTTCATGCAGTTCCAGCGCGACCTCTTCGTCGCGCAAACACACCGTTTCATGGATGATGCGATCCTCGACCCACTCCAGGGCGTCGTCAAGGGATGGAAAGACGCGCACCGGGCTGTCCTGGCGAATCAGGCCGACCTGGTCAAAATACTGCTTCATGTCGCGCCCCGACGGCAGGGTCAGCGGAATTGCGCTAAAGATCAGAAAACCGTGGCGCTCGGCCAGCATGTCCTTGACCTGTTCCAGCAAATGCGCCGCGGTGACATCGACGGTCTGGATGCGGCGCATGTCGAGGATCAGGAAGTCGCGCGTCTTGAGTTCCGGCTCCATGGACAGGTAAAGCTGGTCGGCGGTGCCGAAAAACAGACTGCCCTGCAACTCGATGATCGCCGCGCGATCGCCGTGGGCCGTAAGGATTTCCATTTCCTCGTGGGTGCGGATGCGTTTCGAGAAAGTCTCGTTGCCGAGCAGTTTGCGGCGGATGATGGAACCGCCGATCTGCTCACGGATGAACAGCAATACAGCCAGCACGATGCCGACGCCGGATGCCGCAATCAGGCTGACCGTCAGTGCCGTGCCGACCACTGCGGCAATCACCGCAAAATCAAGAATGGTCGACCGCGACTTCAGGTAATGCAGGCTGTTGCGATCGATCATGCGCACCCCGATCACGATCAGGATGCCGGCCAGCCCGGCCACCGGAATCCATGAGATGAAGTTTGCCAGCAGCAGGAAAGCGAACAGCGCCAGCACGCCCTCGACCATGCCGGAGAAGCGGCTGCTGGCGCCGCCCGAAATATTCACCAGGGTTGCCCCCATGGTGCCGGCGCCGGGAATCCCGCCGATGGCGCCCGAAGCCAGGTTGCCGAGGCCCTGACCGATCAGTTCGCGGTTCGAATCGTGGCGCGAACGGGTCATGGCATCGAGTACCACGCAGGTTTTCAAGGTGTCGATCGACAGCAGCACGGCCAGGGTCAGTGCCGGCATCACCAGCAGTTGCAACTGCTGCAGGCTGACGTCGGCGATCGCGGTCCAGCGCACGGCCAGACCGGCGAAGAAACTGCCGCCGCCGCCGCCGTCGAGTGCGCCGACCACCAGCGTGTTGGCCTGCAGGCTCAGTAGCGCGGGATCGAGCAGGGCAAGGCCGAAGTAGGCGGCAATACCTGCCACCAGCCCGAGTACGGCGCCCGGCACCGCTTTTATCAGCCGCGGTGCCCCCAGCATCACCAGGATGGTCACCACGCCGACGCCGATGCCCTGCCAGCGCCACTGCTCGGGTGCGCCCAGCGCCGCCCAGAAGTGCAAGCCCTTGGGTGTGCCCAGCAGCTTCGGCACCTGGCTGGCGATGATGATCAGCCCGACCCCGGACAGATAACCGCTGACAACCGTGTAGGGCATGTACTTGATCAGGCGCCCCAGGCGCAGGAGGCCGAATGCCACCTGCATCAGACCGGCGAGCAAACCCAGCAGGGTCAGCAACAGCAGCGTCGTATCCACCGGCGCGCCACTGCGCACGGCCTCGATGGCAAAGGCGGACGCGACCGCCGCGGCCGGCGCGCAGGGGGCGGAAATCAGGCGATTGGTGCCGCCGAAACTCGAGGCGACAATGCCGATCGCGGTGGCGCCGAGGATGCCGGCCAGCGCGCCGAGCGCGACATGGGCCGTACCGAGGACCGAATAAATGGTCACGCCGAAAGCAATCGCCGAGGGCAAGGCAACCAGCATGGCGGCGAAGCCGCCCCAGAAATCGCCGGCAGGGTTTTCCAGCTTTGGCAGTTTCATTGACTACTCTGCATCAATCTGTCGAAACACGATTCTGTCATGAAGCTCACCCCCTGTCTTAATCATATTGCCGAGTGTTGTAAGCTCCGCCCTACAACGAACCCACACCCCGGAGGAATTACCCATGAAGAAAGTCCGCACCCTGCTGCTCGGCGCGTTCGCGCTGGCCCTCTCCGCCGGCGCCCACGCCGAGGAGTTCGTCACCGTCCTCACCGGCGGCACGTCGGGCGTCTACTACCCGATGGGCGTCGCCCTGTCGCAGATCTACGGCAAGGCCATGCCCGGCGCCAAGACCTCGGCGCAGGTAACCAAGGCCAGCGTGGAGAACCTCAACCTGCTGCAGGCGGGACGCGGCGAAATCGCCTTCTCTCTCGGCGATTCGCTGTCCGATGCTTGGAAGGGTGACGAGGAGGCCGGCTTCAAGGCCCCGCTGAAAAAGCTGCGCACCATCGCGGCCATCTATCCCAACTACATCCAGATCGTCGCCAACGCCGATTCCGGCATCAAGACCCTGGCCGACCTCAAGGGCAAGCGCATCGCCGTCGGCGCACCAAAATCTGGCACCGAACTCAACGCCCGGGCCATTTTCAAGGGTGCCGGCTTGAGCTATAAAGATTTCGCCAAGGTCGAATACCTGCCCTTCGGCGAATCGGTGGAACTGATGAAAAACCGCCAGCTCGACGCCACGCTGATCTCCGCCGGCCTTGGCGTCGCCGCCATCCGCGACCTCGCCACGTCGGTGAAGATCGTCATCGTTTCGGTGCCCGCCGATGTGGTGGCGAAGATCGGCGAAGCCGCCTACCAGGCCGGCACGGTGCCGGCCAACACCTACAACGGCCAAACCGAGGCGGTGTCCACGGTGGCGATCCAGAACTTCCTCGTCAGCCACGAAGGTGTCTCCATCGACGCTGCCTACAAGATGACCAGGGCCATCTTCGACAACCTGCCCGACCTGCAGGCGGCCCACGCCGCAGCCAAAGCCATCACCCGGGAAAACGCAGCGAAAGCGCCGCCGGCTCCTCTGCATCCGGGGGCCGAAAAGTACTACAGGGAAGTCGGGCTGATCAAGTAACGCTCTTGGCAGCGAGAGCCACCCGCAGATGATGAAACACGCGAAAGGCGAATTGAAGGCCCGTCCCTCCCATCCGCTACGCAGCACATGCGCTGCGAAACCCCGCCTCGCCCCCTCGCAGGGAGGCTATTGGTTGGCTCGCTGCGCTCGACTATCACCAGTCGCTCCGAACATGTTGCTTCACGTTAAATGCCGGCGCGCGCACCGTGACTGATCACAGCGTCGCTCCCGACCGCGGCGCAGAAGAATTCTCCGAGCACGGCGTACAGCGCCGGCTCGGAGACGGCTGGCTGACCGCGCTCAACGGTCTGGCGTTGGCTTTTTCGACTTACCAGTTGATCGTCGCCGCCTTTCATCCGCTCTCCAGCCTGGTGATCCGCAGCCTGCATGTCGGTTTTTTGCTGTGCATCACCTTCATCCTCTATCCGGCCTTCAAGAGGGGCGGCCGGCTCTCGAAAGTCGGCGCCGGCGACACGGTACTGGCCTTCGGCGCGCTGGCACTGTCGACCTACCACTGGGTGTTCGAGGCCGACCTGATCCAGCGTTCGGGCGATCCGAGCACTGCCGACCTCTTCGTCGGCACCGCGCTGGTCATCATGTGTTTCGAGGCGGCGCGGCGCATCCTCGGCCTGGCCCTGCCCATCGTCTGCGGCAGCTTCCTGCTCTACGGCGTCCTCGGCCATCTGCTGCCCGGCAGCCTCGGACACCGCGAATACGGCTTCGACCAGATCATCAACCAGCTGGCGCTGGGCACCGAAGGGATCTTCGGCATCCCGACGCTGGTCTCGGCGACCTACATCTTCCTCTTCATCCTGTTCGGCTCGTTTCTCGAACACGCCGGAATGATCAACCTGTTCAACTCGCTGGCCCTGGGTTTCGTCGGCCACACCAAGGGCGGCCCGGCCAAGGTCGCTGTGATCTCCTCGGGCCTGATGGGCACCATCTCCGGTTCGGGCGTGGCCAACGTGCTGACCACCGGGCAGTTCACGATTCCGCTCATGAAGAAGTTCGGCTACTCGGGCGTCTTCGCCGGCGCGGTCGAAGCCACCTCGTCGATGGGCGGCCAGATCATGCCGCCGGTGATGGGCGCGGTGGCCTTCATCATGGCCGAGAACATCAACGTACCCTACTCGGAGATCGTCAAGGCGGCGGCGATTCCCGCAATCCTCTACTACGTCACCGCCTTCTGGATGGTTCACCTGGAAGCCGGGCGCAAAAACCTGGTCGGCCTGCCGAAAGAGCAATGCCCCAACCCCTGGCATGCGATGCGCGACAACTGGTATCTGCTGTTGCCGCTGGTGGTTCTGGTATGGACCCTGTTCAACGGCTTCACGCCGATGTTCGCCGGCATGATCGGGCTGGTGCTGACGGCCGTGCTGATCCTCGGCGCCGCAATTGCCGCGCGCGTCTCCGGCACCGCCTTCCGCTACGTGTTCTGGCTGGCGCTGGGGCTAACGGCCGCGGTCTTCGTCAAGAACATGGAAACCTGGGGGGTCTATCCGCTTTTGGCGCTTATCGCCGCGCTGGTGGCGCAGACTTTTGCCATCAAGGGTGGCATCAAGACGCTGCACCTGCTGCGCATGAGCCTGGTCGACGGCGCGCGCCAGGCACTGCCGGTAGGCGTGGCCTGCGCCATCGTCGGTGTCATCATCGGCGTACTAACGCTGACGGGTGCGGCATCGAGCTTCGCCGGCTTCATCCTCAGCGTCGGCGAGAAGAGCCTGTTCCTGTCTCTGGTGCTGACCATGCTCGTGTGTCTCGTGCTCGGCATGGGCATCCCGACCATTCCCAACTACATCATCACCAGTTCCATCGCCGCGCCGGCCCTGCTGAAGCTCGGCGTGCCGCTGATCGTCAGCCACATGTTCGTCTTCTACTTCGGCATCATGGCCGACCTGACGCCGCCCGTCGCGCTGGCCGCCTTCGCCGCCGCCTCG
Organism: Sulfuritalea sp.; assembly: GCA_044344175.1. Taxonomy (GTDB): domain Bacteria; phylum Pseudomonadota; class Gammaproteobacteria; order Burkholderiales; family Rhodocyclaceae; genus Sulfuritalea. The sequence continues at coordinate 8,881 of JBIJDJ010000037.1, forward strand.
ATCGCCAAGGAGTCGGCGATGAAAATCGGCTGGAAGGCGGTGCAGATTGCGATTGCCGGCTTTGTCATCCCCTACATGGCAGTCTATGAACCGGCGCTGATGCTGCAAGGCGACTGGACCATGGTCGCCGTCGTCTACATCGTGTTCAAGGCCGTGCTGTCAATCGGCTTGTGGGGCGCGGCGGCGATCGGTTTTCTGTTCGCGCCGCTCAACATGGTCGAACGCGCCTTCGCCGCAGTGGCGGCCTTCATGCTGGTCGCGGCGATTCCTCTGACTGATGAAATCGGCTTCGGCATGAGCGCGATCTTCGTCATCTGGCACCTGCTGCGCAGTCGCCGTTCCGCCAACGCCAGCGCGGTGCGTCCCGACGGGAACTCCTGATGCTGTGCCTCGCCGCGGGCGCGGTCTCCGCCGTGCTTGCCATCGACGCCTTCACCCTGACATGGATCCATTCCATCGAAAAAATCCGCTGGGAGGAAGACTGGCGCATCGATGGCCACACTCTGGTCATCGACGAAGCGCGCATCCGCGGCAGCGGCGCCGGCATGGAGCCACCGGCGGGCAGCGTGCTCAAAAACGGCGTCTGGCATTACCGCCCCGCTTTGCCGCCACAGGCCGTGCTGCGCCTGACCCATTCCCCGCATGCCGCCGGCTACACGCTATGCACGGCCACGGTGTGTCAGCCGCTTGCGGATCTGCTGCCGGGCATCGACAATAACGCGGTGATCGAAATCAGGGAGTGCCCGCCATGAAGCCCTACGCCGCCATCCTGTCCGCACCCGGTTTCAGCATCGGCATCGAATGCAATGCCGACGAGATCACCGGCATCGACTATCTGGAGCTGCAGTCCGAAGTCACGCCAACAACGCCGCTGGCGCAGGAAGCCGTGCGCCAGTTGCGCGCCTGGCTGAAAGACTCCAGATTCGAACTCGGCCTGCCGCTGGCGCCCGCCGGGACGCATTTCCAGCGCCGGGTGTGGAACGCAGTCGCCGCGATTCCTTCCGGCCGGACCATGAGCTATGGCGAGGTCGCCGCCGCGATTCACAGCGGCCCGCGCGCGGTGGGCAATGCCTGCGGCGCCAATCCCTATCCGATCGTCGTGCCATGTCATCGCGTGGTCGCGGCGAATCAGGGGCTGGGCGGCTTCGCGCGGCAGCGCGACGGTTTCCTGCTCGATGTGAAGCGCTGGCTGTTGACCCATGAAAGAATCTGACACCGCGCTCATCGACGAATTCGTCGACGCGTTGTGGCTCGCTGACGGCCTTTCGAAGAACACGCTGGCGAGCTACCGCAGCGACCTTGCGTTGTTTTCCAATTGGCTGGAAAAAAGAAATGCCACGATAGTCGGCGCTGACGAGACGGCGATCAATGCCTATCTCGCCTTCCTGCACGCCCGCCCCGGCGGCGTCAAGTCGGCCAGCCAGCGGCGGCTGATGGCGACCTTGCGCCGCTGTTACCGCTGGCTGCTGGACCAGGGCCGGCTGCACGTCGATCCGCTGCTCAACATCGACAAACCCGGCACGACTCAGCGTTTTCCGAAAACGCTTTCGGAGAAGCAGGTGGAAAACCTGCTGGGCGCACCCGACGTGGATACCCCCCTCGGGCTGCGCGACCGCGCCATGTTCGAACTGCTCTACGCCACCGGCCTGCGCGTCTCTGAGCTGGTCGGCGTGCGCCTGTTCGAGGTCAGCCTCAACGACAACGTGGTGCGCGTAATGGGCAAAGGCTCGAAGGAGCGCCTGGTACCTCTCGGACAGATCGCCGCCGAGTGGCTGCAGCGCTACATCACGAAAGCGCGTGCCGAACTGCTCGGGCTGCATGTATCGGATGCGGTTTTCGTCACCACCCGCGGCAGCGGCATGACGCGGCAGATGTTCTGGAGCCTGGTCAAGAAATATGCACTGAAGGCCGGCATTCCGACGCAGCGCATTTCGCCGCATGTGCTGCGCCACGCCTTCGCCACGCATCTCCTGAACCACGGCGCCGACCTGCGCGTGGTGCAACTGCTGCTCGGCCACGCCGACATCTCGACAACGCAGGTGTACACCCACGTCGCCCGCGAAAGGCTGAAGCAACTGCATCACCAGCATCACCCGCGCGGCTGACGCTCGACATGCTGGCGGGAGGCGTAGAATTCCTGCCATGAGACACGAAACCCGCAACCAAGATTCGGCTCCCGAAACCCCGGCGACCCTGTTCCTGCACAAGCACGGCATCGCCCATTCCAACCATCTCTACGAGTACGAAGAGCATGGCGGCACGCAAGTGTCGGCGCGCGAGCTCAACGTGGCCGAGCATGCGGTGGTCAAAACGCTGGTGATGGAAGACGAAAATGCAAAACCGCTGATCGTGCTGATGCACGGTGATCGCAAGGTGTCCACCAAGGAGCTGGCGCGCCAGATCGGCGTCAAGAAAGTCGGTCCCTGCAAGCCGGAAGACGCCCTGCGCCATACCGGCTACATGGTCGGCGGCTGTTCGCCCTTCGGCACCAAGAAACAACTGCCGGTGCATCTGGAAAAATCCATCCTCGACCTGCCGCTGATCTACATCAACGGCGGCCGCCGCGGTTACCTGGTCGGCGTCCATCCGCACGACATCCTGCGCGTGCTGCAGCCGAAGATCGTCGAGTGCGCGCTTAAAAACTAGCGCGAACGCCGCACTGCCCCGGGCAGCGGCGTCATCGCGAGCGTTCGATCTGCACCCCGACGCGACGCACGCCCTTCATGATGCCCATCTTGGCGATGCTGATCTTGACCCAGGGTGCCCCGAACTCGTTCAACAGCAGGCCGATCACGTATTCCCCCAGCGTCTCCAGCAGGTTGAAGTGGCGCGCCGCCAGTTCGGCGCGGATGCGATCAATCACTGCGTCATAACGGATGGTCTTGTCGATGTCGTCATCCTGCGCCGCCGCGTCGGGCACGCCGAAGGTCAGGCTGATCTCGAGCGTCTGCGGCGCCGCCTTCTCGCGCTCGAAAATCCCGACGTGTGCGTCGACCCGCATGTCGTCGATGAAAATGAAGTCCATTACGTCTCCGCCGGGCCGCCCCAAGGGGGCGTGAAGTCAACAACTCGGAAGCCGCAAAGCGGCTGAACTGTCGTCACCCCTTCCCACGGGGAAGGGGATGGGGGATGGGCCATCGCAATGCTCCTTTACAATGCAGCCCATTCTAGGGAATCCGCAATGAACCTGCTTGTTTCTGCCGTGCTGGGCTACCTGCTCGGCTCCGTGCCCTTTGCCGTCATCGTGTCGCGCGTGTTTCGCCTGGCCGATCCGCGCAGCTTCGGCTCAGGTAATCCGGGCGCCACCAATGTGCTGCGTAGCGGCAGCAAGGCCGCGGCCCTGCTGACGCTGCTCGGCGATGCGGCCAAGGGCTGGTTGGCCATGTTCATCACGGCAAAGGTCGGCGCTGGCGAGACGGCGATTGCAGTCGCAGGCCTTGCGGCTTTCCTCGGCCATGTGTTTCCCTTTACCCTGAGATTTCGCGGCGGCAAGGGAGTGGCGACGGCGCTGGGCGTGCTGCTGGGTCTCTCCGGCGCACTGGCGGGCATAAGCGCCGGCATCTGGCTGACCGTGGTCGTTTTCACGCGCTATTCGTCCCTGGCGGCCTTGGCCGCCGCCGCCGCCGCGCCAATCCTCGCCTGGTGGCTGCTCGGAAAAATCGAAATCACCGTGGTGGTCGCCGTCATGTGCGCCGTGCTGATCTACCGCCACAAGAGCAACATCCGCAAGCTGCTGGCCGGTAGCGAAGGACGCATCGGCGGCCCGAAGAAGCCGCGCCACGGCCCCCCTTTATAATGGGCTCCAGTTCCCCAGTCTCATTTTTCAGGATGCGATCCCATGGATGATCTGGACTTTTCCGGCGGACCGAAAACGCCACCGCCACCCCCGCCAAGGCCGGCCCCGCAGGGCGAGCCGGCTTCACTCTACGAACCCAGGCTCGCGCTGGAATTCTTCAAGCTCGGCGGTACCCTGGAACAGTTTCCCGCCGGCAAGCAGATCTTTGCCGAGAACGACAAGGCCTCGGGTCTCTTCTCCAAGGGCGCCCGCATCTACCTGCTGCTGGATGGCGATGTGATGCTCACCCGGGCCGGCAAGCCGCTGGACCTGGTGCCGCCCGGCGAGATATTCGGCGAGTTGGCGGCGATCGCCGAAGCCCCGCGTAGCGCGACGGCCACCGCGCGCAAGAATTGCCGTGTGTTGTCGCTCGACGAAAAGCAGTTCCAGCACGCCTTGCAGAAAATCCCCGAATTCGCCCTGATGCTGATGAGCGTCATGGCCCAGCGCCTGCGCCGCGGCGTGGCGCGACTGGCCGCCGCAAAAAAGACCTCAATCGAGGTGCTGGAACACCGGAACACGCTGGACAAGACGATGCTCGCCGAATTGCAGCATGAACTCGGCGACCCGAAGCCGTCCACCGCCGCCGCCGGCAAGATCGTGGTCACCAAGGGTGCCGTGGGCGCCTGCATGTTCGTCGTGACCAAAGGCCGCATCGCAATCTCGGTCGACGACAGGGTGATCGAGCATGTCGGTCCGGGCGGCGCATTCGGCGAAATGGCGCTAGTCGACCGCTCCGGTCGTTCCGCTACCGCCACGGCGGAAACCGACAGCGCCTGGCTGCTGGTCGGCAAGGATCAATTCGTCGACATGGTCAAGGCACGGCCGGCCTTCGGCATCGCGCTGATGCGCTCGCTGAGCGCGCGCGTGCTGCACATCGGAAAACTGCTGGGCAGTTAAGCGGCGCCGGACGTTCAGAAAAGCTCGGCCAGCGGCCAGCGCGGCCGCACCGCGAAGGCGCCGCCGCGATCCGGCGCTGCGCCTTGCAGCAGGCGCTGGGCGCCTGCGAAGGCGATCATCGCGCCGTTGTCGGTACACAACTCCAGCGCCGGATAGAACACCCGCCCGCCGATCTTCGCCATGGACTGATCCAGCCGCTGCCGCAAGCGTAGATTGGCGCCGACGCCGCCGGCCACGACCAGGGAAGAAAGTCGGTGCTGGCGGCACGCCGCCACCGCCTTGGCCGCCAGCACTTCGGTCGCCGCCTCCTGGAATTCCGCAGCGAGGTCGGCCTTGTCGGTTGCGCTGAGTTCCTGCGCGCGGGCCGCGGTCAATACCGCGGTCTTCAGCCCGGAAAAACTGAAGGACGAATCGCCGCTGGCGAGCATCGGCCGCGGCAGCTTGAACCGGCCCGGCGTGCCGGACTCGGCCAGCCGCGCCAGCGCCGGCCCGCCGGGATAACCGAGTCCGAGAAGCTTGGCCGTCTTGTCGAAGGCCTCGCCCGCGGCATCGTCGAGCGATTCGCCGAGCAGATCGTAGTCGCCGACGCGCGCCACGCGCATCAGCTGCGTATGCCCGCCGGATACCAGCAGGGCTACGAAAGGGAACGCGGGTGCATCGTCGGCGAGCAGTGGAGACAGCAAATGGCCTTCGAGGTGATGCACGGGCAACACCGGAACATTCAGCGCCAGCGCCAGCGCTTCGGCAAAACTCGCCCCGACCAGCAGCGCGCCAGCCAACCCCGGGCCCGCCGTGTAGGCGATGGCATCGATGTCGCCGCGCGTGCAGTGCGCCTCGGCCAGTACGCGCTCCAGCAGCGGAATCAGACGGCGGATGTGGTCGCGCGAGGCCAACTCCGGCACCACGCCGCCATAGGCCTCGTGCATCGCCACCTGGGTATGCACGGCATGGCCGAGCAGGCCGCGTCCGGTGTCGTAGAGCGCGACGCCGGTTTCGTCGCAGGAGGATTCGATGCCGAGCACTTTCATCGGCGGCATTCTACCGGCTGACTATAATCGCCCACGACCGTCCGGCCGAAAGTCGGCGCTGACGACACGGCGATCCGGATCCACATCAAGAAAATGAAAACGAAGCTTCAGTGCCGGCTAACGTCGGCTTCAACGACGCTAAGCGATGCGGCCAAAACCAGGATTCTGCTCCTGTGTCACGACCTGACCACGCGCCTGCGCTTGACCCACGTCTGGTCGGCGGCCGGCGTCACCATGCTGGCAAGGACCAGCACCGAGCCGCCCGATTGCATCGTCATCGATCTCGGCCGGCGCGACGCGCTGCCGGAGATTGCCCGCTTGCGGGCGCTGCATCCGGATGTCGACATCGTCACCTGTGCGGCGACCTTTGATCAAGCGCTCGTCGAAGCGGCGCAGACGGCCGGCGCGACGGAATTTGCCGCACGCAGTTTTGTCGACAAGCGCGTCGCACGTCGCCTCAAGCTTCCCGGCTGACCCGAATGCATTTGCTGGTCGATATCTCGGCCCACGGCCTGGGCCACCTGGCACAGACCGCACCGGTGCTGGATGCCCTTGCTTCACTGGTGCCGACGTTGCGCCTGACGGTGCGCAGCGCGATTTCGCGCGAGCGGCTCGAACATCGCATCGCTGTCGACTTCGAGTACCTGGCCGAAGCGCGCGACTTCGGCTTCGTCATGCACAACGCGGTGGATATCGACCTCGCTGCGAGTGCGCAGCGCTATCGCGAGTTTCACGCCGACTGGCCGCAACGGGTCGCGGCCGAGGCGGACTGGCTCCGCCGGCAGCGGGTCGACGCGGTGCTCAGCAACGTCGCCTACCTGCCGCTCGCGGCCGCCGCCGCGGCCGGCATTCCCGCCGCCGGATTGTGTTCGCTGAACTGGGCGGATCTCTTCGCCCATTATTTCGGCGACGAGCCGTGGGCCGCTGACATCCATGCCCAGATGCTGGCTGCTTACAACAGCGCAACCGGCTTCCTGTGCATCAGCCCCGGGCTGCCGATGAGCGGCATCGAGCGGCGCCACGAAATCGCGCCAATCGCCGGGATTGGCCGCCGCGATCGTTTGCGAGTATCACAAATGCTGGATCTGGACGACAGTGAGCGCTGGCTGTTGCTGGCCATGGGCGGTATGGAGTTTCGTCTTCCGCTGGAAGACTGGCCGCGGACACCCGGGGTGAACTGGCTGGTGCCGGGCGAATGGCAAGTCACCCGCGAGGATGTGCGTGGATTTGACATCGCCGACCTGAGCTTCACCGACCTGCTGGCCAGCGTCGATGCGGTGATCACCAAACCCGGCTACGGCACCTTCGTCGAGGCAGCCTGCAGCGGCATCCCCATCCTGTATGTCGAGCGCAAGGACTGGCCGGAAACTTCCTGCTTCGCAGCCTGGCTCGCCGCCCACGCCCGCGCGGAAGCCCTGAGCCGCGACCAGTTGATGAAGGGAAACTTCATTGATGCACTGAACCGGCTCTGGCAGGCGCCAGCACCGCCCGTACCACCGGCCGGGGGCGCCCTGGAAGCGGCGCGCTGGCTGGTGACGACATTGGGCCTGACTTGACGCAGGACATCGCTGCGTCGAAAGAATTGACATCAATGGCAAAGCGTTTAGAATGCGCGCCTTTCCCGCCTCTCCAGGATAATTGCAATGCCGGGTATTCGCCTCAAGGAAAACGAGCCGTTTGAAGTCGCGATCCGCCGCTTCAAGCGCGCCATCGAAAAGACTGGTCTGCTGACCGAACTGCGCGCACGCGAGTTCTATGAAAAGCCCACCACCGAGCGCAAGCGCAAGGCGGCGGCAGCAGTCAAGCGCCATCACAAGCGCATTCGCAGCCAGCTTCTGCCGCCGAAGATGTATTGAGCCAGCCGCGGTTCGCGTCCTCTGAGCGAACCATGGTTTGTACCGCTTGATCAGGAAAACCGCCTCCCGGCGGTTTTTGTGTTTTCTCCCCGCCGCTTTTGCAAAGGATAGCCATGAGCCTCGAAACGCGTATCGACGATGACTGGAAAGCCGCCATGAAGGCGGGCGAGCGGGCCAAAAAGGATGCGCTGAGCCTCCTGCGCGCCGCCATCAAGCAGAAGCGGGTCGATGACAAGATCGAGATCGACGACGCGGCGGTAATTGCGGTGATCGAAAAGATGCTCAAGCAGCGCAAGGACTCGATCACCCAGTACGAAGCCGCCAAGCGCCAGGATCTGGCGGATGTCGAAAAGTTTGAATCTTCCGTGCTCGTCGGCTACATGCCGCAGGGACTAGGCGCTGCAGAGGTCGAGGCGATCGTCGCCGCCGCCATCGCCGAATCCGGCGCCAGAGCCCCGTCCGACATGGGCAAGGTGATCGCGCTGGTGAAGCCCCAGGTGGCCGGTCGCGCCGACATGGGCGAAGTCTCGAAGCTCGTCAAGGCAAAACTTAGTTCCAACTGAGCGGCGCATAATGCCCCGGTGATCCCCGAGAGCTTCGTCCAGGAACTGCTTGCCCGCATCGACATTGTCGATGTGGTCGAACGCTACGTTCCGCTGAAGAAGGCCGGCGCCAACTACAGCGCCTGCTGCCCCTTCCATTCCGAGAAAACCCCGTCCTTTACGGTCAGCCCTTCCAAGCAGTTCTACCACTGCTTCGGCTGCGGCGCGCACGGCAGCGCCATCGGCTTCCTGATGCAGCATGCCGGCATCGGCTTCATCGAGGCCGTCGAGGACCTGGCTGCGTCGGCCGGCCTGCAGGTTCCGCACGAAGAGCGCAACGCCGAGATACGCGCCAAGAAAGCGCCGCTGACCGAACTGATGGGGCGCGCCATGGTCTTCTACCGCGAGCAATTGAAGGCTTCGCCGAAAGCCGTCGATTACCTCAAAAACCGCGGCCTGACGGGCGAAATCGCCGCAAAATTCGCCCTCGGCTACGCCCCGGACGGCTGGCAGGGCCTGCAACAGGTCTTCTCCGACTACAACGACCCGGCGCTGGTCGAATGCGGCCTGGTCATCGTCAATGAGCAGGGCCGCCGCTACGACCGCTTTCGCGACCGGGTGATGTTTCCCATTCAGGATCAGCGCGGCAACGTGATCGGCTTCGGCGGCCGGGTGATCGGTGAAGGCGAGCCGAAATACCTGAACTCTCCGGAAACGCCGCTGTTCGAAAAGGGCCGCGAACTCTACGGCTTGCCGCAGGCACGCAAGGCCATCCAGGAAGAGGACACTGTGCTGGTGGTCGAGGGCTACATGGACGTGGTCGGTCTGGTCCAGGCCGGCGTCGAAAACGTCGTCGCCACGCTCGGCACGGCAGCCACCGACGCCAACGTGCAAAAACTGCTGAAACAGGCCAACCGCGTGGTGTTCTGCTTCGACCGCGACAGCGCGGGCGACCGGGCGGCCTGGCGGGCCATGGAAGTGAGCCTGGGCCATCTGGCCGACAACAAGATCGTCGAGATCCTGCAGATGCCCGGCAACCAGGATCCGGACGAGTATGTACGCGAGCATGGCAAGGAGGCCTTCGTGCAGCAGGCCCGAAGCGCGACGCGCCTGAGCGAATTCCTCCTGCGCGAACTGGTCAAGCAGACCAGTCCCAGCACCGCCGAGGGCCGCGCGGCGCTGGTACACGCGGCGAAACCCCTGCTGCAGAAGATGTCGGCACCGATCCTGCGGGTTCAACTGACCAAGGAAATTGCCCACCGCGCACAAGTCTCGCAGGCCGAAGTCGAGGCCCAGTGCGGTCTCAAGCCCCTGGCCCGCAGCCGTTACGCACCGGCGCAGATGAAGCAGCGACCGGTACCCTCTTCCGTCGAATACAAGCTGCTGCAGATCGTGCTGCACAAACCGGAGTGGGCGGCCCGCCTGCCGCTGGACCTGATCGATCGCGAGCGGGTCGAAGGCGAGGCGCTCTGCGCCATTACCGACGCGATCGAGCACGGCGAACTGCCCACCGGCGGTTTCGGCATGCTGCTGGAGTTTTTCCGCGATACCCCGCACGAGGCACTGATTGCCGCCATCGCGACCAACATGGTGGAAGAGGTCGATCTGGGTGCGCTCGAAGG
>JBIJDJ010000190.1:0-5727 GCA_044344175.1 Sulfuritalea sp.
GTCGCTGTTGTCAAAGCTCGTCACCGCTTCACTGAAGCTCACCGTCACCGTCGCCGTGTCGCCGATCTTGAGCGCGCTGTCCGACAGCGTGATGGTCGCCGTCGGCGCCGTAACATCGATCGACCCGATGTCGCTGGCGCTGCCGGTGTTGCCCGCCGTGTCGGTGACGCTGGCGCTCACCGTGTAGCCGCCGTCGACTAACGCCGTCGGCGCGTCGGCGCTGTAGGTGCCGCCCGTGGCGATGGCCGTCACGCTGTAGCTGTTGGCGCCCTGGACGATGGTCAGCGTCACCGTGCTGCCGTCGGCGGCGCTGGTGGTGCCGGTGATCGTCGGCGTGGTGTCGTTGCTGTTGTCCGGGGCGGCGACGCTGATCGTCGGCCTCAGCGGGAAGGTGTCTATGACCTGTCCATTGGTGGTGGTAGTGGTGGTTCCTCTGGCGCCCCAGGTGGCTTCTATAAGCTCGCCCAGCCCCTCCTCATCCCTGGTCCCAAACTGATACCCCAACGGATCGATGCCCTCCGCAATCCGCAGCAGTTGAACGAAGGAATGACCATTATTCGCACCTCCAAACAGTGTCGTCCTGCCTGCGGAAGTTTCTTCCAGCAATTCATCAAGACTGTTTCCTTCGACGAGTGCACGGGAGACGTTTTCCAACTCACCGCTACTTCCGGGCATGAGTGCGGCTTCCTTGGCATCTACAGCCCGGTCGCCGAACACCATGCTGTCAAGCGTGACCGCTTCCTTGTCGCGGAGGAAATAGGCGGCGCCACTGTTGAAGGCGAGTTCGACGCGACCGTTGGCGGCCGTCTGGATCACCTCACCTTCGTACACCGGATCACCTATCTTGAGCTGGCGTACGGTCCCGTCCGAGCCTTTGGCGAACACCTGGCCCACAACCGATGCGACTTTGCCGATGACGATGTCTGATTCAGCCATGATGATTCCTCCGGACGTGACTATGGAATGCTGGTCACTCTACCCGTCGGGTTCGGAGACCGCTATTGGACCAAAGGACAGTATCGGAATACGGGTCAGGACGGCCGCTGGCCGTTAACGATCAAGGCCAAATGAAGCCTGTCGCGCGCGTTGAGTTTCTGGAACACCGCGCCGATGTGCGCTTTGACGGTGCGTTCCGTGATGCCCAACTGACGGGCGACTTCCTTGTTGCTGGATCCGTTCGCAACCGCGCGGGCGACTTCCTGCTCGCGTCGGGTCAGCATCGACAGGCGGTCTGCAGCAGCTCGCCTCATCGCATCCTGCGGCAAGCCGGCCGCGGGTGTTTTCAGGATGGCAGCCTGAGTGGCTGCGAGCAGTCTCTGCATCAGGGCTTCGCCTATCCACAGCCCGCCCGCCAGAACCACGCTTGCCACCTGGCGCAGGTTGGCCGCCGTGGCATGAGCGTTGCAGTAGCCGCGAATACCGGCAGAAAACAGGGTCAGCGCCTGTTCGTTGTCGGGCGGGTTGGCCAGCACGATTATCCGGGCGGCGCCCACCGCCTTGTGCAACTCGGCAAGCTGCTCCGGGGCAGGCCGTGACGCATCCAGGCGCAGCCACACCAGCGCACCGACGGGCAAGGATTCCACAACAGCGCCTTGCGCAAGTACAACCGCCTTCGGGAATGCCTCCAGCCAGCGCGGCAACACCCCTCCTGACGGAGACACAAACACGTGGCGATAGGATCCCGGTGAACTTGACGACACGGGGTTCAGCGCTCGGTCAGCGCCCCTTGCTTGGCCCTGAGTACCGGCTTAAGAAGGTAGGAAAGAATGCTTTTCTGGCCGGTGATGATATCCACCTCGGCCACCATGCCGGGAATGACTGGCAGATTAGCGCCAAGCGATGAGTTTTTGGTACGCACCCTGACGAGGAAGAAGGTATTGCCTTTTTCATCCGTGATGGAGTCCGCACCGATATGCTCCAGTTTCGCCTCCAGTCCCCCATACGTGGAGAAGTCATAAGCGGTGAATTTGACCATAGCCGGCAAACCGGGATGCAGGAAAGCGATATCCTTGGGTGCCACCTTGGCTTCCAGGATCAGGGCATCCTCGAGCGGAACGACCTCGACCAGGTCCCGTCCGGCCTGGACCACTCCGCCCACCGTGTTCACCAGCAGCCGCTTGACCGTCCCCTTTACCGGCGAACGGATTGCAGCATGTTTGACCTTGTCGGCAAGCGCCACCCCGCCTTCGGTAAACGCATTGAGTTTGGCCATCGAATCAGCCAATTCCTTGCGCACCTCATTGCGGGCATTGAGTTCAACCTCTTCGATCTTGCGCGAAGCCTCGGCCATCGCCGCCTGCGAACGCAAGATTTGCGCCGCCGCCATGTCGCGCTCGCCGAGAAAACGGGAAGTGTCGCGCTCCAGACGCAGCAATTCGACTTCCGATACCGCACCCGAATTGATCAACGGCTTGGTGACGGCCAACTCCTTTGCCGTGAGTTCGTAGGCCTGCGAGGCCTGTTCGCGCTTGACGCGCATTTCCGAAAGCTCCTGCTGGCGCTGGACCAGTTGCTGTCTGGCGATCGATATCTGCGCCGCGACGTTGGATCGGGCTGATTCATACAGTCGCTGCTCGTCCTGGACGGTCTTCGGGTCCTCGATCAGGACTTCCGGCGGAGGAACAAAGGGCAAGCCTTCCGCCAGCGCGCGCAAACGCGCGACCTTGGTGGTCAGCGCCAAGTATTGCGAGCGATTTTCACGCACCGAGGACTCGAATCGCGTCGGATCGACGCGCAGCAGTATCTGACCGGCATCCACCACCTGCCCTTCCTTGACATTTATTTCCGCGACTATTCCTCCATCCAGGCTCTGCAGGATCTGGATCTGGCTGGATGGAATCACCTTGCCCTCGCCTTTGGTGATCTCGTCGACCTCGGCAACAGCGGTCCACATGATGAACAGCGCGACGGAGATCAGAATGGTCTTGATCAATACCTTTGCGCGCAGAGGTTCCTGTTGAATCATGAAATAATCCGCGTCCTCCACGAAATCCGCGTCAGGTGCGTCGGGATTCTCTTTCCAATCCGCCAGCCAGCGATCGACCCTCGGTTGAATCCTGATCCGGATCGACTCGAACCAGCGATGAACCTTGCTCAGCACGCCCGTCAGTCGTTGCAGGAGGACCGGATAGTTCATGTCGCTCTCCCGATGCGACCGGCCTGAAGCGATTCGACCACCTGCTGGCGGGGGCCATCTGTCACTACCTTGCCATCATCGATGACGATCATGCGATCAGCCAGATCAATCAGACTCGCCCGGTGAGTCACAATGACCATGGTCTTGTGCTGCATGAAGCTGCTCAATTTCTCCTTGAAGTGGCTCTCCGAGGTGAAGTCCATCGAGCTGGTCGGCTCGTCGAGCAGCAATACCGGCGGATCGAGGAGCACCGCCCGGGCGATGGCCACGCCCTGACGCTGGCCGCCGGAAAGCGAAGCGCCGCGCTCACCGATAACCATGTCATAGCCTTGGGGATGCCGATTAACGAACTCAGTCAGGCCGCCGACTTCCGCTGCCGTGACGATAGCCAGATCGTCGGCGTAGGGCGCCCGCAGCGAGACATTGTCGCGAAGGCTGCCGTAGAACAACAGAGTGTCCTGCTCCACGTAACCGACATTGCGCCTCAGGTCCGCTGGATCCAGTTGTCGCAGATCGACACCATCGAGAAACACCGCGCCTTCGGTCGGCTGATAGAGGCCGAGCATCAACTTGTGCAGGGTGGTCTTGCCCGAACCCACCCGCCCGAGTACCACTACCCGCTCGCCGGGCTTGATGCGGAATGAAACATTGCGCAGAACTTCCTGCGCATGACCGGGATAGGTGAAGCTGACATTGCGAAACTCGATCTCCCCACGGATTTCCGGTCGATGGATAAATGCGCTCTCTTCCGCGCGTTCGCCTGGCGTGGTCATGGTCTTTTCAAGCCCGGCAAGCGCCGTCTTGGCATTCTCGAACTGCATCAGCAGACCCACCACCTGGCCCAGCGGAGCCATGGCGCGCCCAGCCAGCATGGTGCAGGCGATCAGCCCGCCCATCGTGAGCCAGCGTTCGTGGATCAGGTAGACGCCGGCAATGACTACCAGCAGATTGACCAGTTGCGTCAGCGTCGCGGCGCCATTCATCGCAGACGAGGACAGGAGTCGCAGGCGGGCACTGGTCCGCGCCAGAAACGCCGCCGTCTTTTCCCACTTGGCCTGCATCAGGCCTTCGGCTCCGTTGGCTTTTATGGTTTCAAGCGCGGTCAGGCTTTCGATCAAGGTCGCATTGCGCAAGGCTGCGGCACGAAAGGTCGTTTCCGACAATTCGCGCATCTTGTACTGGATGACGTAGCTGTAAATCAGGACGCCGATGATGCCCAGAATCGGGAACGCGACCAAGGGCCAGGATATCCAGAGAATCACCGCCAGAAACAATAGTGCAAACGGCAGGTCAATTACCGCTGTCACCGTAGCCGAAGCGATGAAATCGCGTACGGTTTCAAAAGAGCGCAAATTCGCCGCAAACGAACCCACCGAAGCCGGGCGGTTGGCGAGTCGCATGCCCAGCACCCGCTCCATGATCAGGGCCGAGAGCTTCAGGTCGATGCGCGAACTGGCCAGATCGACAAAATGACCACGCAACAGGCGAATCGCGTAGTCCACACCGAATACCAGCAGCAAACCGCTGGCCAGCATCCACAAGGTCTCGACCGCGTTGTTCGGCACCACACGGTCATACACGTTCATGGTGAAAATCGGCATGGCCAGCGCGAAAACATTCACCAGGGCCGCGGCGCCGAGAATATCCTTGTAGACTGGCAGTTGCTCCATGATCGCGCCCCAGAACCAGTGGCGCTGGACCACTTCAACGACTTCCGGGGTGCGTTGGTCGAAGCGGAAATGGGGCCGGGCAAACAAGGCGATGCCCTCATAGCGCGTTTGCAGATTCTCTCGCGGTAGCGACACTGCCCCCTGAGCCGTATCCGGAAACAAAAGCTTGGCAGAGTTGCCGTCCTCGTCCCAACCGAGAAGGATGCAGGCCTCGTTACCCTTGAGCAACAGTATGACCGGCAGCAAAGCCACATCGATCTTGTCCAGGGAACGCCGCACCAGCTTGCTGGCAAATCCTGCGCGCTGGGCCGCGCGGACGAACAACGATGGCGTCAGACCCTCGACCGGCAGAGGCAATCCGGCTGTCAGTGCCGCATGGGTACTCGGTCGTCCGTGTATCCGGGTCAATTCGACCAGGCAATCCAGCAGCGGATCATGATGGAGCAGGTCCTCACGGACACCGTCAACTCGCGCGAAAAGGCCGAGGCGTCGCTCCGGCCCTGCATAGACGGGATCGCTGCTCTGGCGACGTTCAACACCGTCCCAGGATTTATCCTGGGTCATGGTTTGCGCACCTGCAGTCTGCTTCTCACTCGAGCCGATTCATTCATATTGGATTCGCGCCAATACTCGGGACTAAAGCGCTGATTATGCCCTCAAAGTACGCAGGCGCATCATCCTTGCCCGACAGGAGCCCGCCTTCGTCCTGAAGTTCATTCACAGCAGATCGAAAGACGGACGCCGGGGAAATGGCGCCCGTCCTGTAGCGGAAAATCAACCGGCCAGTGCCGCCTTGATCTGGTCCAGCGTAGACGGATCGTCGATGGTCGTCAGGTCGCCGGCATCGCGACCTTCCGCCAGCGCCTGAATGGAGCGGCGCAGCATCTTGCCGGAGCGCGTCTTGGGCAGGCCGGTAACGAA